>JBKQUF010000069.1:0-21982 GCA_052140285.1 Limisphaerales bacterium | reverse complement strand
AGCAGCAGCGGGGTGTCGCGGTCAATCGAAACAAAGCGGGTCGCCATGAGTTTCAGACACGAACGCCTTGCGGCAGTTCAATCTGTCTGACAAAAAATGCGTTTTCTAAGTCAGACAGGCTGCTAGTACGCCGCCGTAGCGCGGCACGGTCAAGGTCTCGTCCCCCACGCGCAGGCGGCCGGTGCCTTCCAGCACGAAATAAAACTCTTCCGCGCGGATATGCTTGTGCAGCGTGTTTGCGCTCCCGGGTGGCAACCGCCAGAGCCGTGCGCCGATGTTCTCGCTTCCCGTGCGCTCCAGGTAATCCGCGTTCGGGATGCGCATCAGGTTGGACGGCCGCCAATGGAGGTCTTCGAGCTTGATGAGATGATAACCTTGAATCGCTTTCATGAATTTACTCATAACGCATCTTTCGATTGTCGGCAACACCGTTGAAAAAACGCGCACAATCGAAGGTGCGGAGGTTTACACGAGGCGTGATTTTACCTCGATTTTTCAGCCGACCTGAAATCAAATTGATTGCAACGCGCATAAACCCTATGATTTTCACATGCCGTTGATTTCCAAAGTCACGCTTAGAAACTACAAAAGCATCGCGAGTTGTCGCGTTGATTTGCGTGCGTTGACTTTTTTAGTCGGCCCAAATGGATCCGGCAAGAGTAATTTTTTAGATGGACTACGTTTTACGTCTGATGCTTTAAGAACTTCGCTTGATCATGCACTCCGCGACCGGGGAACGATTAAAGAGGTTCGTCGCCGGAGCGGTGGTCATCCGAACCATTTTGCCATTCGAATCGATTTTGACCTGCCGACAGGCAGTCTCGGTCATTATTCATTTCAAGTCGGAGCAAAATCATCCGGAGGTTTCGAGGTTCAAAATGAAGAGTGTCAAATTTTGTTTGGCAACGGCAGATTGAATGAAGCGCACTACCATGTCCGGGATGGCAAAATCATTAAATCGTCCGCGGAAGTGCTACCGCCGGCGGTATCCGACCGGTTGCTTTTAGTTGCAGCGGCGGGTCTCCCGGAATTTCGGCCGGTTTACGACGCGCTTTCAAGGATGAGCTTTTACAACCTCAACCCGCGGGAAATTTCCAAGATGCAACAACCGGATGCCGGTGAATTGTTGTCAAGGGAGGGTTGGAACAGTGCCAGCGTTTTTGCAAAATTGTCCGAACCGACCAAAGAAGAAATCGCTAAATATCTCGGGCGGATTGTCTTGGGCGTCTCGGGCGTTGATGCGAAGGTCTTGGGGTCTCAAGAAACCTTGGAGTTCCGGCAAGGTGTTAAGGGGCAAAAACACCCGTGGCGTTTTCTCGCCTCAAGCATGTCTGATGGGACACTTCGAGCATTCGGGATTCTGCTCGCTCTCTTTCAAGGGCGCGGCCGCAACGGCGATGCGCCGCCTCTAGTTGGCTTGGAAGAACCGGAAGCAGCACTTCATCCTGCGGCGGCCGGAGTCCTGCTTGGTGCATTAAGGGAAGCCAGCACAATTTCACAGGTTATCGTGACCAGTCACAGCCCAGACTTGCTGGATGATTCAAATATTCCGGATGAATCAATCCTCGCCGTGGAAAGCCGGGATGGAGTGACGATAATCGGACCGATTGATGAAGCAGGACGTTCAGTGCTTCGAGACAAACTTTTCACACCCGGCGAACTGCTCCGCCAAAATCAACTGACTCCCAGTGCAGAGTCATTTAAGGAAGTTCAAGATGATCAACTCAAGCTTTTTGAGCTGGCGCAATGAGCGGTTCTTTCTTCATCGCTCCCATCGTTGAAGGACATGGTGAAGTGCAGGCAGTGCCCATTCTTTTAAGGCGTTTGATCGCTGACGCCAAGCCGAATGCACAATTATGGTTAAATCCAGCATTGCGGGTGAAGGCTGGATCATTCATCAACGATGACGACTATTTTAAGAAGTATCTCGAACTGGCGGCTAGAAAAACAAAGCCCTGGCCTAACTCGTGCGTGCTGATTCTTTTGGACTGTGAAGATGAATGTCCGGCTGAGTTAGGGCCACGGCTTTTGGAGAAGGCAAGGGTCTGTCGTTCGGATGTTACAATTATCGTCATCCTGGCACATCGAGAATATGAGACATGGTTTCTCGCGGCAGCCAGATCCCTCCGGGGAGTTTGTGGTCTGCCTGCTGATCTTGATCCTCCAGATGATCCTGAATTGCATCGCGACGCCAAGGGCTGGCTCTCGGCGAAAATGAATCAGCCATACAACGAGACGGACCATCAGCCGAAACTGACGGCTGCGTTTGCTTTTCAAGAGGCCATGGTTGTCGATTCGTTTTCACGTGCGGTGCGAAAACTTTATCCGTTTTTTCAAACCTGAGTCACGGGAAGCTCGGTCCAAATCATGATCTTCTTCCATCGTCCGCAGACCTGTTAAAATCCACTTTCGAGCCTCAGGCCATGCGTCCCCCTTGCCAGCCTTAAAGCGATGCGTTATTAGTAATTTCATGAAAGCCAATCAAGGGAACCATCTCATTGAGCCGGAAGACCTGCGCTGGCGCCGTCCAAACTATGAAGAACATTAAAAGCAACAAAAAGGAGTTGTCCCCAAAACAGCGTGAAGAACTCCTCGGAGTGTTGAAAGCCCGTTTTGAGAAAAATATGAACCGCCATAAAGGTCTGGAATGGGCTAAAGTCCTGGCGAAGCTGGAAGCCGCTGCCGAAAAGATATGGTCCCTCCATGAAATGGAAAGAACCGGCGGTGAGCCGGATGTGGTTGGTCATGACAAAAAGACGGGCGAATACGTTTTTTATGATTGTTCCGCGGATACTCCCAAAGGCCGCACCAGTCTTTGTTACGACCGGGAAGCGCTGGACTCCAGGAAAGAATTTAAACCGAAAAATTCCGTCATGGACATGGCCGCGGCCATGGGCATTGAGATTTTGACGGAAGAACAGTATTTCGAACTGCAAAAGCTGGGAGAGTTCGATACGAAGACGTCGAGTTGGGTGAAAACGCCTGCTCAAATCAGAATGCTGGGTGGTGCGCTCTATGGTGAGCGCCGCTACGGTCGTGTCTTTGTGGGGCACAACGGCGCGCAGTCTTACTATGGCGGCAGGGCGTTCCGGGGATCCCTTCGGATTTAAAGCGAGAATGGGGACAAGGACGAAGGATGAGGAAGTCAGAGGATCGCGATTAAAAAATCATAGCAGAAATCCCGCGAGCGATGCCGTCATGTATGCCGCCAGCAGCCCTCCGACCATTGCGCGCAGGCCGACCCTGGCCATTTCACTGCGGCGTTCCGGCGCCAGGGAACCGATGCCGCCTACCTGGATGGCAATGCTCGAAAAATTCGCAAACCCGCACAGCGCATACGTTGCAATGGTGAAACTGCGCGGGTCCAGCGCGAGGGTTTTTACGTGGCTCGTCAGATCGAGGTAGCCGACAAATTCGTTAAGCACAATCCGTTCGCCCAGGATTTGCCCACGTTCAGGCAATCCTCCGGGCGGATGCCCATCAAAAACGCAAAGGGCGCGTTGACCCAGCCAAACACCGTCTGCAATGTCGCCGGGTTCGCGATGCCCAGATGCCGCTGCGGATAGGCAAAGAGAAAGTTTGCCAGGGAAATAATTTTCGGTTTTACGAAATCACCCAAGCCGCCGCGATCATCGTCAACCAGCCGAGAATGCTGATGAATCTAAGCTCCATTATTTCTGACCAACGTGTTTGGAAACCTTCCTGTAGATATGCGGGTAAAGCACGCCTACAAACGGCAGATTGCGGTAACGCTCGGCAAAATCAAGCCCATAACCCACCACAAAATAATCGGGAATCTCGAACCCCACGTAATCCGCGCGGATGTTCTCGACCCGGCGGGAGGGTTTGTCCAGCAGCACGCAAATCTTGATGCGGCGCGGTTTGAGGGCGCGAATCCGCGGCAACACCCGGCTCATGGTCCTGCCGGTGTCGAGGATGTCGTCGATGAGCAGCAGGTCGCGTCCCCGGACATCCAGGCGCAATTCCTTGGTGAAAATCAGGTCGCCCGATTCGGTGCCCAGGCCGTAGCTCGAAACCCCCATGAAATCCAAGCGCAACGGCAGGTTCAGGTGCCGCATCAAATCGGCCAGAAACATCAACGTGCCGTTGAGCAACGCGACCACCACCATTTCGCGTCCCCGAAAATCCCGTTCAATTTCGCGCGCCAGCGTCAAGATTCGGCCGGCAATTTCCTCCTCGGTGATCAGCACCCGCTCAATATCCTTGCGCCATTGGGCGGAAATCCTTGGCCGGGGTTTGGGGATCCTGGGCTTGGTCACAATTTCAGCGGCTTCAGGTGTTGGTGGCCGGAGTGTCGGCGATCCTGAAGACCGGCACTTCAAACGAGGCATGGAAATTCATCTCGGTGATCTTTGCCTCCAGCCGCCAGAGGGTGGCGGGATTTCCAAATCGGGAACTTTCCGGCTGCCCCGGCGGCAGTTCAAACAGCACCGGCACATTCCCCCCCGCAGCCGAGTCAGCCGCGGCTTTGACTGTCTGCGCGTCTTCCCAAAGGATTTTTTCTTCCGCGCGCCGGTGCTGGCCCGCGCCGCCGACCGTTCGCCGGAGGCAGGAGACCTGCAATTGCAGGGGCCGGCCCGGTCTCATCGGACGGGTCGTGCGGATGGCTCCTTGCAGCGCGCCGCCCGGGGAGGCGGGGACCTTCGCCATTTCAAAAATACAGTCGCCGAATTGCCGGTGCGCGACGATTTTTTTGACCACCGAAAGCAAAAAGGCGATGCCCACCAGCGGAAAGAGCAGCCCCACGAGATTACTGTAGCTCCTGGTGCGCAACGCCACGGAAACCAGGAGGATGGCAATGATGGTGCCCAGAACACACAGGACAATTCCCATGATCAGGTACGCTCTGGCGTCGGGAATGCCGGCGGATTTGATTCGCCCCGCCGCCCAATCCGGACGCTTGAGCCACGGCTTTTCCGAATCCTCGGCCAGGGATGCTTTCAATTGCTCGGCCAGCGATGTTTTTTTGGCGACGATCCCGAAAATGAGCACGACAAATCCGATGGCCACCACCACCACGCTGCTGAGTTTGATGGCCGAATCCTTCGTCAATCCGCCCAGAATTCCGTCATGCAGCAGCATGGCGAGCGCGATGACGCCCATCAATGCGAACGGCGCCGACATGAGCATCGCTTTCATTCGCGCGGATTTCGCGGCCGCAGTCGCGGGGATATTGGAACCTTTGGAAAACCAACTCATCGGCTTAAATATGTTTGTTGTCCTCCCTAGTCATGCCGTCGGTTTTGACGCCGATCCGGTCATTGAGGGATTTCTGCATCCGGAATAATTCTCGCAATTGGTCTGATTTTTCCATGCGCCGAAAATACCGGAGACGGGCGCGCGACGCTAGCAGATAGCATCCGGTCCCGGCCCGGAAAGGAATCTCCCATCTTTACACTGCGCGCGCAAAAGCCTATAAAAGCTCATGCAAATGCTTCTGAGTGGCGGGCCGATGATTTGGTTGATTCTCATCGCGGCGTCCACCGCCATTGCCGTCTTTGTCGAACGCGCGTTGCATTGCCACCGTTCGCAAATCAATTCCGTCGAATTTCTCAACGGTGTTCGCAACGTGCTCAAGCGCGACAACGTGGTGGAGGCCATCTCCATATGCGATGCCACGCCCGGGCCGGTGGCGCGGCTGGTCAAGGCCGCCATTCTCAACCGCGACAAGGGCCGCGAACGGGTGCGCGAAGCGGTGGAGGAAGCCGGCCTCACCGAAGTGCCCCTGCTTGAAGAACGTCTGAACCTGCTGGCCACCATCGCGCAGATCGCGCCGCTGATGGGCCTCCTCGGAACCGTCCTCGGTTTCATCGATGTCTTCCGGCAGTTGCAACTCGCCGGAGGCTATGCGCGTTTCAGTGGCGATCATTCCCTGACCTCCGGCATCCTGGAGGCGCTCGTCTGCGCCGCCGCCGGCATTGCCGTCGCCATTCCGGCGCACGCCGGCTACAATTATCTCATCAGCCGGGTCAACAAAATCGTGCTGGACATGGAACGCGCGGCGGCGGAAATCGTCAATATTGTCACGGAGAAATAGGAGCCATGAAATTTCCGCGCAACACGCGCCTGCTTCGCAGTCCATTTGAGATGGCGCCGTTCGCGGCGGTATTTTTTCTGTTCGCCATCTTCCTCATGCTCGCGGCGCTCATGCCCACCCCGGGTATCCCGTTGCAATTGCCCGTGACGGATGAATTGCCGGGAATCGACCAGCCGAGCGTGTCGGTGGCGGTTGACTCGGCGGGCCGATACTATTTTGGGAATCAGGTGGAAACGAACGAGTCCCAACTGGCCGCCAGCCTGGTCTTGGAGAGAAAAAACGCCGGGCCGGCCCTGACGATGGTCATTCACGCGGACAAATCGGTGACGTACGACCAACTCGTGCATTTGACGATGCTCGCCTATCACGCGGGAATTCAAAACTCGCTGCTGGCCACGATGCCGCGTCCGGGGACGACCGGTCCATGAATGCCGCCGCCACACCGGATTTGGCACCGGCACAACCCCCGGCCGGGAACGGATGGTCCGCCGGGCGCATGTTGTGGCTGATCGTGTTCATTTTCGCCGTTCATGTCATTTTGATTTTCATTTTTGGCGCGCGCAAACCCGAGGCGCCGCGCCCGGTCAAAAGCCCGCCGCAACTCCAATTTGCCAGTCCGGACAACGAATTGATCGCCTTGACCGACCCCACGCTTTTCGCGCTGCCCCACGCGGATGAATATACGCCGCCTCTGAAAATGGCCGATTATATCAATGACTCCTTTCAGTGGCCGAAAAATCCCCAATCGTTGTCGCTGTCGCCGACTCTTGGCGGGACCTTGGCCGCGCCCAAAGTAAACATCTCGCCCTCCCGGACCCCGCTCGATTTTAAACCGCCGCCAAAATTCACGGCGTCGGAACTGCAATTTGGACCGGTGTCGGCGGAACGTTCGGCCATTCGCCTCGGTGGCAGCCTGGCACAAAGGCAATTGATCACCCGCCCCCAACTGCCCTCCTGGCCGGATAACGATGTTTTGCCGCCGAGCGTCGTCCAGGTTCTGGTGGATGCGGACGGCAACGTGGTTTCGGATGTGTTGCTCAAGTCGAGCGGCCTTGATGCCGCGGACCAGGGGGCGCTCAATTTTGCGCTGGGCGCGCACTTTGCTCCCGCGCCGTCTTCGGTCGTCGGGCAGATGGTTTTCCTCTGGCACACCGTGGCTTCGGCGACCAATGCACTTCCCGCGCAACCGTGAACACCTCCTCGTTGATCACCCTCTATGTGACCCTCGCGCTGGGCGGGTTGCTGGTCCTGTGGATGTTTTCCGAACGACGCCGGCACCGCTTCGGCCCCACCCACACCGATGACCGCGTCTTCCGCTGTAAAAATTGCGGCTACGTCTATACCGACGACCCGGACGTGGATCGTTCGCGATGCACCCAGTGCGGAAAGATGAACGTGCCGATTGTATTTTAGCGTCAATTTCCCGTTTTCAATTCCACCACGTCATGCGGGGCGGCTTCACGCATTCCGGCGGGGCTGACCCGGATGTACCGCGCTTTTTGGCGAAGTTGCTCCAGGTTTTTCGCCCCCAGATAACCCATGCCGCTTTGGATGCCGCCAATCAATTGGGCCAGCACGCGGTCCACCGACCCGCAGCTTTCCTTCAACGCCTCGATGCCCTCCGCCGCGACCTTTTGCGTCGGATTTTTTTCGTGGCCGTACCGCGCCGCGCTGCCGGCTTTCATCGCCGCCAGGCTGCCCATGCCGCGATATTGCTTGTAAAATTTTCCGCTGATTTCCACCACCTCGCCCGGCGCTTCGTTGCACCCGGCAAAAATGCCGCCGCAAATCACCGCTTGCGACAGGGTCAGCGCTTTCACGATGTCACCCGATTTGGTAATGCCCCCGTCGGCCAGAATCGAAATGCGTTTCTTCGCCGCCGCCTGCGAGCAAACGTACAGCGCTGTCATCTGCGGAATCCCGACGCCCGCGACAATCCGCGTGGTGCAAATCGAGCCGGGTCCCTGGCCCACCTTCACCGCGTTGGCGCCGCAGTCGGCGAGAAATTCCACCCCCGCCGCGCTCGTCACATTTCCCGCGATCAGCGGCAATTTGGGAAACGCGTCGCGCAGCACCTTGACCGTGTCGCCCACCCCCTTGGTGTGTCCGTGCGCGGTGGAAACCGCAATCACATTCACCCCGCGCTCCACCAGGGCGCCGACATGGCTCAGAATCCGTTCCCGATCCAGATCGCCAAAGGCATTCCGCGTGGCCGAAACCGCCGCGCCGCAAATCAGATGAAAATGCGCGTCCCGGGCCGGCTTGAATTGGGCGAGGCGTTCCTGGGTGATGCGTTCAACGTCGCTCAAGGTGACCAGGCCGCACAGGTTGTCCTTGTCGTCCACCACCAGCAGCTTGTGGATGCCGAGGTGCTCGGTGAAAAACTTGTCCGCGCGCGCAATCGGGTCCTTGCCCAGTTCCTTTTGGTTGATCGTATGGACCTGTTCCCGCGGGGTCAGCGCCTCGGAAATTTTCCTTTTGGCGTAGCGCGGCTTGACGACGTGGCCCGGCAAAAGCCCCACCAGTTTGCCTTTTTCGTCCACGACCGGGAACGTGCTGAAGCCGAATTTCTTTTGTTCGATGATCGCCAGAACGTCGCCGATGAACTGGTTGGGCGAAACCTTGATCGGCTCCTGGATCAGGCCGTGGACGTGGTTCTTCACACGGCTGACTTCGGAAAGCTGCTGGCGTTCCGGCAGGTTGTAGTGGATCAACCCCAACCCGCCGTTGAGCGCCATGGCGATGGCCATGCGCGATTCCGTGACCGTGTCCATGTCGGACGAGATGACCGGGATGTTCAGGTGCAGGTTCTCGCCGATCATGGTGTCCAGATGCGTGTCCCGCGGGAGGACCTCGGAATAGAGCGTCGCCAGGGTGATGTCATCGTACGTCAAGCCGATGCTGTTGTTCGCGGGGAAAAAGCTGTCCGCCGCCTGGTAGAAGGGATTATCGAAGTCGGGATTGCGCGTTGCTGCCATGTCAGAAAATGAAGAACGCCCGCCCCTCTTGGCAAGCAAAATCTTGAAAATCTTCAGGCGCTTTTCTCGGTCTTGGGGCGAACCGCCAGCATGTGGGATGTATCCAATTCCAACGCGGTGCCGGAGAGGATTTTATTCACCGCCTCCAGCAACATTGCCGGGGTGCAACTGGATTTCAACAGCGTCAATTCCACCCCGATCTTCGAAGCCTCCTGCGCCAGATCGCTCATGTACGCTTCCGAAAGAATGATCACCGGCATGGCCTTCAACCCGCTCGTCGCCCGGATGTAGCGCAAGACGTCCACGCCGTTCATCAACGGCATGATCAGGTCGAGCATCACGATGTCCATCCGCGACGACATCAGGGCTTTCACGGCCAGGAGTCCGTTTTCGGCCGTTTCCACCTCGAAACCGGCCTGCAAAAACTTCTCGCGGTAGATTTTTACAATGATGGAGTTGTCATCAACAATCAGGATTCTTTTCATTGTCAGTCAGGATAACCATTCGGATTTTTTTTGTGCCACTCCCAGGCCGTGGCCACGATGTCTTCCAGCTTCGGAAATGCCGGCTTCCAACCCAACTCCCGGGCCGCTTTCCCGGCGGAAGCCAGCAAACGCGGCGGATCGCCGGGTCGGCGCGGCTTTTCCACCACCGCGATCTTCTTGCCCGTCACCTTTTCGCACGTGGAAATGACCTCTCTCACTGAATAGCCGTCGCCGTTTCCCAGGTTGTAAAACCCACCCTTGCCGGCTTGCACCCCCAGGATATGGGCCTGGGCCAGGTCTTTGATATGGATGTAATCGCGAATGCACGTGCCATCGGGTGTAGCATAATCCGCGCCAAAAATTTCACATTGCGGTTTTTGCCCCAGCGCCACAAACAGCACGTTTGGAATGAGATGGGTTTCAATCCGGTGATGCTCTCCGAACTTTTTGCTGGCCCCGGCCGCGTTGAAATAGCGGAAGGCGATGAACTCCAGCTTATAAATCTCCCGGTACCAGATCAGCGCTTTTTCAAACATCAATTTCGATTCGCCGTAGGGATTGATCGGGCGTTGCGGCAAATCCTCCGTCATCGGGACCTTGTCCGGCGGACCGTAGGTGGCGCAGGTGGAGCTGAACACGAATTTCTTCACGCCGCACTCCACCGCGGCGTCGGCCAGCTTGAGCGCGTTCACGAAATTGTTGTGAAAGTATTTTTTGGGATTGGTCATGGACTCGCCGACCAGCGCGCTCGCGGCGAAGTGCATGATGGCCTCCGGCTTGGCGGACCGGACGGCCTTCAGGATGTCGCCCTTGGTCTCCGGCTTTCCCAGGATGAAGGTGGCGCGCGAATCCACCGCCGAGCGGTGGCCTTCCGTCAGGTTATCGTACACGGTGACCTGATGGCCGGCGTCAAGGAGTTCTTCTGTGCAAACGGAACCGATGTAGCCCGCTCCGCCCGTAACAAAGACATTCATGTCTGGATTATGGAATAATCACCTCAGTTCTAAAGATTAAAATTTCATGTTCAACCCCGTCCAATCATGGTTAAATTCCAAAAATGAGTTTGTCTCTTTTAGCGATTTTATTGGGCGCGGGCATGAGTTTGCCGCAGATTTACGGACTGGCCAGCCCGGAGAAATTTGCCAAAGCCGCGCGCGGATTTCCCCGGAATCTTCCTGTGGGCATCCTCCTCATGCTCCTCGCCACCGCCTGGTTCGCCTGGAATGTTTCCGTCGAGCCGGTCGCCGATTTTTCCCTCTTTAAGCCTTACATGATCGCCCTCTTTGTCGCCGTCGGCATCTTCTCGTGCATTTATGTTCAGGATTTCCTCGCCGTCCGCGGACTCGCCGTCGTTATCTTGTTGCTGGCCAAGTTGATGGTGGATACCGGACGCCCGCATCTGGGCCAGTCGCCGTGGGTCTTGCTCATCCAGTATTGGGCGTATCTTTTTGTCGTTTTGGGAATCTGGTTCACCATCACCCCCTGGCGCCTGCGCGACTTATTGAATTGGGCCACCGGCACCAAAACGCGCATTCTGGTCGGCTGCGTCCTCCGGCTGGCCTTTGCCTTGTTCGTCGTTTTTCTCGGCTTAACCGTTTTTCGGGCGATGTGACCCGCCATGAAAATCCCGGACATTCGCAGGGATTACGCCCTCGCTGATTTGCAACGCTCGGACCTCGCCCCCGACCCCATGGCCCAATTCGAAAATTGGTTTGCCTCGGTCGCCGCCGGAAAATCCTCCTCCTATTGGCGGCGCATCGGCATCGCGCTCTTCAAATTATGGCGCGCTTTTCTCGGTCAAGCGCCCCCCGACGTGAACGCCATGGTCGTGGCGACCGTCGGCCAAAACGGACGGCCTTCCGCCCGCACGGTTTTGCTCAAAGGCGTCACCCGGGCCGGATTCGTTTTCTACACCAATTACGACAGCCGCAAAGGCCGTGAACTGGCGGAAAATCCGGATGCGGCGCTCACGTTCTATTGGCCCGAGTTGGAACGGCAAATTTGCGTGGCCGGGCGCGTTGAAAAAGTTTCCCGCGCCGATTCGGAAAATTATTTCAAATCCCGTCCGCGCGGCAGCCGCCTGGCCGCCTGGGCCTCCAACCAGAGCGACCCCGTGGCGGACCGCGCGGACCTCGAAGCCCGCTGGAACGAAATGGAAAAAAATTTTCCCGCCGAAGTGCCGTTGCCACCGAATTGGGGCGGGTTTATTTTGCACCCGGACCGGATCGAGTTTTGGCAAGGCCGCTCAAACCGGTTGCACGACCGCTTTCAGTACACCCGGCAGCCGGATAATTCATGGAAATTGGAACGCCTGGCGCCGTGAGCATTTGACCGCAGCGATACTCCGCTATTTACATTTCGCCGGATTTGCCTCACCGTCCCGCCGATGAAATGGGTTTTTGGAGTCCTCATTTTTATCGCTGTTTTGATGAATGCCTCCCGGTTGAACGCCGGGCGGGCAGCGTGGGACAATCAGTTTCAGTCCGGGAGATTTGAAGGTTCGCTGGGCGCCGGATTCTTTCTTTCGCCCTTCATCACTCATTTGAAGCTGCCTGCGGTTGACTACACGCTTGACGAATTGCAGTTGGGTTACATGCTCACCGATATCCACGGGCCGGGTGTTCTTCGCGGGAATCTGGAAGGCATTGGCGAGGCGTTCGGCGGCGCAATCTTCCGGGGACAGGGCAATTTTGTGTCCGGTGGGACGTTTTGGCTGCGCTACAATTTTGTGCCGTCGGACTGCCGCTTTGTGCCCTACGCCCAACTCGGCGGAGGCGTGGCGGACACCGATTTGGACCGCCGGATTGAAGGTGAAAATTTTAATTTTAATCTCGGCATTGGCGCCGGCGTCCGATGGTTCCTTGCTCCCCGGTGCGCGGTCGATCTCGAATGCCGTTACCAGCACATCTCCAACGGCGGATTGTCCCGGCGCAACGTTGGCATTAACGCCTGCGGGCCGGTCTTGTCCTTTTCGTATTTCTTTTAAAATTTATAGACCAAGCCGCTGATCAATTTCAGGTCGTTGTTCTCGTGCCCGGACGCCGGAACGTTGATGAAATTGTCCTGCAGGACCGTCTGCAGGCTGATGCGCCTGGTCAGCGACGCTTCCGCGCCAATCTCGGCGTTGGCCAAAAAATTGTTTTCCATGTCGAACTGCGGTATGAACTCGACATTTTCCCAGATGCGCGTGTGGGCGTCCCATTTATGCTCGAACCGTTCCGCTAGGCGGGCCGCTCCATAATACTGGGACTCACCGCCATCCAATTTTTCGAAGACCGCGCTAGGCCCGGCCTCGCCGGCCAGTGACGTCTGCTTGTCCTTTAGAAAATAATAACCGGCGCCGGGACTTGCGGTCAGACGGTAGTTTACATCGGCGATGCCATCGTGAAACGCATCGCCCATGCCATAAGCATACACGCGCTCGGTGAACAGGTGATTGTACTGGCCGATGCCGTGCAAGAGTTCGGTGTTTTTCACCGATTGATCTTCGCCGTAGGCGCCTTCAATGCTGGCCGTGACCTCGTTGGTCAAATTATTGCGGTGCGTGCTGAACTTGCCGTCGGTCAACAGCGTATCGCTGTTGCCCCGCGTGAGCGTGAGGCCAAAGGAAAGGCTGTCTTGCCAAACCTGCACGTGGTTCGTCATGCCATCGGAAGCGGACGCCGCACCGTTGGTGGTATTTGCGTGAACACAGATTGCCAATGCGCCTAAAAAGAATGGGGCCAAAACATATTTCTGCATAAAAAATGCCTGAGTTGAGCCGTGGAAAAACGATGCGAACAGAAGCCTGTTAACAACTGATGCCACAATTACGGCATGGTCATTCTAACGCCAAACCCGAATTGCGCAAGCGGACTTCTTACATTGATTTTTGACCGTCATCCGCCGCCACATCTTCCTTGTCCTCGCCAACGACCGGCGCGATTGCCTGCAATTTGTCACCTTCCTCCAGGTTGATCAGCTTCACTCCCTGGGTATTGCGCCCGGCTTCGCGAATGCCGTTCACGGAAATGCGCACCATTTGGCCTTTGAACGTTATCAGCATGATCTCGTCATTGTCGCGCACCGTCAGCGCTCCAATCACCGCGCCGGTCTTTTCGGTGGTCTTCATGGTGATAATGCCTTTGCCGCCGCGCGATTGAATGCGGTATTCTTCGAAATCCGTCCGTTTGCCGATGCCGTTTTCGCCGGTCACCAACAGTTTGGCGTCCGACACCACAATCGCCAGCGCCACCACTTCATCGTCCTTGTACAGATCGATGCCCCGCACGCCACCCGCCGGACGGCCCATCGGACGCGCGTCCTCTTCATTGAACCGGATGCTCATGCCCCCGTGCGTGATCAGCACCACTTCATTCTTGCCGGTCGTCAGTTTCACGTCGATCAGCACATCGCCCGGTTCGATGCCGATGGCAATAATACCGCCCTTGCGCACGTTGCCGAAATCCGCCAGAGCAGTCTTTTTTACCGTGCCTTGTTTCGTCGCAAAATAGATGAAGCCTTCCTGTTTCCACGTGTCATCCTCCTTGCTGGCGTCCGTCCGGGAAATCACGCGAATCAGCGCGGCGATGGTCTCGCCTTGCTTGAGTTCCAGGAGATTGGCAATGCTCCGGCCCTTGGCCGCGCGGCCCATGTCCGGGATTTCATGGACGCGTTCCACGTACACGCGCCCCATATTGGTGAAGAACATCAGGTAATCATGCGTGCTCGCCGTGAAAAGATGCTCGATAAAATCCTTATCCTCTTCCGCCGCCACCTCGCGCGTGGTCATGCCGATGACCCCCTTGCCGCCGCGGCGCTGCGAACGATAACTCGAAACGTTCGTCCGCTTGATCAAGCCGTTGTGCGTGAGCGTGATGATGACCCCTTCATTCACGATCAGGTCTTCAATCGCAATTTCCCCTTCGTCGGGAACAATCTGCGTCATTCGCGGCGTGGCATGCTTTTCCCGGATCGCCTTCAGTTCGTTTTTGATGATCGTCATCACGCGCGATTCCTTCGCCAGAATGTCCAGCAAATCCTTGATCCGCTCGAGCAGTTCCCTGTACTCGGCTTCGACCTTGTCGATTTCCAGCGCGGTCAGTTGATACAGCCGCAATTCGAGAATGGCGTCCACCTGCCGCTCGCTCAACGCATAGCGGCCCTTGTCCAGGCGCTCTTCGCTGCGGATCAAAATTCCCCAGCGCTCCACCTGTTTCTGCGTCCATTCAAACGCCAGCAGCTTCACCCGCGCTTCCTCGCGGGTCTTCGACTTGCGGATGATCGAAATGAATTCGTCCAGGTTTGCCAGCGCAATCAAATAGCCTTCCAGCAACTCCGCGCGCTCCTCGGCTTTTCTCAATTCAAACCGCGTGCGGCGCAGCACCACTTCCCGGCGGTGCTCGATGTAACATTGGATCAGTTCCTTGAGATTGAGCGTCTTGGGTTTGCCATGGTCGATCGCCAGCGCGTTCACACTGAACGACACCTCCAGTTGCGTGTGCTTGTAAAGGTTCGCGATGACCACCTTCGGGTTGCCGTCGCGCTTCAGCTCCATCACGATCCGGCAATTCTCGTCGGATTCATTCCGCATCGCGGAAATTTCCGTGATGACTTTTTCATTCACCAAATCCGCGATCTGGCTTTCCAGCCCGGCGCGATTCACGTTGAACGGAATCTCCGTGATGACCAGTTGCTCGCGGTTGCCCTTCAATTCCTCGGAGCCGACGCGCCCGCGCAGCTTCACGCTGCCGCGGCCCGTCTCAAAATAATTTTTGATCCCTTCCACGCCGCAAATCATCCCTCCGGTCGGAAAATCCGGCCCTTTGATGAACTTCATCAATTGCTTGATGGTGATGTTCGGCTCGTCGATCTGCGCGCAAATGCCGTCAATCACCTCGCCGAGGTTGTGCGGCGGCATGTTCGTGGCCATGCCCACCGCAATGCCCGTGCCCCCGTTGACCAGCAGGTTCGGGAACGCCGCGGGAAACACCGTTGGCTCCGTCATGCGCTCGTCGTAGTTCGGGACAAAATCCACCGTGTCCTTGTCCATGTCCTCCATCAACGCCGCGCCCAGGTGGGTCAACCGCGCCTCGGTATAACGCATCGCCGCCGGCGGATCATCTTCCACCGACCCGAAATTGCCCTTGCCGTCCACCAGCTTTTCCCGCATCGCCCAGGATTGGGCCATATGGACCAGCGTGGGATAGATCACCGCCTCGCCATGCGGATGGTAATTGCCGGAAGTATCGCCGCAGATCTTCGCGCACTTGTAAGGTTTGCGGCCCGGGAACAGGGAAAGCTCGTGCATCGCATAGAGGATGCGGCGTTGCGAGGGCTTCAAGCCGTCGCGCACGTCCGGCAGCGCGCGGGAAATGATCACGGACATCGAATAGTCCAGGAACGAGTTCTTGATTTCGTCCGCGACGTTGATCTTGGCAATTTTTTCTCCCGCCGCGAACAACGGCGTGTTGCTCACCGGCAGATTATTCGGGTCTTTTTTATTTTCGTCAGACATAGTGTATAATCTCAATCGTTCCCGGGCCGTGGCGTGAGGGGCAAACCGATGTAGTCCGATGCCTTAACCACACGCTCATCGCTGCTGCACATTTCTTCGCCGCCATGCAATTCTGCCGTCGCCACGTGTATCGCGTCCAGCGTCCGCAACGCGACCGCAGGATGGCATTGCTCGATTACCGTGCCTGCCCGTTCAATTACCTGCCGGTTCAGTGGCAGCAAAACCACTTCCTGGTCGCGCACTTTTTCGTGGAACAATCGCCAACTCGCCTGCCGCGCCTGGCTCGTGATCCGCCCCGCTCGTTCTTTGGCGAACAGGGCGGACCGGACTTCCGTCACGGCCAACTCTGATGTCGTCACAGGATTTCCCGCCACGATGTCATGGTACGCTTTGCTGTCCGGCTCATGGCTGACCAGTTTGACGACGATGCAGGAGTCCAGGTACATCGTTACCAGCCGCGGCCATCTCGATCAGCGCGGATGATTTCATCGGCAAATGGCCCTTCGGTTTGCATCGGCATTTTTTTGAGATGCTCCCACGTTCCGGTGAACACCTTGCGCGGCTTCGCCGCCACCAATTTGGCCTTCGGCTTGCCATCGCTGGTGATGGTGATTTCCTGCCCGCCCGCCACCAGGTCCAGCAATGCCGATAGATGAGCCTTGGCCGCCCGGACATTGATGATTTGTCCGAATCCGGGCATGGTCGCCACTTCGCGCATGACCATGGGGACTGCCGTTTCCGGCTCCATTTTCAAGGGTGGCATGCGTTTTTTGTAGGATGGTGTTTTCTTCTTCATTACCGTTTACACAACCAATGTAGTCTCATGTGACTACACCGTCAACTTTTTTCTGAATTTTTTCTCACACATCCAAATTCCTGACGTTCAATGCGTTGTCCTCGATGAATTGCCGCCGCGGTTCCACTTCCTCGCCCATCAATTTCGAAAACATTTCCTCCGCTTCCACCGCGTCCGTCAAATCGATCCGCAACAGCTTGCGCACGGTTGGATTCATCGTCGTCTCAAAAAGTTCTTTCGCGTCCATTTCGCCCAGTCCCTTGAACCGCGTGATTTGCATTCCTTTTTTGCCGATGTTTTTGACCCCGGCCAGAATTTCGGGGATCGAAAACAACGGCGTCGTCGTCGCGCGCTCGCCTTCCCCCTCCAACAACTCAAACAGCGGCTTGTCCTGTGCCGAATAATGTTCCACGGACAAACCTTTTTTGGAGAGTTTGCCGAGCAGGTCGGCGATGGCTTTGCTTTCCAGGTGCAGGTCCGCCTCCACCGCGCGCCGGGTTTGGCTCCTGGGCTTTTCGGCTTTCTCGCCGTTCTCGCCAAAGAGGTCTTCGTTCTTGTCCTTGAATTTCTGCACGTCCTCCAAGTCCTCGAAATAAAGGACCGTTTCGTCGTTTCCCTCCCGCACTTTGATCAGGTAAACCGGGAACGTGCCTTTCGCGCTGCGCTTCTCCACGTAATCGCCAAAATCACCGCTCTGGCGCCGGATGAACGTGGCGTATTTATCCAGCGATTCCAGCAACGCCAGGATTTCCTCGAGTTGTTTGGGCGCAAATTCGCGGCCGTCGGCCAGGTTCTTTAACTTCACTTCTTCCGTGCCATTTTGGAGCAAAATCCGGTTCAGTTGCGCATCGTCATCCACGTAATTCGTCTTCTTTTTGCGTGTCACCGAATATAGCGGCGGTTGGGCGATATAGACATACCCGTCCTTCACCAGCTTGGGCATTTGCCGGTAAAAAAACGTCAGCAACAGCGTGCGAATATGCGAACCATCCACGTCCGCATCGGTCATGATGATGATCTTATGGTATCGCAATTTGGTGAGATCGAATGCGCCTTCGCCCTCGCCGTCGCCGATGCCCGTGCCGATGGCCGTGATCATTGTCCGGATTTCGTTGTTCTGGAGCACCTTGTCGAGCCGCGCTTTTTCCACGTTGATCAATTTGCCCCGGATGGGAAGGATCGCCTGGAATTTCCGGTCCCGGCCCTGTTTGGCCGAACCGCCGGCCGAGTCGCCTTCCACGATATACAACTCCGTGTTCACCGGGTCGCGGTCCGAACAATCGGCCAGTTTCCCGGGCAATCCGCCGCCCGTCAGCGCCGATTTGCGCACCGCTTCCCGCGCTTTCCGCGCCGCCTCGCGCGCCCGCGCCGCGTTCAACCCTTTGTCAATGATCCGCTTGGCAATCGGCGGGTTCCCGTCAAAATAACTCATCAGCCCCTCGTACGTGACCGAACCGACGATTTTTTCAACCTCGGGCGAGAGCAGCTTTACCTTGGTCTGCGATTCAAATTTTGGGTCGCTGTGCTTCACCGAAATCACCGCCGTCAACCCTTCGCGCACGTCGTCGCCCGTGATTTGCGGGTCTTTTTCCTTCAGCAACTCGTTGGATTTGGCGTACTGGTTGATCGCCCGCGTCACGGCCGAGCGAAACCCGCTCAGGTGCGCCCCGCCGTCCGGATTATGGACCGTGTTTGTGTAGCAAAGCACCTGGTCGTTGTAGCTGTCGTTGTATTGCAGCACCACTTCCACCTGCACTTCAATCTCCTTGTCGTCCAGCTTCTCCTGCGTCGCTTTTTGGAACGCAATCGGTTTGGGATGCAGCGGCTCCTTGTTCTTGTTGAGCTGCCGCACGAACTGTTCAATCCCGTCGCGATAGAAATAGGTTTCCGGCGGCTTCTCGCTCTGCCGTTCGTCGGTAAAGACAATCTCCAGTCCTGAATTCAAAAAAGCCAGTTCGCGCAACCGCTGGGCAATGATGTCCGCCTTGAATTCAGTCGTTTCCCGGAATATCTCCGGGTCCGGTTTGAACGTGATCAATGTCCCGGTCCCTTTGGCCTTTCCGATGACATGCAGTTTTTGCATCGTTTTGCCGCGCTCAAATTCCATGTGGTGTACTTCGCCGCCGCGCGAGACTTCCACCTCGAACCATTCGCTCACCGCGTTCACGCATTTGGCGCCCACGCCGTGCGTGCCGCCGGAAAATTTGTAACCGCCCTGGCCGTACTTGCCCCCCGAGTGCAGCGTGGTCAGCACCAGTTCCACCCCGGGAACCTTGTACTGCGGATGCATGTCCACCGGAATCCCGCGTCCGTTGTCGCGGATGGAAATCGAACCGTCCACGTGGATGGTCACCTCGATCTTGTCACAATGGCCCGCCAGATGTTCGTCCACGGAATTATCCAGCACTTCGCTCACGCAATGATGCAACGCCCGCTCGTCGGTGCCGCCGATATACATGCCCGGCTTCTTGCGGACCGCTTCCAAGCCCTCCAGTTTGCCCAATTGCGCGGAGCCGTAGCTGCCCTTGACCACATCGGACGGGACGCTTTTTTCATCGGTTGAATCGGTATCTTTCGCCATAAAAAACGGGTAAAATCGGCATCAATTTTGGATGCCGGACTGTTGCTAAAATTATAGAAAAAATGTCGATTTCACACAATGCTTATTTGGCGATTTTTTGGCAAAAAAACACTATTAGTTGTGCGGATTTAACTTGACTGCCGGATATGTTGTGGGTGTGATCCTTCCGGCTTCAGCACCAGCCTATTCACTCAAATCAACTCACATTTTATGGGGCTGTGGAGGCGGCTTTTGTAAAATGAGAATGTCTCACGTCTTCGGTGTGTTCGCCAAAAAACATCCCTCAATGACCACCATATCTCGTACGCAAATTTGCATATGATCCCACTTGCGTATTCCCGCATTGGGGAACACAGGAACTCCGCTCTGAAAAAGCGCGCGAACGGTCTTGAAAGGAGGAAGGTTTTGCGTTTTGCGCAGTTCGTGGAGTGTCTCAAAGACCGCATGATCAAGGTATCGTTCTTCCTCTCCGACATTTTGAGGCATTATGCCCCCAGCGCGAGCGACTTCTTGGACAAGGGCGTTGTAAGCAGGCTCCAAAATTTTCGAGGCGCCCATCTGCGCCAAATTGAGGCAATCGGTGAAATCAATTACCGCCCCAAGAACTGCGGGTGTCCGAATTATTTGGGTCTGTTTCTTGGCCGTGTGTCTGGCCCATGCCCAAGCCATGTGCGGGTTATCCTCCCAAAAATAGACACCGCTTCCGAGCCAGTCATAGCGGTTTGAACCGGATTTCAACCCTTTCTTTCGCGTAACAATGTCCAGCGCCACCTGAAGGTCGCAGCCGTGATAGCCAATGGTATGCGCTTTCACCTCTTCACGGGCCGGGCGGTTTTCGATCCGTTGACCTTGGTTGGCGAATTTGGCCAGCCATCAGCGCCAATCTGCTTCAGAAATGCCAACGCGTCCTTGCGGCCAGGCCGGAGTTTCCGGGCTGCCCGCCGAATCGCATGCACTTCGTCGCCAATGCGCTTTTCAGAAAGTTCAATTGAGGTTACCATAATAGTTTGGTCTCCCGGCTTCGGAAGGCCAAAACAACATATCACGCCGCTAAAAGTTGGCGATAAAAATCGGCGCAAAATCACCTCGTCTATTGTACCACGACCCAGCAAAAAAAGACGCCCCCTCCGCGGCGTCATTTCGCAATTCGTTTTGCCACGGGTTGCCTTCTGTTTTATTCTCCGGTGGTGAATGTTAGCCGCGACCAACTCCTCGCGCCGCTGAAACAATTCTTCGGCTTCAGTTCGTTTCGCCCGTTGCAGGAGGAAATCATCCGCGACTCGCTCGCCGGCCGGGACGTTTTCGCCGTGCTGCCGACCGGGGGCGGCAAGTCGCTTTGCTTCCAATTGCCCGCGCTCCTGCGCCCCGGCCTCACCGTCGTCGTTTCTCCCCTCATCGCCTTGATGAAGGACCAGGTGGACGCCCTGAATGCGGCGGGCGTGTCGGCCACCTTTTTGAACTCCTCGCTCGCCGCCGGCGAATCGCGTCCGCGGTTGTATGGATTGCATCAAGGCGAATTTCGCCTGCTCTATGTCGCGCCGGAACGGTTGATGTTGTCCGGCTTTCTCGAAGATTTGAAAAAATGGAACATCAACCTGTTCGCGATTGACGAGGCGCATTGCATCAGCGAATGGGGACATGATTTCCGCCCGGAGTACCGGCAACTTTCCGCGCTGCGGGAAATTTTTCCCGGAGCGCCGATGATGGCGTTGACTGCCACTGCCACCGGGCGCGTGCGCAGGGACATCGTTCGCCAGCTTCATCTGAAAGACCCCGCGTGCTACGTGGCGAGTTTTGACCGGCCCAATTTGACTTACCGGGTGGCCGCAAAATCGGGAGCTTATGGGCAGATTCTTTCCTTTGTGCGGGCCAGGCCGAAAGAAAGCGGCATCATTTACGTTCAAGCGCGCAAAACGGCGGAAAGCCTGGCGGCCAGCCTTTCCGCCGATGGCGTGAAGGCGGCGCCGTATCACGCCGGCCTGGCTCCCGGCGAACGGACGAAAAATCAGGAGGCGTTTCTTCGCGACGAGACGCGCGTGATCTGCGCGACCATCGCGTTTGGCATGGGCATCAACAAACCGAACGTGCGCTTCGTGATTCACCATGATTTGCCGAAGAACATCGAGGGTTATTACCAGGAAACCGGACGCGCCGGACGCGACGGGCTGCCCGGCGAATGCCTGCTGTTGTTCAGCCCCGGCGACCGCGTGAAACAAATGCGGTTCATTAATGAAAAACCGAATCCGCAGGAACGCGACCTCGCCCGCGCCCAACTGGAGCAGATGATTCATTATGCCGAAATCGCGACGTGTCGGCGGGAATTTCTGCTTGGCTATTTCGGCGAAACTTTCCGAGCGCCCGTCCTGAACCCGGGTGGAACGGGCAACCTGCCCGACAGATCCCCTGCCGGGACTTCGAGCGACCTTTCGCCTTCGCCTGCTATCCCGAAGGGATTGCCATCATTCAGCCCAGGGTTGCGAGGAACGAGCTACCCTGGGAAAACGTCCCCCAATTCATCAACCCTGAATGGGTTGAATCAGCGCCCGGTGGGAATTCCCCCGAAAGATTCGCGCATTGACCCCCTGAAC
>JBKQUF010000068.1:0-12015 GCA_052140285.1 Limisphaerales bacterium | reverse complement strand
CACTCTTCTGTTCTTTACTCATGTTCATGCCCACCGATTTTCCGGTGTCTTTTTCCCATGAGTCAACGACCCTTTTGGCCTCCCCCCAGTTTCGCTCCCCGGTGTCTTTTAATTTGAGTCAACTCGGCCTGTATAGTTACAACACTTTTCAGCTGGTAAAAAATGGAAATGGTTCATACTCTGTACCAGACTTGTCAGGATTCTCCACTGTGTTGAATGATCAGATCCCGTTCTATGTGCCGAATCTGCAATGGGCGAGGGTGGAAGTGGGGGACAAAGGAGATACATATCCATCAATTGAAGTGGACGACGAATTGCTTGATCCGGCCAGCAACCCAATTGGCTCCGACGGATTCCTGTATCTGAACACGGATGAAATAACGGATTCATCCTCCTCAAGCGGTGATTTCTGGATGAAGATAACCCTCTTTGACAATGGCAAGTTCCAAATATTCAACGGAGACGGGAATAGTCTTCCGGAGACGCCGATGAGCCTCGGAATGAGCGGTGACGGCACAAATGCATTTGTCACGGTGAACGGAGGGGATTCGGGATTGGGGTTCGTAATACAAAGCATGACAAACTTGGCCAAGAATGCATGGAGTGATTGTAGTCCAGTTGCTTTTGTATCTCCGACAAACGGAACACCGACTTTTTTCACAATCCCGATGACAAACAATTGCTCTTTCTTTCGCACAGCAACGACCAATTTGCCCCCCACATAGAAATCATTTTCAAATTCAGAAAACTATACACTGGACTCGCGTCCGCCGTGGTTTGACTTAAACGAGAGGCTGGCCGTTGTGAGCGAGTGGCGTTAAAATTTTACCATGACTGTGGTCGCCAAAGAATTGGCCGAAATTGTGGCTGAATTGCCTGATGAAAAGGCGCGGGAAGTCGTGGATTTTGCCCGCTTTCTCAAGCAGCAAACTGGTGATTTGGAGTGGGAACGCATCCTCGGCGATGCCCGCCCACGCCCCAAGCTGGATGCTTTTGTGGCCGACGCCTTGCACGAGGGCAAAGCCGAGCCGCTCGACACTGGCAAATTATGATTTCCAAAGTGCGGCCATCCTTCTGGCGCGCTTACGAGCGCCTCTGACCCGCGCCTTCCCATGAACTGCAAGGGACGCAAGGGACATTAAGGGAGGGCGGATATAATTTTCACCCCTCACCCTCAGACCCTCACCTCACCCTAACCCTCTCCCCTCCCATCCGATGGGAGCGGAGAGGGAAGAGCAGGCGAATGTCAGTGGTCGCTCGAAAGCCCGGCAGGATGCGGCAGGTTCAGGGGGTCAATGCGCGAATTTTTTGGGGAATTCTCATCCGCGTCTTCAAATTTCACACAATTGTCACTTGAAACAATATGAGATTTGACGACTTAAGATTAGACTCTATGCGCACTATGTCCGAAGTCGAATCCGTTGAATCCAGAAGCGAATCGGTGGCGGTGGAAGATGTCGATCTTATCTCCCTGGTTGAACACCGCGAGTCGATTCAGGCCGCCGAGACGACTGAAAGCGTTTATAAATGGTTTCAGACCCACACCCACGAATACGTCGGCGTCGTCTCCGGCACCCGGCTGATCGGAATGGTTTCCCGGGGCCACATTGGTTTCCTCCTCGGCGCCCGGTTTGGGTTCGCCCTCTACGGCCATCAACCCGTCGAACAGCACCTGATGAAGAATCACCTGCAGTTTTACCAGGGCACGCCGTTGCTGGAAGTCCTCGACCAGGCCCTCTCCCGCCGGGGTGACAGTTTTTACGACGACGTGGCCCTCGTTGATGCGGATGAAGAATTTCTGGGCATTGTTTCCGTGCAAACTCTGGTCCGCTGGCAATCCAAACTCATCCTTCAAAAATCCCAGCTCGCCGAACAGCAGCGCCAGGCCCTGCGCGAAAACAACAACCAACTCTTTCGCAGTCTGAACCAACTCCGCCAATCCCAGGGCCGCTTCGAAATCCTCTTCGAAAACAGCGCCCTCGGCGTGGCCCTCATGAACACCCGTGGCGAAGTCGAGACCGGCAACCACCGCCTGGAAATCCTCATCGGCGCCTCCATCGGCGAAGGACCCGGCGCCTTCAACCTTTCAGAACTGGTCGGCCCCTCCGAACGCCAGAGTTTCCTGCGCCTCCTGCAAGAACACGAAGCCAATTCCAGCGAACCGAATCCACGCAACAGCGAATTCCTGCTGCACCTGCCCGGACGAGGCCCGCGCCGTTTCAAATTCTTCACCAGTTGGATCCGCGAAACCGGCCAGGTGTGCGCCCTGCTCGATGACATCACCGAACAGCGCGTTTTGGAGCATCGTTTGATCCAAAAGGAGAAATCCGCCCTGCTCGACTCCCTCGTCGGCGGGATCGCCCACGAAATCAACAACAAACTCGCCCCCATCATCGGATTCTCGGAACTCTTGCTCGGCCAGCTCCAATCCGGCCAGCCCGTGAGCAAAGTCGCGCATTATTGCACAATGATCCGGGACAGCGCGATGGAGTCCGCCAAAATCATCCGCCAGTTATTGCAGCTTTCGCGCCCCGTCACGGCGGAACTTTCCGCCTGCAACTTGCGGGTCATCGTCAAAGAAGTCGTCGCCTTTCTCAATTTCAGGATTCGCGACAGTGGCTGCGAAGTGGTTCTGGACCTGCCCGAAGGTGAAGCGGTGATTCGCGGCGATGCGACGCAAATCAAACAGGTCATCATCAATCTCATGCTGAACGCATTGGACGCCATGGAAAAGCGGCCGCAAAAGCAATTGCGTTTGAGCGTCGCGCAGCGTGACGATAAAATTGTTTTAAAAGTGGCGGACACGGGCCACGGTATCAAACCGGAGCATCTGGATCATATTTTTGATCCTTTTTTTACCACCAAAAGCCCCGATCGCGGCAGCGGCCTGGGGTTAAGCGTCTGCGTGAGCATCGTCAGGCAACATTCGGGGGAGATCAGCGTTAAGAGTACGGTGGGAGTCGGCTCCGAATTCGAGGTGATTTTTCCCAAAATGTCCGGCGCGGTGGCGCCGCTGCGTTCCGTTCCGAACGCCCGGAAAATTGCATTCGAAACGGATTGGGACTCCAATCGCCGCCGCGTTCTGATTGTGGACGACGAAGAGTTCATCACTTCCATGATTCAGGAGGCATTACGGAACGATTTGAATTGCAGCGTCGAACGCGTGAACAACGGTTTGCGGGCGGTGACCCGTTTGCAGCAGGCCGATTTTGATTTTGTGATTTCGGACGTCCGGATGCCCGAATTGGACGGGTTTGGGCTGTTCGAGTGGCTGAAGGAAAATCGCCCGGAATTGACCGGGCATTTTCTCTTTATCACCGGCGACGCCGGCAGCCAGGATTTGAACGAAAAACTCGAATCCTTGGGCGCGCCGGTTTTGCGCAAGCCATTCAACATCGAAACGCTGCTGAGAGAATATCAGAAACTCTCGGCCGTGACCGGCTGATCCAATTTGTTTCCGGGCGCCTTATTGCGCTTCCACGCGGTAGTACCGGAAGAAGTTCGTTGGGCTGTCGTGAATTTCCATGTAACTGCCGGTGCCGATGTTGGTGGAAACGGAAACCCAGGCCGGCGGGAATAATGTCGCCGAACGCTGGATGATATACGTCTCGCCGCTGACGCTGGGCCAGGCAATGACGCTGTCCTGCTGGCTCTGCTGCACTACTTGGTCGGTGCCAACGGTGAGTTTGGACGCCGGGTCCAACGGATCGAGACCGGCCTCATATTTCTGCCAATTCTCCATGCCGGTGCCGTCGGCGTCGGCATTGGAAACGGAAAGCATATTATAGATCGTGCCGAAATAACGCAGGCGCCATGAATCCGGGATGCCGTCGTTGTAATAGGAGCTAGTGCGGCTGGACAAGGTGATCAATCCGGTAAGAGTGTGTTTCGGGAACGACACCAAACCGTTGGGCGAGGCAGACGCATGGTCAAAGTGGATCGCGTATGACGACATACTGGTGGCATTGGTCGGGATGGTTACGATTAATGTGCCGATAATTCCACTGCCGGAAATGCTTTGGTTGCCGGGCAGCCACGCGGCGGCATAATTGCCGTTGCCACTGGAATCGACAAATCCCGAGGTGGGTTGGCCCAAAGCCCCGGCGTTAAATGAAACCGGAGTCGTCAATGCCGGCGATCCATCCAATGGCACGACCGTGATGCCCAGCATCGCGGCGGTCAGGGGATAGGCGCCGAAGACAGTAGCCGTGATCGGAATTGAAATGGTCTGGCCAGCCGTGGCGAGATAGTCCGTGGCCGTGAAGTTAACCACGGGTGTATTGGTGATGGACAGGAGAGCCGGGTTTGAACCGGTATTGGCAGAAACGGTTTTGCCCTTGCCGGACGATGTCTGGACCGCCGGGATGATGGCAGGAGCCCAGTTGGCTGTTGCCACGCGAACGCCGTTGGTCCAAAGCCGTTGGAACCAGACAAAGTTGTTGGTGAATTCCGACCGAAGGAATGTCAAATAAACATCGGAGACATCCAATTGGCCGTCGCCAAACGCCATTTGGTTGGCGGCATTAGTGATGTTGCCACTCAATAAGGTTGCAGGACCCGCGTTGGTCCAATATCCATAAAACTCGCTGGTGGGATCAGAATCGACGACCCCCAAGCCGCCGGCGGAATCCATCGCATCGAAGAAATCACTGCCTGGCGGCGGCGTGTTCCAAGAGTACACCGCTGCCTCGAATACTTGCTCGGCGTCCGCACTGCCATAAACAATCAGGTTGCTCGAACCAAAATCACCGGCGTTGAACCACCGGAACGGATAGACGTCTCCCACCAGGTAGGGAATGCTTCCCACAGTGACATTTTTGACGCCATTGAGAGTTCCGGCGCCCAAAGCAGTGCTATTCGTATTGTCTGGTGTAACGATGATAACTGCCCCGCCAGGCGCACCTATACCGTCAGACGTTGCCGATGCTCCCGCCAATTGAATCTGGTATTGCTGGCCGTTGGTGGCGCCGGGCGAGATTTGGAAACTATAGCCGCCCACAATAACGCCGTCGGGTTGAAAACCATTGGGAAACATGTCGTCATGCGCCTGCGAAAAGGTGACAAGAGTCTGGGAGCCTGTATTGTAAAGATTGGTGTGGCCGGCACGTTCCAACCAGCCGACCGCCAACTCGTTCCCATTACTCGTGAGCAAATTGACAAAAACCTGGCCAATTGAGTTGGTCACGTAGTCCGATGGCGGCAAATTAGTGGTTTCGTAAGAGGCAAACATCCACGGGGGAATTGGGCCGTAAACTGGAACCGCTGAATCGGCTGACTCTACCGGCTCCAAGAGCATGGACTGAAAATTGAAAGGTTCGGCGGCCGGCGCGGAGTTGGTTACTCCAGGCCCCGTGCTGGAAACCGTCATGTTAAATTGCAAACTATACAATGCGTTTGATCCGGGCAACAAGGTGAGGGTCACGGGCGCGTAGAACGTCTCGCCCGCCGCGCCCACAAAGGCGCTGGAACATTCGCCCGAGGAAAACCCCCAACTGAGGGTGTTTGCGACATAATTACTGGCGGCGAAGATATTAGTGTAAACAGAGCTGGGCTGATAGCTCGCGCGGTAACCCACCGATTCAAACGTCAGGTTGGAGACGCCCGGAGGAAATGATAAAGATAACATCGCGCCATTTGTAATCGGACCGACTGCGGCCCCATTCGTCGGATTCGGGTAGCTGCCGTCGGTGGTGTAATACATATCCGAGCCAACGGTGATATTGGTGAGTGTAAATTGCGCGGCATTGGCGTTATTTGCGTCAGGAATGGACGGATTGGCGACAATAAATTGGAACAACGCCGATACAATGGCGCTATTCGGATGCCCGGCCTGTTCGCCGATCGCTTTTATCATTAAGGCCGGCGCAGTCCCCACTAGTGGATTAATGATATAGTTTTGCTCCACGGTGTAAGCAGGGAGACCATCGGTATATCCTGATCGCCCTGGTGCGGAGGAGGAGTTGGGATCGGGAACATTGGTTAACACGGTCGTGTTGGCATAAGTAAAGTATATTTCTGTCCCCGAAGGATTCACGATGACAAGGTCCACATCGTTATTGAATGTATAGCCCGCAGGCGAACCGGGATTAAACACCGAGGTATAAGGAATAGGTGGCGGATAAGTTACCCATCCAATTTGCGGATTTGGCACCGGGGGCAATGGCGGCGTGGCGCTGACTTGCGCCGAATTGGTGGGATTTACGCCCCCGTCGTTGGCTGCTTGAATAACATAATAATACGTCGTTCCATTGACCACCCCGCTAGGGTCGGTAGAGCTAGTGTCGTTATAAGATGTAGTGGATGCGGGAACAGTGGCAATCGGCGTGAAATTAGTGCCGGAATCGGGAGAACGTTCCACGATGTAGCTGGTTGCTCCAACTGAGGTTGACCATGTCAAACTGACCAGCCCGTAATTCGTGGTGACGCTTTGGATGGTTGGCGGCGGCGAAAACAATGGGGTGGCACTGGCTTGATCCGAATCCAGGCTTGTACCACCTGAGTTTGCGGCAGAAATAACATAATAATATGTTGTGTTGTCAACAATATTGGTATCAGTATAGCTACTCGCAGAAGTGCCAGCGACAGTAGAGAAAGTCCCGTCATAGTCCAGCGAGCGCTTCACATTGTAATTGGTGGCACCCGCACTTGCCGTCCATGTCAGTGTTACTTGTCCATAACCCGCCACCGCCGTCAAACCGGTTGGCGCCAGTGGGGCAGGCGGCGGCGGCAGCGGAAGACCGCTGCCCGTCACGTCGCGGATCAGGTTATAATACTCTTCTGTGACATAAACCGTTCCGTCCGGAGCCATCACCACGCCATCCGGTTCACGCGCTGAAACGCCGCCCAATGTATCGGGGACTACGACAACTTCCGGAACACCGTAATGGGGGTTCAGGGTGCTGCTAAAGCCAGGATAAGGTGACACCCAATCTGTATAAACAACCCCGTAAAGGTTCGTGACTCCGCCGTCGCTGGCTTTGACCACTTTGACCCGGTTATTGCCATAATCGGTCACAATCAAACTGCCGTCGCCAGTTTCCGCCAAGCCCATTGGTTGGTTGAATTGGGCATCCAGTTTGGACGAAGCATCGGTGCCGCTGGGGAAGTCGCCGGCGCCATGAAATCCGGCATTGGTGGTAACCATGCCCGTGGTTGGGTTCACCAGATAAATTCCATTGCGTCCGGAATCGCAAACGGCGATTAATCCAGCCGTGGCCCCGCTTTTCTTGACAATAAGTCCTTTTAGGGAGGCGCCAGCATTCGTAATGGTGGCGACGAGATGGCTTACTCCGGGGGCGGTGACTTCTAAAATCTGGTTGCTGTTAACCGTAACGTAGATATTTCCGCTCGGATCCATTGCCATGCCGGCGGCATTGGTTAAATTCATCGCGTTGGTCTCTAAAATATCATAATAATCGGGGTCGTATTCCACGATATTTCCGTTTTTGCCATTGCCATAGTCCAGGATGTACAGGTAGCCCAAATTATCAAACGCAACCGCAATTGGCTTTACAATCAAACTTGTCGTCACTGCCGGCTCGAATGTAATAGTTTCACTGCCGCCGCCCTGACTATTCAAGGGGTTGGAAATTTCGCGGATTGCATTATTGCCGGTATCAGCCAGCCACAAATCCCCAAAACTATCCATGGCCATGCCTCCCGGCGCATTAAACAGCGCTTTGCTGTAAGTTTCGCCGTCAACATGTCCGGCGGTGCCCTGGCCGCCGACCAGCGCCACCGTCGTGGCGGAAAGATTCCCGGCCGCGAGCATCAACGCCATTAGAATGGCGCCGCCTGCATTTCGTCCTAAAAATTCTCTTTTCATAATCGCTCACTCTTTCTCTCTAAATTGGCTGACCCGGCCATTTTCACTTATGGGAACTCTGGCATGGTGTTTCCCTGGTTGGCCGCACTCGGGCTGGTCTCGCTCTGGCTGGCCTGACTCTGATTGGTCTCAACCAGGAGCGAAGGATTGGCCTCGGGCGTAATTGGATTGCTCCAATTGCCCTGCGGTTGGGCGCTGTCCCACCAAGTATGCATCTTCATCGGGTCTGGCATGGTTTCGGGCTGGCTGTTGAGGAAGCTCGTTTGCATGGGCTTGAAATCGGAATCTTTGACGATGGTTGGGGTGATAAAGATCAGCAAATTATCCTTGTCCATGCTCTTGCTCTGGCTGCTGAATAAAAAGCCAAGACCGGGGATGTCGCCGAGAATGGGGACCTTGGTGTATTGCGAATTCGGGTTGTCCTGCACCAGGCCGCCCATTACCAGGGTGTGCGCATTGGGAATCAGGACCTGCGTTTCAATATGGCGCGAATCAAAAATGTCGGCGGTATAGGTCGCATTGCCAATGGTTTGATTATCAACTCCAAAAAAGCTCGACACATCGGGAATTACTTTCAGCCAGATATAATCATTGGCCGTGATCCGCGGGGTGACCTGCAAGATCGTGCCGATGTTGGAGTACTGGATGGTGGAGCCGCCCGAGGTGTTTTGAGTGCTGGCGGTGACATTGATGACCGGAAATTCGCGCGTTACGGAAATAGTCGCGGTTTCGTTGTCCAAGGTCACCACGCGCGGGGTGGAGACCACCTGGGCTTCAGAGGATTCGTTCAAGAACGAAAAGACCGCCTTGACCCCGTCGGCGCTCAGGAAGCCAATGTCAGGAGTCAGGCCGCTGGCGGTATTCAACAGAAAACCGCCGGGAGCCAAAGAACTTTGAGGGTTTGAAATCAAACTGGTGAAAGAGCCAGAGCCGGTGGTGGAAGAGCCGGTAGTGGTTGTCGTAGTGCCGCCACCAATCCCGGTAGTCGCGGGAGTGGTCCCGTAATTGGCCGTTGATTGCGAACCCGCATTCATCACGCCGTTTCCAAAGGAAATGTTTTGGGCCTGCAAAGTGCCAGCCCAATCGAAGCCTTTGGTGGTGCTGGGATTGCTGGATAGCTCGACCAGGCGCGTTTCAATCAGCACCTGCCGCGTGGGTTTGTCCAGTTCTGCAATCAAGGTGTCAATGGTGGATTGCTCGGGGTCGGTGGCCACCACGACCAATTGGCTGGTGCGAATGTCCTGCACAATGCGGCTGCGTTTGTCGGTCAACACACCGGTAACGGCGGCGATCATGTTCGAGGTGCTCGCGTATTTGAGCTGAACAACGCGCGTAATCAACGCCGGCAGCGCGTCCGGAGACCGGACCGTGATTTTGGCGATTTTCGTCCTCGGATTTTCAATCAGTTGCAAGCCGTAGTTGTCCAACAATGCCAGCAATGCCTGTTCCGGCGTGACATTTTCCCAGCGGACGGACAGCGTGGGCGGGAGTTTGGGTTGGCCGCTTTGGTCCGGTATGCCCCAGCCAATGGAAGGGTCGAGCAGGTAATTGATGTTCGCCTCGCGCGCCAAAGCCTGAATGGCGGTATCCAGCGGCACGTCGGTGAACGTGATGGGTGCGGTGGCGGGCGCGGGAGGAGGCGTTCCGGTCGCGGACGCAGCCTGGGTGTTGTCCTGGTCGGGCGCGGCAGGTTCGGCGGTGGCGACAGTTGTGGTGTTGGTTTGGGCCATCGGCAGGGAATTGGTGGTTCCGGGCGCCATGGCATCGGAAGCCGCCGCCACTGGCGGGTTGGTTGCCATCGTGGGCGCGGCCATGGAAGCCTCCGCGGCGGGGGCAACCGTTTGGCTGACCGCGTTGGTGACGGTTTGGGACAGGGCTGCTTGTTGCAGGATGAATCCCGAAAGCAGCGCGACGGCAATTCGTTTTATTTTTTTCATGATTTGAACTCCTTTTCTCCGATTGTTTGGACAAATAAGCATAGTTGATGAGATCGGCCAGGTGAAATCCGCGCCCTTTTCACCATGCCGCGGGCATGGTGAATGAAGCGCAAATTGTTTTGTAAGCGTCGCTTTCATCGGGCCAAATACATTAGGGTGACGGTGTTTTCCCCGGACGAAATCGTGACCGTGCCTTTTGCCGGGTTGATATCGTTGCACTTAATATGGAGACGCCGGCCATCGCTGGTGATCACGTCGCCTTCATCGCCGGTCCCAAAGGTTTGATCGTTGATGATCGCAAATGCCTGGCCACGCTGGTTCACCAGGATCGATTTGATGGTCAGATCGGTGATGGACGGCGCGGCTTTGACGGTGTGTGTGACGGACGCCTCATAGGGCCGGATTGAATCCGGGAAAAACGGGTCGCGCCCATCCTGCGGTTTCGTCGGAATAATAAAGACTGATTTTGGCGGTTCAACCGGCGGCGCGGCCAGCCCGGCGATGGCGCCGGCCAACGCCATGGCCAACAGCAAAGCCGGAACTTGTTTATAGAATGGCGTGGGCGGTTTCATTATGGCTGGTTTGGTTTGATCAACTCGATGATGTCCATGCTAAAGGACAGTTTCTCCGCGTTGTCCCCGCTTTCGTTGGCGGGATGGATCAACAGGTTGCAAATGCGCCCATGGGGATAATTGTTTTCAAAATTGGCGATGAACTTTCCGAGATCGTGATAAAACGCCGTGCCGTTGACGGTGACCCTCAATTGTCGGTAGGGAAATTTCGCCAGCATATCGACGTCCTCGGTGTGGGTGGACGAAGCAATGCTGATGTCCATCTTATATTGGGACTTGAACCCCCGGATCGTGTCATAAATCCAGCCATTGGGATCGCCAGTGGCCATGTCTTTTTCGGCCTCCGCCAGCGTGGCGGACTCGTTTTGCAGTTGTGCCAACGTGGCGGGTTGCTTGCCAATCGCATCCTCGATCTTCTGCAACTGTTGCCGCTTGCTGATCGTGTCTGACTTGATGCTCTTGATCGACGCGAATGCCGGACGGATCAGGAAAAACACAATCAAAGCCAAAGCAATCCCGGTGACCATGTACACCAAGATCAATCTGTCTCGCTTTTCTTTTGACAATCTGGTCATTGTGTTTTGTCGTGGAACTGACATTCCAATGAGAATGTCACATAGTTTTTGCCGTTATTATCTTCCTGCGGCGCCGAGGGCGGGCTGGTCAATTCAATGGCGTTTGTTTTGTTCAACATCTGCTGGAAATAGGCCTGCTTGGCGATGACCCCCATGAAATTATTGATCTGGTCGCCGGGGTTGGGGCTATAATCGCGGGCATCCAAGCGCAGGACGATTCTCCCTGTAACGGTCGCTGGCCGTCCACTGGAGCTATCGCCGCCTTGCAACGAATAGCTTTGGTCCAGCGCCAAGCCGGTCAACTGCACCCCGTTGACAGTGGCCATCTGCAATGCATTCATCAGATTGCCCTGGAGAAACCTTTGGTTCTGCAATTTCAAGAGCGCCTCAACCTTGGAGCGGGTCAGATTCAAACTCTTTTGCGCGGCATCCACCTTGGCGTAGGCGTTGGTTTGAGCGTTCATCTCGGCCTCCACCCCCTCTTCGGTCTCCTTGGCGGACATTGCCTTTGCTTCCACCGCGGCATAGAAGACCAAAAACACCGCCGCCAATGAGATGCCGAAAAAAACCGCGCGCTTGACCGGGTCCCGGCGGCGCAATTCCTCCGCTGCCTGTGCTTCGGCCAGCAAATTAATATTTATCGGCATAGTTAAACTTGATTCTGACTTTCAAAAAAACAAAGCTTGGCACGAGCCAAACCGCCCGATTTCTTTTTCCAAACTCTTTGACTAAAGGGCCGCCAGCGAGGCGCCAATCGCCACCGCCAATTGCGGCCCGACCTGTTCAATCTCCACCGCCTGCTGTCCGGGTAATGCCAATTGCAGGAACGTTGTCGGTGTCCATGTTTTGCACTCGACGATCATTTCCGAGTGCAACATTTGTAAAAACATTTCCGACTTGGCCGCCCCTCCCGTCACAAAAACCTGGGATACCGGCCGGTCCGCCTGATGTTCAAAAAAATCAAGGGACGCGCGCAATTCGCGCCCCAGCGGAATGACTTGAGCTTCCAAAGCGGATTTCGCTTCCGCCGCCAGTCCAATTTTCACCCCTTCGGCTTCAGCATAAGTTATGCCCATTGCTTCCGCCAACCCCGCGGTCAGTTTATC
>JBKQUF010000067.1:0-26095 GCA_052140285.1 Limisphaerales bacterium | reverse complement strand
GCCCGCGCGCAAACTCCGCCAAATGCATGGAACCTTGCTGAGGCTGGAAACATAAAAACCAATCGCGAATGCAAAAGTGTCACTATTCTAGGACTGACCCTTTCACTATTCTAGGACTGACCCTTTCATGATGATTATTTGATGTTGGGAACGCAATTGGGAATACCGGGATTGGCGTGCTTCCTCGCGTATGTGGGGCTGTGCTTCAAAGGAAATGTAGAAGGTAAAATGAAGAATGGAGAAAGACACCTCACCCCGGCCCTCTCCCCATCGCTCGCCGACTCGCGACGCGGAGAGGGAGAAGCAGGCGAATCCGTCCTGAGGGTTGAAGCTATGCCACCGGTCACCTGCCACTTGTCACAACTCCCGTCATCTGTCCCTCGTCCCTCGTCACTTCAAGCCGCTTGCCGCGCGGGGGCGTTGGCCATGCTGGTGGCGTTTTGGTTTGACGGGGGGCTTTTTCATCTGCCCACGGCGGCGGTGTTTTGGATTTTATTGGAGTTGGGAGCTTACAGAGGGTCCGCCAAATGAAAAATTAATGGTTTTTTGGCGTGGTTCGTTTGTGTGGCTGATGGATGTCGATCCTTCGTGCTGAAATAACGTGGAAATACAGGCTCAAGTGCGTGGAAGGCCTGCGCTGAAGTTTGCAAGATGAATATCGCAATGGAAACAGCAAATTTTAACACAGCAAAATTTGCTCGCGCGGCAATTTTAAAATTGGGGGAAATCAAAGAAGTGGGAATATTTCCGCCGTCCCGCCGGGACGGGAAAACTCTTTGCGGAAGATTACCAGCCACCTTGTGGCTAATTTCCAGCGTCGCTCCGCGACAGGCCAAATACGCGCAAGTAATATCCCGGACTTTATGTTTTGCATGGATACTTTCATAATGGGGTTTGACTAAAGAATTTGAAAAATGTTCGAGTGGCCGCGTACATGACGCCCAACATTGATTCGACTTTCGCGCTTGCCCACTCATAATTTTCACATGTTCGACAGCATTGCCGCCATCGCCACGCCTTTGGGCGAAGGCGGCCTGGCGGTCATCCGGATTTCCGGCGACCAGGCGCTCGCCATTGCCGACCGGGTGTTCGCTCCCACCGGCAGGAGTTCGGCCAAGCCGTCCGCCGCCGCGTCGCACACGATTCATTACGGAAAAATTGTCCGCGGGAGTGAAGTCATTGACGAAGTGCTGCTCGCGGTCTTGCGCGCGCCGCGGACGTTCACGCGCGAGGACAGCGTGGAGATTTCGTGTCACGGCGGAATTCTGCCCGCCAAACTGGTTCTTGATGCCGTCCTGGCGGGCGGCGCGCGCCTGGCCGAGCCGGGCGAATTCACCCGGCGCGCCTTTCTCAACGGTCGCCTCGATCTCGCCCAGGCCGAGGCCGTCGCGGACCTCATCCATTCCCGCACCGAGCTGGCCCTCGCCGCCGCCAACGAACAGCTTGCCGGAAAATTATCGCAACGCATCAACCAACTCCGCGATGACCTCATGCTCACCCTGGCGCATATCGAAGCGCATCTCGATTTTCCCGATGAGGACATCGCGCCCGATACCCGCGGCCAATTGCTCAAGCGCCTGGAGGACGGCGTGAAATTCATGGATGACCTGCTGCGAACGGCGGGCGAGGGACAAATCCTGCGCCGGGGCATTCGCGCCGCGATTGTCGGGCGTCCCAACGCCGGCAAATCCAGCCTGCTCAATCAATTGCTCGGCCACGACCGCGCCATCGTCTCGCCCGTTCCCGGCACCACGCGCGACACGATTGAGGAGACGGCGAACATCCGCGGCCTGCCGGTCGTGTTCATTGACACCGCCGGGCTGCGCGAGGCGCGCGATGAGATTGAGCAGGAAGGCATCCGGCGCAGCCGCCAATCGCTGGCACAGGCGGAATTGATTCTGCACGTGCTGGACGCGAGTGAGCCATGGACGGAAGCTGATAAGAAGTATTTCGATGAGTTTGCGGGAAAGAAACGGATTTTGGTGAGGAACAAAATAGATTTGCCGGTCAAGTTGGAGTTGCCTTCCGATGAACCGCAAGGGACAAAAGGGGGGGGCGGCGATCCTTCTCACCCCTCACCCTCAATCCCTCTCCCCGTTGAGGGGAGAGGGAGGTCGCAATTGGACGCATCAAGGAACATTGGGGGATCAGGGGGGCAAGGCGCGAGTTTATCGGCGAATTCTTCCTCCGTGGATGTTTCCTGCCTGAGCGGACAAGGGATTGAGCAGTTGAAGGACGCCATCAAGGCGGCGGTTTGGTCCGGCGAAATCAGCGCCGGGATGTTGCAGGTGATGATCAATTCACGGCATCAGGATGCCCTGAACCGCGCGCGCACTGCCACGCTGCGGACGATTGACGCGCTGCGCGCCGACGTCACGCTGGAACTGGTCGCGCTGGATTTGCGGATTGCGGTTTCCGCCGTCGGCGAAATCGTCGGCAAAACGACCACGGAAGATTTGCTTGATTCGATTTTCAGCGCGTTTTGCATTGGGAAGTAGGCGCGCGAAGAGCGTGTCTGAAAATTAAACGGCCCGGGATCGTAGCGGCGGACATCCTGTCTGCCGTAGAGGGCGGCATCTTGCCGCTCGGACCAACGCTTGATTTTCCACGGTATTCCAATTTCAGTGCCGGATCCGCCGGGCTGGAAGCACCGGCTCTACGTCAGGCTGGGAAGCCTGCCGCTACATTTTTCAGACACACTCGAAGAGCGCGAAGGAAAACAAAAGATTCTTTGACGTTTTTAATGGGTAAAGGGGAAATTGTCGCGAAGCGACAACCCAAATATGCGTTAGATACGTTACCCATTATAGACATCGGGGAACCACAAAAAGACTGTGCCCTCACCTCACCCTGACCCTCTCCCCTCCCATCCGATGGGAGCGGAGAGGGAACAGGTTGCGGGCACGCCTAATGGGTTGAAGCCGGATGGCGTACGACAGCGATTGGTTTTGCCGATTCCATTTTTGGCGCGTTTTTCATCGGGAAAGCGCATTTCAATTTTTGTTCACGGAACAGGTCGCCCCTGACGGGGCTTTTCATTCTTTTTTCGGTGTTTTCTACATAGAGTTCGCCCCTAACGGGGCTGGCAGACATGCTGTATGAACGGCCAAGCCATGCGTTTCCAGCGCCGTAGGCGCGGCCTGTTTGTAGCAATCAAGGCACAAACCCCAAGCCCCGTTAGGGGCGACCTATTCTTTGCGGCCCAAACGATGAGCGCGGGCTAATTTCCAGCACACCTTCTGGAGAGGCGCAGGCGTACGGCCAACAGAATTGATGCAACTCTTTTCAGGGCTGATGGTTTTTTGCGGGACGTTTTCCCAGGGTAGCTCGTTCCTCGCAACCCGGGGCTGAATTCTTACAACCTTTCAGGTTGCCTTCATGATTACTTTTTCCTGGCGGTTTTTTTCGCCGCGTCATCCAGGGCGGCCTGGGCAGCGGCCAGGCGGGCGACGGGCACGCGAAACGGTGAGCAACTCACATAGGTCAAACCAAGTTTATGGCAGAATTTCACCGAATCCGGGTCGCCGCCGTGTTCGCCGCAGATGCCCAGCTTGATGTCCTTGCGCGTGGCGCGGCCTTTTTCGACGGCAATTTCCATCAGTTGGCCGACGCCGGTCTGGTCGATGCTCGCGAAGGGATTTTTCTTCACAATTTCCAGTTCGGCATAATGCGGCAGGAAGGAGCCCGAATCGTCGCGGCTCATTCCCAGGCAGGTCTGCGTCAGGTCGTTGGTGCCGAAGCTGAAAAATTCGGCCGTCTGCGCGATTTCATCCGCAGTCAAGGCGCCGCGGGGAATCTCAATCATCGTGCCGACCAGGTAGGCCAGCTTGACCTTTTTCTCTCCCATGACTTCCTTGGCGACGCGATGGACCAGTTCGATTTGCAAATCCAACTCCTTCTTGAAACCGACCAGCGGGATCATGATTTCGGGTTTGCACTTGACGCCAAACTTTTGCACGTCGGCGGCGGCTTCAAACACCGCGCGCGCCTGCATTTCGGAAATTTCGGGATAGGCGATGCCCAGGCGGCAGCCGCGATGGCCGAGCATGGGATTGAACTCGTGCAGTTCGTGGACGCGTTTGGCAATTTTCTCGACGCTGATGCCCATCTTGCTGGACAGCGCGTGCTGCTGCGCGTGGTCGTGCGGCAAAAATTCGTGCAACGGCGGATCGAGGAAACGGATCGTCGCGGGCAAACCTTTCAATTCGCGGAAAATGCCGGCGAAATCGTCGCGCTGATACGGCAGCAATTTGGCCAGCGCCTTTTTGCGGTCCTCGGTGTTGTCCGCCAGAATCATTTCGCGCATGGCGTCGATGCGGTCGCCCTCAAAGAACATGTGCTCGGTGCGGCAGAGGCCGATGCCGGTGGCGCCGAAGGCGACGGCGTTGCGGGCCTGCTCGGGGCTGTCGGCGTTCGTGCGCACTTGCAGGCGCGTGACCTGCGAGCACCATTTCATCAACTGGACAAAGTTCTTGTACGTACTGCCAGCCATGGCGGTGGCGTCCTTTTCCAACAGTCCCTGGATGACTTCACTATGCGCGGTCTTTACTTCACCGGCATAGACCGTGCCGCTGGTGCCGTCAATGGAGAGAAAATCGCCTTCGTGAAAGGTTTCGCCGCCGACGGTCATGGTCTTGGCCGCGTAATCCACGTGGAGCGCGCTGGCGCCGCAGACGCACACCTTGCCCATCTGGCGCGCCACCAGCGCCGCGTGCGAGCTGACGCCGCCGCGCGCGGTGAGAATGCCTTCGGCGGCAATCATGCCGCGCAAATCCTCGGGCGAAGTCTCCACGCGAACGAGCAGGACTTTTTCGCCCGCATTGGACGCCGCGACGGCGCGGTCGGCGTTGAAATAAATTTTTCCGGCGGCCGCCCCGGGGCCGGCGGGGAGGCCGGAGGCGATGGCCTTGGCGGATTTAATCGCGGCGCGGTCGAAGATCGGCGCGAGCACCTGGTCCAATTGATCCGCGGGCACGCGTTTGATGGCGGTCTTCCAATCGATCAATTTCTCGGCGACCATTTCGCAGGCAAACCGGACGGCGGCCACGCCGGTGCGCTTGCCGTTGCGGGTCTGGAGCATGAACAATTTTCCGTCCTGGATGGTGAATTCAAAATCCTGGACGTCCTTGAAATGCGATTCGAGGGTTTTGCGGACTTTTTCCAATTCGGCGAACGAGGCCGGCAAATGGTTCTTCAATTGCGCCACCGGTTCGGGCGTGCGGACCCCGGCCACGACGTCTTCGCCCTGGGCGTTGATGAGAAATTCGCCGTAGAAAACTTTTTCGCCCGTGGCGGGATCGCGGGTGAAGGCGACGCCGGAGCCGGATTTTTCGCCGGTGTTGCCAAACACCATGGCCTGAACATTCACCGCCGTTCCCCATTCAGCGGGGATGTTATATTTGCGGCGATAAACGATGGCGCGATCATTCATCCAGGAACCGAACACGGCGCCGACCGCGCCCTTGAGTTGGTCCCAGGGGTTAATGGGAAATTCCCTGCCGGCGCGCTCCTTGACCAGCTCCTTGAACCGCGCGACGAGTTCCTTCAAATCATCGACCGTGAGCTTGGTGTCTTCAATGTCGGCGTGGTAACGCTCGTGTTTGAGGCCGTGGATGACAATTTCAAAAGGTTCATGGTCTTCGGCGGGACGTTTCTGCACGCCCATCACCACGTCGCCGTACATCTGGATGAACCGGCGGTAACAGTCCCAGGCGAACCGCTCGTTTTTGGTCGCGGCCACGAGCGCCAGCACGGTTTCGTCATTGAGGCCGAGGTTGAGGATGGTGTCCATCATGCCGGGCATGGAATCGCGCGCGCCGGAGCGGACGGCCACGAGGAGGGGCATGGCGTTTTTATCGCCGAACCGGGTGCCCATGGTCTTTTCCATGTTGGCGATGCCGGCCTGGATCTGCGCCTGCAATTCCTTGGGGTAGGAGCGCTTATTTGCGTAATAATAAGTGCAGACCTCGGTGGTGATGGTGAAACCGGGAGGCACGGGCAGGCCGATGCGGGTCATTTCCGCGAGGTTCGCGCCCTTGCCGCCGAGCAGCGGCTTCATGGAGCCGTCGCCATCGGCTTTTTTGTTGCCAAAAAGATAAACGTATTTTTTTGCTTTCGCTGTTTTTGCCATAAAATCAATTGTTGGAATTTCTCCTCTTTAAAGAGCGGCGAATCGTAGCAAGGATAAAGGCGGAGTCAACGCATCAATGAAATTCCGGGGCTGGTTTTTGCCGCCCCGGAAAAATTTGTTTGCGCATTGGGGCGCGGCACGCTACCAATTGCGGGTCAGTATTAATTTTTATGACAAGGAAACCCTTAACCGGCGCAGAATTAAACGAACTGGTTGCCGGACTGAATAAACTGGCTCATAACCTCTGGTGGACGTGGGACCAGGAAGCGCAGGATTTATTCCAGGAGCTGTCGCCGCGCGCCTGGCAAAACCTGTACCACAACGCCGTGGCCGTGCTCCGCGAAGTCTCTGATTACGAACTGCGCGTCCACCTCCAGGAAACCGGCTTCCTCCGGCGCGCCCGTTCCGTGCTGCACAATTTCGACACCTATCTCAATGACCAGGCCACCTGGGGGCACAAGAACGCGCCGGAGCTGCACAGGAATCCCGTGGCCTATTTCTCCGCCGAGTTTGGGTTCCACGAAACCCTCCCCATTTCCGCCGGCGGCCTGGGCATTCTCGCGGGCGACCATGCCAAATCCGCGAGCGACCTCGGGCTCGGCTTTGTCGGCATCAGCCTGTTTTATCGCGAAGGTTATTTTCAACAGGCCATCGATACGAACAACTGGCAGACGGAATACTACAACCTCATCCACCCTGAAAATGTTCCGCTGGAGCCGGTCTTCAACTCCGAGGGCGAACGGCTCGTGGGCACTGTGGAAATCAACATGGAGAACGTGTCCTTCCAGGTGTGGCGCATCAACGTGGGCCGCGTTCCGGTTTATCTGATCGACACCAACCTGCCCGAAAACGACCAGCATTACCGCGACCTCACCGCCCGGGTTTACGGCGGCGACAGCACCACCCGCATCATGCAGGAAATGTTGCTGGGCATCGGCGGCGTCCGCCTGCTCCGCACCCTGGGCGTGCAACCCTCGGTGTTCCACATGAATGAGGGCCATGCGGCGTTTCTGACCCTGGAATTGATCCGTGAAAAGATGGCCGAAGGCAAAAAATTCGCCGAAGCGTCATCCGAAACGAAGGCGCATTGCATCTTCACCACCCACACCCCCGTCGAAGCCGGCCACGACCGTTTCTCGCCCGGCATGATGGATTATGCCATGCACACCTACCGCGGGTTCCTGTCCGTGCCGTGGGGTGAAATCATGGCGCTGGGCCGGGTGAATCCCAAGGACGCGAACGAACCGTTTTGCATGACGGTGCTGGCGTTGAAACTCTCGCGCTCCGCCAATGCCGTCAGCGAATTGCACGGCCAGGTCAGCCGTGAAATGTGGCAGGGGCTTTACCCGGGCACGCCGGTGGACCAGGTCCCCATCGGCCATATCACCAACGGCATTCACCTGCTCGGCTGGATGAAAGGCACCGTTCGGCAATTCTGGCGCGAGAAATTGACCAGCGGCAACGTCGGCGAACTGCCCCAGGAAACCGCCATGTGGAGCATCCGCGCCGGCATTGATTGGGCCTCCACCATTCATGAAAGCGAATTCTGGCAGCGCATGACCGACCCCGAATTTCTTTCGGATGAAGAACTCTGGGCGTTGCGGTACCGCCTGCGGCGCGAACTCATCGAATTCGCCCGGCGCCGCTTATTACAGCAGGTCCACCAGGCGACTCCCGGCGATTACATTCGCTTTGACCGTCTGCTCAATCCCGACGCTCTCACCATTGGCTTCGCCCGCCGCTTCGCCACGTACAAACGCGCCCCGCTCATTTTCCAGCAGTTCGACAACATCGTGAAACTGTGCAAGGACAAGCACCGTCCCATTCAATTCGTTTTCGCCGGCAAAGCCCATCCGCGTGACGACGACGGCAAACGGTTCATCCAGCAAATCATCCATTTGAGCAAGCACAGCGACCTGACAGGCTGCCTCGTCTTCCTGGAGAACTACGACATCCACGTGGCCCGGCAAATGGTCAGCGGGTGCGACATCTGGTTGAACAATCCCCGCCGCCCGCTCGAAGCCAGCGGCACCAGCGGCATGAAAGCCGGCTGCCACGGTTGCATGAACCTGAGCATCCTCGACGGCTGGTGGCGCGAAGGCTACAACGGCCAGAACGGATTTGCCATCGGCGAGGATTCGCAACCGGACAATATCGAGGAACAGGACCGCCTGGACAGCGCCAACCTCTACAAGACGCTTACCGAGCAGGTCGTGCCGTTATTTTACAACCGCGATGTCAGCGGCATCCCCCGCGCCTGGCTCCAGCGCGTCCGCGCCGCCATGACCACGCTCGTGCCGCAATTCACGACCGACCGCATGGTCAAGGAGTACGCGCGGAAATACTATCTGGCCAAGTAACGTTTGCCAGCCTCGCCAGAACCTCCTGCGCCAGCAGTTCATACGCGGCGCTGCCCGTGCTGTATTTATCGTAATGGATGATCGGCTTCCCGAAGCTCGGCGCCTCGGCCAGTTTCGTGCTTCGCGGAATCACCGTTTCAAACACCTTCTCCCCCAGAAGATTCCGCACCTCGCCCACAACCTCGTTGGACAACTTTGTGCGGCCGTCAAACATCGTCATCACCACGCCAAAAATATCCAGGCGCGGATTCACGCCGGCGTCGCGGAGCTGGCCCAGCACGCGGTTCATCATCGAAATGCCTTCCAGCGCGTAATACTCGCATTGCAGCGGCACCAGCAAGCCGTCGCTCGCGGCAAAGGCGTTCAGCGTGAGAATCCCCAGCGAGGGCGGGCAATCAATCAGCACCACGTCAAACCGGTCGCTGCTCACGACCGGTTGCAACGAGCGGGAAACGGCCAGGAGATGGTTCTCCGTGCGCGCCAATTCCAGGTCCGCCGCGCAAAGGTCCACTTCGCTGGGAATGATTTCCAATCGTTCAACCCCCGTCGGTTTGATTTTCTCCAGCAAGCTCCCCTCCCCCAGCAAAACGCGGTAGGCGCTGTCGCCTTCGGTTTTTTCCAGGCCCAGGCCGCTGGTGGCGTTTGCCTGCGGATCGAGATCAAACAGCAGCACCCGCCGGCCCAATGCCGCCAGGCAGGCGGCCAGATTCACGGCGGTGGTGGTTTTTCCGACGCCGCCCTTCTGGTTGGCGACTGCGATAATTTTGGTTGGCACTGGCTGATTAAATGAAAAGCGCGCGCCTCTTTCAAGCGCGCAAACGCCAGAGATAACTTTACGGCAAACTGCTGTTATTTCCCAGGAGTCGCGATGCGCCGGCGGATTTCAGCCAATCGCTTCCGGCCGCGCTCCGGATTGCCACGCTTCTGGCGCGCCACAAAGCGGGCTTCCGCCTGACGCTCGGTAATGACGTGCGTGACAAAGTTGTCAAATAACCGTTGCACGCTCGTGCCGGTGGACCGCGCCGCGCCCAGCAACGCTTTGTGCCGCGAATCATCACAACGATACGGAATGGTTTTCATTTCACAATTTTCAGATGTTGCGCCGGTGTCACCACCCGCGGCGAGCCAAATTTCAGTTCGCCCCGCCCAAAGTCGCGCGTGTTGTGCGTGACCAGATGTTCCACGCCACCGGCTATTGCCAGTTCCAAAACGTGGTCATCGTCCGCATCCGGCAGATTGGGCCGCCAGCGAAAATAAATCGTCTGCCAGATCGCCGCCGCGCAGAAATCGTCCAATAACGTTTCGCGTTCCGCTCTCGTCACCGGCACGCCACGCCACAAACTTTCCCGCTGCACCAGTTGCTCGTATTCCGCAAATAGGGCGTCACCCATCAAGGCTTGATCTTCATGCGCCAGGCAGCGATCCAACACTTCCGCGCTCGCGCCTTCCTGACTCCGCAGGGCGGCGACAAAAACATTCGTGTCTTGCACGATTTCCATGCGCAATAAAATGACATCACAGGTGATGTCAGTCAAGGGGAAGGTTAATTTGCCTGGGTTTACGGCGTTTGGCGCAAAACAGATTAATCAGAGTCTTGGGCTCGTCTCTTACGGGAAAACGAAGGCGCGCCTTTTTGCCGAAAGCCGCTACGCTATTTTGGGAAACTTTACTGTCCGGCGGTGGTGAAGTTGACTTCCTGCACCGACGGACCCGGCTGGCCAAACAACACATTGACCGGCACTGAAGGCTGCGTCGTGGTGTCGAAGTTCAACACCGGATTGGTGCTGTTGAGCGCCAGGATGGGCTGGGTGGACGGGTCGGGAGCGGACGCAACGGTTTCGGAAGCCACCGGCGCCACCGGCGCGGCGTTATCCGCCGTTTGGAAGATGGACGGTTGGGACGCCACATCGGAGCGTTCGGCGTTGACGATTCCAAAAACGAGCAACAGGCACAATGCCGAGGCAAAAGCGCCGGCAAAGGCCGGTCTCGTTTCGAATACCTGGATAAAACTCAAATACCAGGGCAGCGACGCGGCGGCCTCCTGGCGGTATTCGCCCAATTCAAGGCGGGAAATGATCTGCGAGGAAAAAGTGTGGAAATAACCCGGCGGCGGCACTTCATGCCGCTTTAGCGCCAGCAGCCGCCGGAGTGATTCAAAATCATCGTTCTCGTCCATAACAACTACTTCAAGTAATCAGCCAGCATCGCCTGCAATTGCTGCCGCGCATAAAACAACCGCGACCGCACGGTGCCGATGTTGCATTCCATTACTTTCGCAATCTCCTCGTGCGACAAGCCTTGAACATCGTGCAGGACGACGACCAGTCTATGGGGTTCTGACAGCTTGAGCAAAGCTTCGTTCAATTTTTCTTGAAGCTCGGTCAAGGCCGCGTCCCGGCGCGGCGTTTTATCGGAAATCAATGCCACCAAGTCCGGGTCATGCTCGGCGTTAAAGTCCAGGTCATTAAGGCTTAAATGCTGCCGGTTCTTGCGTTGTTTGAGAAAATTGATGGTTTTATTGACCGCAATCCGGTAAAGCCAGGTGTAAAAACTCGAGCCGCCTTTGAACGTTTTCAGCGCCTGATAGGCCTTAAGGAATGACTCCTGCGCGAGATCGTTGGCGTCCTCGTGATTTGAGGTCATGTGATAAATCGTCGCGTAAATGCGTTCCTGATAACGCTTGATGAGTTCGTCGTAAGCGGCCAGATCGCCGCGACGCGCCTGGGCGACGAGCGCGGATTCCTCTTTCTGCGCCGGCGTTTTTGACTCCGTGCGTTCGCTGGGTTCGGCCATAATCATGCTTTATACACAAACAGCCAAAGTTTCAATTTGTTGCGCTAAAAAATCGGCCAAATTCGACAGGTCGGTCCGGCCATTGCCCTTGGGCAATAAAATCAGGGCTTGCCGCGCCCGTCCCAAATAATCCTCCACCACTCCCAGGGATGGCTCAAACGTTTCGTATTTCGCCAGCAGTTCGTTGACGATCGGAAAATTATCCGGCTGCCAGTTCTGAATCGCATTTTCCAGACGCTCGCGGTCCGACGCATCCGCCCGTTCCCACGCCAGCAACACCGGCCAGGTCAACTTGCCCTTGGCCAAATCCGTGCCGAGCGATTTTCCGGCCTCGGATTCCGTTCCGAACAGGTCCACACAATCATCGTACACCTGGTAAGCGGTGCCGAAGGCGGCGCCAAACTGCCGCAAGGCCTGGCGTTCTTCCGGCTTGGCCTCGCCCAAAAACGCCGCCAAATCGCACGAAAGCGTGAACAACTCGGCGGTTTTCATTTCGATCACCCGAAAATACTCGCGCCGGGACAACTCGAACTTCCGGCGATGTTGCGTCTGCAAAATTTCCCCGGTGCAGACGGTGTTGGTGGCCATGGCCACCGCCCGGCAAACCTCCGGCGTGGGAAAACCCGCCGCCAGCTTCAACGCCTGCGCAAACAGGCAATCGCCAAACAACACCGCAATCTCATTGCCCCAGGTCGCCGCCAGCGTGGGTTTGCCCCGGCGGATTTGCGCCTCGTCCATCACGTCGTCATGCACCAACGTGGCCAGGTGGACCATTTCAATGATGACCGCCGCCGTGACGTGGGCGTTGGATACCTTGCCGATGGAATTGGCCGAAAGCGCCACCAGCGTGGGGCGCAAATGTTTTCCGCTCCCGTTGAGCGCATATTGGGCGTAGGGAACGATTTTGGGATCGAAGTCGTTGACCTGCTGGATCAATTGCTTGCCCACCGCTTGGAGAAACGGCTCAACGTGTTCCACGATTTTCTTCCAGGAACGATTCGAGAGTTGACTTGGCGCATGGGCAACCTCCGCCCCCGCCCCTTTGGTTTCGGCAGCCAGCATTCGCTTGAATCTACCGTCCCGGCGGGATGGAGTCAAACCCGTTGTTCTGTGTCGGCCCGGTTCCAAAATTGAAACAATTGGGAAAACTCATGCCGGATCGACGAATGGCCGGGTTGTGGTATAGTGCGATGACAAACAGGTCGTCCGGACCAGGCCGCGTCCCCTCCGCAAACAATGCAATTTTTGTTTTGTGATACGTTTATTCATCAAACCTTATTGTTATTGGTGCCACCAAGCCGTCGCCTGGCTTGATGACCACGGCGTCGAATACGAAACCCTCGACGTGATTTCCGATCAGGACGCTTATGATGAGATGATTGAGTTGTCCGGTCAAACCCTCGCCCCCGTCATTGACGTGGATGGAAAAATCCTCGCCGATTTCGATCCTGGCCAACTGGAAGAGTTTTGGAAGAAAATTTCGGCGGGAGAATAAGGCTTCTTGGACCTTTCCGGCATTCCGGTTGCCTTTGGAATTGGCAAAGAAGAAATCCTTGCGACTGCGGTGGAATTTGCAAAGATGGGGCGATCTCAGAACGAAATGAAGCCGATTCGATTTTCCAAACACGCGCTGGGTTGCACGGTCAAACGCGGCTTCACCGAGGCGGAAGTCGAAGAAGCCATTCACACCGGCAAATGAGGCGCGGCGGAACTTAAACGATTGGATTGCCGCAAGGATTTCCCTTTTGGCAGGAAATGGAATGGGAAAATTTACGCCACCAAGCAGGTTCGTCCCGTCTTCGTCGAAAAACGCCAGGAAATAGTTGTGATTACTGTTTATACATATTATTTTTAGACCATGAAAATCAGCTATGATGCCGAAGTGGATGCGTTAAGCATCACATTCCGCGATACTACGGTCACAACCAAACATCTGGCCGAAGGCATCGCCGCGGACTACGACAGCGAAGGGCGGTTGGCCGGCTTGGAAATTCTGGATGCGCAAAAGCGATTTGGCGGGCGCGAAACCATGAAACGGGTCGAATTGGAAGGCGTCGGGACGTAGTATCGTCGAGAACACCCATCCGCAACTCTTAACCACCAACTTCCAACCCTTTGGCGCGCGTCGCAAAAAGTGTCCCCGCCGGGGAATGGTTTTGGAAAAAATTTGCAAAATGCAGCAAATTTTTTAGCGGTGCTCATCGGCGTCCATCCGTGGTAAAGAGAATGAAAGACTGCGGCCAAATTAAAACCGCGCGCGCCCCTGGCCGGAAATTTCGCGGGATGCAAATGGACTTGCCAGCGCATGGCGGCAAACTTATGTTACAACGGTGAGTCGAGCCGAAATCATTTCTGAAATCCCGAAACTGTCGCAAGCCGACCGCCGGGAGATCGTACGCCGCATTCTCGAAATCGAAGGGAACAGTGGCGTTGAGTTGCGCCCGCGCGGCATGGATGAAACCCGCGCCGCCGAACTTCGCGCGCGGCTGAAAACCTTCGCCGAGGACTGGGAACGGCCCGAAGCAGGTATTTATGACCAAGACCCGGCGCGGTGAAGTCGTTCTGGTGCTCTTCCCCAATTCCGACCTGCGCACGGCCAAGCGCCGTCCCGCGCTGGTGATCCAACGGAACAACCTGGGTAACGGCCTGCCGCAAACCATGATCGCCATGATTTCGAGCAACCTCGCCCGGCGCGGCCATCCGAGCCGTGTTTTTATCGGCCTCAATTCCGCCGCAGGTAAAACCGCCGGTCTGCGATTGGACTCGGTCATTATGACCGACAATCTGGCGACCGTGCTGGATTCCGAAATCGATTCCAAGTTGGGTAATCTCCCGGAAATGCGAGCCGTTGACGCGGCGTTGAAACACACGTTGGAACTGGCTTGAACGCATATCTTGGTTGAAACCCTTGGTGATAAAATTCGTGTCCATCCGTATCCATCCGTGGTAAATAGAATGAAATGACTGCGACCGAACCAAAACGAACGCGCCTGCCGGAATGGCTGCGCATTACCCTGCCGACCTCGGATTCCTTCGCCCGCACGCGGTCGCTGCTTGGCGAACTCAAGCTCCATACCGTCTGCGAAAGCGCCAAATGCCCGAACCATTGGGAATGCTGGAGCAAGGGCACGGCCACCTTCATGATCGCCGGCGATCACTGCACGCGCGCCTGTGGATTTTGCGCCGTCAGCACGGCCAAACCGCTCGCCCTTGAAGCCGATGAACCCGCCCGCGTGGCCGAGGCCGCCCGGCGGATGAACCTGAGGCACGTCGTCATTACCGCCGTGGCCCGCGACGACCTCAAGGACGGCGGCGCGGACCATTTCCGCCGGACGATTGACCAGGTCCGCGAATTGAACCCCGGCATTGTCATTGAAGTGCTGGTGCCGGATTTCAACGACAGCGACGCTTCCATCGACACCGTGTTGGATGCGCGTCCGCATATTTTCAATCACAACCTCGAGACCGTCCGGCGTTTGACCCCGGGGGTGCGCCATCGCGCCACCTATGACCGGAGCCTGGCCGTTTTGAAAAAGGCCAAAGCCAAAGGCGGCCCCGCCCTGCACACCAAATCCGGACTGATGCTCGGCCTGGGCGAAAACCTGGATGAAGTTATCGTGGCGATGGAAGATCTGCGCGCGGCGAAATGCGATATTCTGACGCTCGGCCAATACCTGCAACCCACCTTGCGGCATTTACCGGTGAAAGAATTCGTTTCGCCGGAACAATTCGCCGCGCTCGGGCGCGTGGCCAAGGAACTTGGTTTCCTCCACGTGGCCAGCGGGCCGATGGTGCGCAGTTCCTACCACGCCGATGAGTTTCAACATGCGGGAGACCCGGCTCATTGAGCGAAGGGGTTCCGATGCCGGAGCAGAAAAATCACCACCGCCAGGCAGATGAAGAAAATTCCGAAGCCGGCGATGATGATGACGGTTCGCAGGATTTTTGCGCGTTCCCCGACCCTGGCGGTTTGTTCCTTCTCGGACTTCATGAAGCCGGCGAATTTGCCTTGCAACGCTTCCGCCACGGCGTCCTCGTCTTTCAACTGAAGCGTCAGCCATTTTCCTTCCCTGGATTTCCACGGCTCCGGCAATCGTGATTGCAGTTCCGTTTTGGCCGGCTGAAATCCCCATCGCGCCCAAAAGGGCGAATCCTCCAAAGTCCAAATTCTAAAGACCCCGTGGTTGGCGGCGAGCGTCTGCAGCCGGTCCCAGAACAATTCCCGCGCCGCGTCCGCAATCGAGAAATCCGAGAAGCCCTCCCCGTAAAGCAAGGCGTACTGGCCGGAAAACTGCATTCCGATGGCGCCCACCACCTGGCCGGCCTCCCCCTCGGCCACTTGAAAATCCCGCAACTGTTTCTCCAGTTCTTCCGCCGGCAGGCGCATGGAATTCCAGATGGCGCGCAGGGCGGGCAGATCCTCAATGGTCGCGCGGCGAATGCGGAGAGTGGCCATGCCGCGAATGTAATTTCCGCCGGCAAAAATGGAAATCTTAAAGAATTGATTTTTATTCCCGCCGTGGCATTTTACCAGCCCCATGGAAACCAAAGACCTCCTGAAAGCGCTCGAATGGCGCTATGCCACCAAGCGTTTTGATCCCGCCAAAATAATCCCGGCCGATGTTTGGGAGGCCCTGGAGCAGGCGCTTATCCTCACGCCCACCTCCTATGGATTGCAGCCCTACAAATTTATCGTGATGACCAGCGCCGAAAAGCGCGCGGAACTGCTCCCGCATTCACGAAACCAAAACCAGATCGTGGATTGCTCGCAGTATGTCGTCTTTGCCTCGCGCACCCGGATAACCGAAGCGGACCTCGACCGCTGGATCCGGCGGCTGGCCGAGGTCCGCGCCGTCCCGGCGGATTCCCTCGTCGCTTATCGCGGCATGATGGTCGGCGACCTGGTCCATGGTTCCCGCAGCAAAGTTGCCCACGAATGGGCGGCCCGCCAAACCTATATCGCCCTCGGCAATCTTATGACCTGCGCCGCCGTTTTGGGAATTGACGCCTGCCCGATGGAAGGCATCAATCCTCCGGAATATGATCGCATCCTCAATCTGGCCAACACTGGTTATGCCACGGTCGTGGCCTGCGCCCTGGGCTATCGCGCCGCCAATGATAAGTATGCCAGCGCGCCGAAAGTCCGTTTCCGCGCCGACGACCTGGTCCAAAACATTTGAAACTATTGTTTTTGAGCGTAAAATAGCAAACACCATGAAAAAAATCTTCGCTCCCGGCAATGACTCAATGCTGACCAGTCTAGCATTGCTGACGTTCAGGTTGTGGTTCGGGTTGACGATGTGCCTGAATCACGGCCTTGACAAAATAAATCATTGGGACCAGATGGCGCCGATCTGGCTGGACCCTTTCCATATCGGCCATCAGGCCAGTTTTGCGCTGTCGGTTTTTGCCGAGGCGGGCGCTTCGATGTTGTTGGTGTTTGGCTTGTTGACGCGGTTTGCCGCAATGGTTTTGGTGATCAATATGAGCGTGGCTTTTTTCATGGTCCATAAGGGAGCGGTACACGTGGGTGAATTGGCGTTTATGTATCTGGGCGCCTTTGTCACCCTGCTCCTGGCCGGCGGCGGGACATTTTCGCTGGATAAATTGCTGTTTGGAAAAGGCAAGTAAGGCGCGTGATAAAAAAAGGGTTAAGCCTGACCATGAACCGCTGGAAACATTCAACATTCAACGCCGAACCTCCAACGCTCAAAGCACTCGAAACCATTGGGCGTTCGGTGTTGAATGTTGAGCGTTGAATGTTTCGGCTCGCTTGAACCCGCGTCCAATCCTGGAGGTTAAAGGCTGCCTTACACCTCAATCCCGTACGCCTTGATCTTGTTGTAAAGCGTTTGCCGCCCGATGCCCAGGCGCTTGGCGGCCTCCAGCTTGTTTCCGTTGCTTTGCTTGAGCATCTGGACGATGGCGTTGCGCTCAACGCCTTCGAGCAGCGTGAAATTCGTGTCCAACTCCTCGGACCTTTGCACCGCCGCAGCCGTGGCGATGGAGAGATCGGTGGCGTCGATTTCCACGCCTTCGCACAGCAGCACCGCGCGTTGGATTTCGTTCTGCAACTGCCGGACGTTCCCGGGCCATTCAAAAGCCGCCAGCCGCTCAACCGCCGAGGCGCTGAATCCGCGCACGTCCCGGTTCGCCTGCGCGGCAAATTTCTTCAGAAACGAATTCGCCAGCGGCGGAATGTCCTGCACGCGTTCGCGCAACGGCGGCAGATGGACGGAAATGGCGCTGATCCGGTAAAACAAATCCTCCCGCAGTTTGCCGTCCCGGATGGCCTGTTCCGGCTGGCGATTGGTGGCCGCCAAAATCCGGCAATTCGTCTTGTACGTGGACTTGCCGCCGACCGGCCGCACTTCCTGGTCCTGCAGCACGCGCAGCAATTTACTCTGCGTATCGATCGGCATCTCGGAAATTTCGTCGAGAAACAATGTACCGCCTTCCGCCTGGCGGAAAAGACCCTCGCGGTCGGACGTGGCCCCGGTGAACGCGCCCTTCACCGAGCCGAACAACTCGCTCTCGATCAATTCCCGCGGCAACGCGGCGCAATTAATCTTGATGATCCGCCCCTTGTTGCGCGCGCTCAGCGCATGCACCAGGTCGGCGACGACTTCCTTGCCCGTGCCGCTCTCCCCGGTGATCAGGATCGGCGCGTCACTGGGCGCCACGCGTTCGACGGTATGGATGACATCCTGCATCGCCGGGCTGCGGAAAATGGGTGAATTGGAGCCGCTCATCGTCTCCAGGGCGCGGCGCAGCGTGACGTTTTCCTCGCTTTGCTGCTTGCGGTCAACGGCGCACTTCACGTCCGCGAGCAGCTTTTCATTTTCAAACGGCTTGGTCAGGAAATTATAGGCCCCGCGACGACCGGCTTCCACCGCCATCGTGACGGTGCCGTGTCCGCTCAAAACGATGACTTCCGTCTCCGGCCAGGATTTCTTGATCTGCGGCAGCAGGTCGAGGCCGTCGGCGTCCGGCAATTTGACATCGAGCAGGACTACATCGGGAGGTTCTTGGGCAAAGCAAAGCCGCAACGAGGCGCCGCTGGAGGCCTGGGTCACGTCGTAATAATCCTCCAGGACGGAGGACAGCAGCTCCCGCAGGTCTCTTTCGTCATCTACTATGAGAATTTTCGCTTTCATTTTTTTCGCTTCCGAACGCAGGCGGCGACAAACCTTGAAAAAATCGCGCGATGCTCAGCGTGTCTGGTCGTCAACCGCTCGGGATGGAATTGCACGCTCATCAAAAATGGCAGCAATCCCGCCGCCTCCGGTTTCAATTCCATCGCTTCAATGATTCCGTCCCGCGCCCGGGCCGTCACCCTCAATGGCTCCGCCGCTTCCACGATCGCTTGATGGTGCGAACTGTTCATGCCCAGCACACGTCTCTCGGTTATCTTGGCGAGCAACGAATCACCTGTCAACGGAACTTCGTGGACGATTTCGTTGGCCTTGTCCAGCCGCTGATGGTTCAGCGCGCCCGGAACCTGCCTCCGGATGTCCGCAAAGAGCCTGCCGCCGAGGGCAACGTTCAACAATTGGTGACCCCGGCAGATGGCCAGCAGCGGTTTGCGCTGGCGGAAGATTTCATCGATCAGGATTAACTCGCGCAAATCGCGGGCCCCGCCATCGGGCGTACACGAGACCGTTTTCCGAATCGCCACGGGAAGATGGCTTTCGTAAAGGTCCGGCGTAATGTCATCACCGCCGCTGAGCAAGACCCCGTCGGCGTGCGCCACAACCTCCGCCAGCAGCACGCGGTCAGTCGTGGTTGGCACGGTCACCGGCATGCCCCCTGCCTGGGTCACCGCAAAGTCGTATTTGACGGAAAGGCTGGCCGAAGTGTCATGAAATTCGACACCGTGCTTCTCTATGCTGGGCGTTATAAAAATGAGCGGCGGCCTTGCCATTGGGTGAACATAGGGTGTTTGCTCCGATTTTCCAGCTAAAAAAACTTGGCCTGCTTTGTGCTCATCGGGAAAATCATGCGAAAGCGCAAAATCAATCGGAGCACAGTTTATCATTCGCTGAATACTGTCGTTCCCATTAATCACGTCCTTCGTGCCCGTCATGACATCATGGGGTCGCTGGTGATCGTGATTCTGATGCTCGTCTGCCTCTCAGTGATGCGAATCCTTTTGACGTGGAACTGATTCCACGGCAACGGTTGCATCGAGTCGGGGCGGTTAAGGCTTGCGTTATTCGTCTTTCAATTCCTCCCGGCAGAAAATTAGACCCCATCGCGGCCATGAACATTCACCGCCCAAACTCCAATACCCAAAATGCTCGAAACGGGAAACATTGGATGTTCGACGTTGAATGTTGAGCGTTGAATGTTTTTGCCCGTTCACGGAAAGGTGAGGGCCGTCGGGTTCATGGGAGGAAAGAAAAATCCTGTCAGTTTTCCCGCTGCCCGGCCACTTATGCGTGATATGATGACGGCCAGCATGACCATCGCGGACCAATCAGATGCCGAACTTGCCGCCCAAAGCCAGAAAGGCAACCGGGACGCCTTTGGCCTGATTATTGCCCGTTACCAATCTCTTATCTGCTCGCTCGCTTACAGCGCCACCGGCAATTTGTGCCTCAGCGAGGACCTGGCGCAGGACACCTTTTTTGCCGCCTGGAAACAACTCGCCGGCTTGCGCGAGCCGGAAAAACTGCGCGCCTGGCTTTGCGGCATTGCCCGCAACCTCATCAACAACTCGCTGCGCAAACAAGGACGCGAGCCGACGCATCGCGCCGAATCGCTGGGGGAAATCTCCGAAGTCAGTTCCTCCGAACCGTTGCCGCGCGAGCAAACCATCAGCCGCGAAGAGGAGGCCATTCTGTGGCGTTCGCTGGAACAAATTCCCGAAATTTACCGTGAACCGCTCGTTTTATTCTACCGCGAACACCAGTCGGTGGAAACCGTGGCCCAAAATCTGGATTTGAGCCAGGACGCCGTGCATCAACGCCTGTCGCGCGGACGCAAAATTTTACAGGAACAAGTCCTGGCGTTCATCGCCGGGGCTTTGGAAAAAACCGCGCCCGATCAGGCCTTCACCATGAGCATCGTGGCCGCATTGCCCGCGCTGGCGGCCGCAACCAATTCGGCCACCGTCGGCGCGACCGCAGCCAAGGGCGGCACCGCCATCAAAATCCTTTTTATGACAAAAACAACCCAAGCCATCATCGTCGCAGCGGTCACCGCCACCGTCATTCTTACCACCCAAACCGCCGTGCATCATTTCCAGAACCCGCCGGGAGGGCATTCCGTCGAGCGATTGAACGCGATTGTGAACAGGATTGCTCCGGAACCGTTGACGCCGGAACGGGCCGCACAGGCCAAACAAACCGCACAGGATTTCTTTGACGCCATGGGCAAGGGGGATTGGAAGAAGCTCGACGCGCTTTGTCCGCCGGGATTTCCGATGAGCACAGAGATGGACGATCAGCAAAAAAGCATGTGTGATGGTTTGGAAGTTATTAGTTTGGGCGACCCGTACACCAAACCCGGATATCCTCAAGTTTGGGTGCCCTACGAAATCAAGTTCAAGAGCGGTGACACGAAGAAATATAATCTCGCGGTCAGACAGGATAATCCTGAACACAAATGGTATTTTGATGGCGGCTTTTAGCCGCAACAATTGAAGCAAAGTGTGTTGCCATTAATCGCCGAAGCCCGAAGCCCGGCATGGCATTCTTGTTTTAAGGAGTGCATGTGGTACTGTGTTCCCACTTTCACTCATTTTGAAATTCACACATCTCCTACGTTTATTCCCACTGGCTTTTTGTTGCGACGCCCTGTGTATCAGCCAACCGCTGATGGCGGCCAGTCCGCCCGGTGATGTGGTCGGCAAAATAACTGTTGGCTATCAGGGATGGTTTGCTTGCGCTGGCGACGGCGCGCCAATCGGAACATGGTGGCATTATAGTGGCGGGACCACGCCGCCCACGCCCACCACTCTTTTCAATCGCATCCATTGCTGGCCGGATCTGCGGCAATTCAGCGCGGGTTATCAGACGGGCTTTGCTAATTTCGGCAACGGTCAGCCCGCGACATTGTTCTCTTCCTATGACCAGCAAACGGTCAATACTCACTTTCGATGGATGGCGGAGAACGGGATCGATACCGCCGCGTTGCAAAGGTTCAATCCTTATCGCGGCGCCGGCTTCACCATCGGCGGCGAAGGTCCGACACGCAACGATATGGCGATAAAAGTGATGAATGCGGCGCAGACCTGCGGCGTAAAATTTTACATCATGTATGACGTCAGCGGCTGGAACCGCAACGCGATGCCCGCCCAGATCGAATACGACTGGACTAATAACCTGGCGCAATTGCACATCACCAATTCCCCCATGTATGCGAGGCAAGATGGCCAGCCGGTGGTGTGCATCTGGGGATTTGGTTTCAATGATGCCAACCATCCGTGGGACGCCGCAACCTGCGCCTCGGTGATCAATTGGTTCAAGAGCCAGGGCTGTTACATCATCGGCGGCGTGCCGACCTGGTGGCGCGCCGGCGTTGGTGATTCCAGAAGCAATTTCTTGAGCGCGTATGGCGCCTTCAACATGATTTCACCCTGGATGATTGGAAGAATTGGCAAGGCCGGCGATTCAGATGATTTCTATCGCAATCCGGAACTCGGAGACCAGGCGTATTGCAACACCAACGGCATTGATTATCAGCCGTGTGTTTTGCCGGGCGACACGGGGCAGCGGGCGCATGGGGACTTCATGTGGCGGCAGTTCTACAACATGACGAAACTCGGCTGTCAAGGCATCTACATCTCCATGTTCGATGAGTTCAATGAGGGCAACCAAATTGCCTGCACGGCGGAGGACGCTTCCATGGAGCCGGTCGGTTCGTCATCGCTTTATTTTACCTTGGATCAGGACGGCACACATTGTTCGTCGGACTATTATCTCAGACTCACGGGGGATGGCGGCAAAATGTTCAAAGGGCGAATCCCGCTCATGGCCACGCGCCCGACTCAACCCATGTTGCCGCTCGTGATGCCTCGCGCGCCGACGGGCCTGACGGCCGGCCTTGGCAGCCGGCAGGTCACTTTGAATTGGGCGGCGGTCACGGGCGCGGCGGATGTTTTGAGCTACAACGTCAAGCGCGCCACCGGGGACGGCGGAATTTACACGACCATTGCCACGAATATAGGCCTGATCAGCTATACCGATACAAAAGTGAACGATGGCGTGACTTGCCATTACGTTGTGAACGCCGTGAATTCGCTTGGGCAAGGGCCGGACTCCGCGCCGGCAATCGCCGTACGCAAACTGTTTATCAGGTGAATTCGGGCGGTGGCTCGCCGGGTTTTAATTCCGTCGCGTTCATGGCAACTTTCGCGCGAGGCAGTTTTTTCTATTTCGCTTTAAAAATTCCTTTCCGTCCGTGGTCAGTTTCTTTGTCAGCCCATCGTTCCGGGTTAAATCTTGTCCGCCAACTCCTCCGCCGGATACGTCCAAATCTCCGCCAGCGTCGGATGGTAATGCGGCATTGCCGCCAATTCCTTGACCGTCATTCGCTTGGCCATTGCCGCCACGATTTCATGGATTAATTCGCCGCCGAGCGGGCCGACACAGGCGCCGCCGAGTATTTCGCCTGACACCGGGTCCGCGAGCAATTTCACAAAGCCGTCGGTCGCGTTCATGATGAGCGATTTGCCGTGGTCATTAAACGGATAACTGGCGGACACAAACTTGACCCCGCGCGCCGCCGCCTCCTTTTCCGTAAGGCCAACAAACGCCAGTTGCGGTTCGGTAAACACTATTGAAATCAATAGCCGGTAATCCATGCGCGCCGATCCGGGACTGACGATGTTGCGCGCGGCGATTTCACCCTGTTGCACGGCGACGTGGACGATTTCGTGCGGGCCGGCGCAATCACCCGCCGCATAGATGTGCGGCGCGCTCGTTTGCATGAATTCGTTGCAAAGGACGCGCCCCCGTTCGTCCTTGACCCCGGCATTTTCCAAAGCCAGCGACGCGGTGTTGGGCGTTCGGCCCAGGGCAAATAAGACCTCTTCCGCGGCAACCGAAACGGTTTTTCCTTCATGCTCAAACAACACCGACTTCAGCTTTCCCTTGCGGCGCGCGTCCAGCAATTGGTTCCCCGTAAACAATTTGATTCCTTCCCGGCGAAAAACCGTCTCGATGACCGACGCCCCGTCCGCGTCATAATCACGCAGGAGGTGCGGGCTGCGCTGGACCAACGTGACCTTGACGCCAAAGCGCGAGAAGAACAGCGCAAACTCGCACGCCGTCGGCCCGCCGCCGAGGACAATCATTGATTTCGGAAGTTTCTGCAACGTCAAGGCGTCGTCGCTGGTCAAATAGCCCAACTCTTTCAACTGGCCCAACGGCGGCGGCGACACGACCGAACCCGTGGCGATGACAAAATGCCGGGCCGTCAATTGATTGCCGTTGTCCAATTGCAGCGTGTGCGCATCCAGAAACTTCGCCCCGGCGCGGATGAACTTGAATTTCCGGCTGTTCAACTGCTGGGCGCGGTAATCCGCAAAGTCCTTGATCAGCGCTTTTTTCCGCGCCATCACTTTTTTGAAGTCGAACGAAATGTTCCGGGCGTGAATGCCAAACGGCTTGGAATTTCTCACCAGATGCGCCACTTCGGCCATGTACAGCAATGCCTTGGTGGGCATGCAGCCGCGCAGAATGCACAATCCCCCCACCTCCTCGCCCCCCTCGATGACCGCGGTCTTCAACTTCGCCGCCGCCGCGGTCCGCGCCGCCGCGTAGCCCGCGCTGCCGCCGCCGACAACCGCCACGTCATAATCAAATTGATTCATTCCCAGAAAATGCGCTTTTCGAAAAAAATATGAAGCATTTTCCGCAACTTCCCGTCTAACATCGTGACAATACTCAAATCACAATTAAATATATTATGAAGAAAATCACGGTCTTTCTTTTGTTTGCCGCCTCGCTCGCCGCCTCCGCCCAGCCGGCGCTTACCATCTATAACCAAAACTTCGCCGTTGTGCGCGATACCGTGCCCCTCGACCTCAATTCCGGCATTACCGACGTGAGCTATCCCGGGGCCACCGCGCATGTCCAGCCGGATTCGGTCATTCTGCGCGACCCGTCCGGGAAGCATGACATCCAAATCCTCGAGCAGAATTACCGCAACGACCCCGTCTCGCAGGAGTTGTTGCTCTCGTTGTTTGAAGGCAAAACGATTGATTTTGAGGTCAACCAACCATTGAACAGCCAAATCCCTGAGAAAATTGTCCGCGGCACAATCATCCGCAGCGGGTACATTCCACCGGCTTCGGACAACACCGGTTACGGCGACGGAGATCAACAAATTGCGCCGGCTCCGGGCGCCGGCCAGCCGATTATCGAAGTGGACGGCAAAATGCGCTTTGGCCTGCCCGGCACGCCGCTGTTTCCCGATTTGGGCGGCGATACCATCCTGAAACCAACATTGAATTGGGTCATTCAGTCGGAAAATCCCGGCAAGTTTGATGCGGAAATCAGCTACCTGAGCGACGGATTCAGTTGGGAAGCGGATTACAATCTGGTCTCGCCCGAAAAAGGCGATGACGTGGACTTGGTCGGCTGGATCACCCTCAATAATCAAAGCGGAAAAACGTTTGAGAACGCCAAAATCAAATTGATGGCTGGCGACGTCAATATCGTCCAACCACCGCGTCCGATAATGATGCGTGAAGACATAACAGCAACACTTGGCGGAAGACCCTTTCAACCACCCGTCTCCGAAAAAGCCTTTGATGAATATCATCTTTACACGCTGGAAAATCCAACCACCTTGCGCGACCGCGAAACCAAGCAGGTCGAGTTCGTTCATGCCGAAGATGTCCATTCCAAAACGATTTATGTCTATGACGGCGCGGATTTATCGCAATACGGCGGGTGGGACCCTCAGACGATTCTGCAAAATCCCCAGTACGGCACGCAATCCAACACGAAAGTCTCGGTGATGCGGGAATTTGTGAATTCCAAGACCAACCATCTCGGCATGGCCCTGCCCAAGGGCAAATTGCGGTTCTATCGCCGCGATGCCGATGGCCAGTTGGAATTTATCGGTGAAGATCAAATTGATCATACGCCCGCCGATGAAACGATCCGCGTCAACACCGGCAACGCCTTTGACCTGGTCGGCGAACGCCGCCAGACGAATTTCTCAGTGGATTCAAACAATCACCAATCCGATGAATCGTTCGAAATCAAACTGCGCAATCACAAGAAAACACCCGTCGAGATTCGCGTGGTCGAGCATCTCTATCGCTGGAATACCTGGCAAATCACCGACCACTCGGATGATTTCACCAAGACCGACGCGCAGACGATTGAATTCCGCCTCACCGTCCAGCCGGATGTCGAAAAAGTCATCCATTACACCGTTCATTACACTTGGTGACTAATTCTCCTCAGAGCGCGTCTGACAAATGTAGCGGCAGGCTTCCCAGCCTGACGTAAAGCCGGCGCTTCCAGCCCGGCGGACCTGGCGCTCAAATTGGAAGACTGTGGAAAATCAAGCGTTGGTTCGGGCGGCAAGCTGCCGCCCTCTACGGCAGACAGGATGTCCGCCGCTACGATCCCGGCGCAGTTTGATTTTTCAGGCACGCTCTCAGTTTCATTCAGCCTCCCAGGATTGGGCGGCCATGAATCGTTTTGTGCTTTCCTCGTCGTCGTCCGGGCGGGAATAAAAATGCTCCAAGACTTCGCTCATTGACCCCCTGAACCTGCCGTATCCTGACAGGCTTCCGAGCGACAGCAGCCATTCGCCTGCTACCGGTCCGCCGTAGCCTTGGCGAAGG
>JBKQUF010000066.1:0-5024 GCA_052140285.1 Limisphaerales bacterium | reverse complement strand
CACTCTTCTGTTCTTTACTCATGTTCATGCCCACCGATTTTCCGGTGTCTTTTTCCCATGAGTCAACGACCCTTTTGGCCTCCCCCCAGTTTCGCTCCCCGGTGTCTTTTAATTTGAGTCAACTCGGGCAAAAATCCGCCCCAAAAATAAAGATTGTCACTGGTTTTTCCCATGATAAACTATCTGTCCCTTTTGCCGGAATCGGCGGAAGGCCAACGGTTCATCTTGCATCGAGTGGATGCGGCCGGCGACGCCATGGGTGCGGCGGCGAACCATAACAACATCAAACTCAATCCCGTGTTCCGCGGGATGCCACGCGAAAAGATTTTCGCGCGGTTTTAACCAAAGGAAACATGTTAAGTATCGGCGTAAAAGAATTATTGGATTCAGGCGTCCATTTTGGACACCAGACGAAGCGTTGGAACCCCAAGATGAAGCCTTTCATCTTCGACGCGCGCAATGGCATCCACATCATTGACCTCTCGAAAACCCTCACGCAACTGGAAGCGGCCTGTGATTTTCTGGGCGTGACCGTGCGCAAGGGCGGCAAGGTGGTTTTTGTGGGCACCAAAAAACAGGCGCAACAATGCGTCAAGGACACCGCAAAGGAATGTGGACAATTTTATGTGACGGAACGGTGGTTGGGCGGCACATTGACCAATTTCCAGACGATCAAAAGCTCCATCAAACGGCTCAAGGAAATCGAAAAAATGGAAGTGGACGGCTCGCTCGCCCATTACGGCAAACAGGAACAGGCCGTGATCCGCCGCGAGGTCGCGCGCCTGCACAAGTATTTTGACGGCATCCGGGGCATGGACAAATTGCCGGCGGCGATGTTCGTGGTGGACATCAAACGCGAGCATAACGCGGTGGCCGAGGCGCGAAAATTGAAGATCCCCATCGTCGCGCTCGTGGATACCAACTGCGATCCCGATTTGGCGGATTATCCAGTGGCCGCAAACGACGATGCGATCCGTTCCATCCGCATGATCATGGCCACGGTCGGCCAGACGATTACCCAGGCGGGCGCGGAGTTTGAATCGAAACGTTCCCGCGTGCCGGACGGACCGGAAGAACAGAAATTTGAATCGGTTGAAGCGGTGGAAGCCGCCGCGGGCGACGATCCGACCACGCCGGAAAGTTCCCCGGCAAACGTGACCGTTTGATTCGGGCCGATGGATTGCTGGAACGATGGCTTTGCCAACCCGCGGAGCCATTGAAACCTGAAAATCCGATCATCGATTTATTCAACAAATCAACAATCAACTCATATGGCTGAAATTACTGCTGCATTAGTCGCCAGGCTCCGGGAAATGACCGGCGCCGGCATGATGGATTGCAAAAAGGCGCTCACCGAAGCCGGGGGCGACCTCGACAAGGCGGTGGACAATCTGCGCAAAAAGGGCGCGGCAACGGCGTCCGTGAAGGCCGCCCGCACGGCGAAGGACGGGGCGATTGCGCAATACATCGCGCCCGACGGCAAACTGGGCGTGCTCGTGGAAGTCAACAGCGAGACGGACTTTGTCGCCCGCAACGAAACCTTCCGCGTTTTTTGCGAGGACGTGGCCCGGCGCTACGCGACGGAAGCGAACCCTGATTTTGAAAATGAACGTCAGGCAATGGTCGCGAAGATTCGCGAGAACATTAAAATTGCGCGCCATGCAAAGATGGAGGTCAACGGCAGCGGAATGATCGCCGGATACATCCACACCGGCGCAAAAGTCGGCGTGCTGGTGGAAGTCGGCGCCGGCAAGGCCGAAACCGTGGCGAAGGAGGAGTTCAAACAGCTTGTCAAGGACATCACCCTGCAAATCGCGGCGGGACATCCGCAGGCCGTGTCGCGCGAACAGGTGCCGGCCGGGGTGGTGGCGAAAGAGCGTGAAATCGCGGCGCAATCCGACCGGCTCAAGGGCAAACCGGCGCAGGCCATGGAGAAAATCCTCCAGGGCGTCCTGGAAAAATTTTATCAGGCCTATTGCCTCGTGGACCAGGGCTTTGTGAAACGCAATTCCGAAGTCAGTGTCAAGGAACACGTGGCGCAGACCGCGAAACAATTGGGCGACGAAATCACGATCCGCCGTTTCGTGCGTTTCCAGGTGGGCGAAAGCGCGTAAACATAGCTAACTGATTACGAAGGCGCCCGCAATGGGCGCCTTTTTGTTTATCCAGGCGGCGGGGAGTTGAATTATTTCAACCCGTAACGTTTTTTGATTTCAGCGTGAGAAACGCGCGGTTTGCCTTCGTCACGCACGCGGGCTTCGACCAAATCCAGATAATCGTTCAGATCCTCCAACTCCTCGCGCAGCGTGGCGATTTGCTCGCGCTTGCGTCCGATGGCACGGACAACAGTTTGTTGAACGACTTTAGTCATAAATATCTTTTCGATTACCGATTCTGCGTATCACGATAACATCACCTTCGATATCAAACAAGATTCGATAATCGCCCATGCGCAGTCGAAAATCGGCATCGGAGTCGTGCAATCGCTTGATGTTGCCGTGAAGCCCGTTCTCAAGCCGCTCAATTTTGCGAAGGATTTGGGCGCGCTCATGTTGCGGGAGGCGATCAAGGTCTTCCAAAGCGGATGCGCCATACTCAATTTCATAACGGCGACCGTTCATTGTTACGATACTGATTATTTATTTTCGGTTTGTCCAGTCATTCAGAAACAGGAACTTCCAGTGGGACGCCTTTTTGTTTGAAAGCTCGCGCTTGGAATTTTCCAATCGTGCTGTAAGTTGGACGCATGAAAGCGATTTCAGTTCGGGAGGCCGAAGGACAACTCGGCCGGCTGGTTGCCGAGGCGTGCCGCGGCGAGACGATTGTGCTGACGGACGGCGACAAGCGCGTGACGCTTGAGCCGCGTGTGCTGGACCCGGAAGAAGATAGCCCGGAATTGGAAGCGGAATTGCTGAAGGCAGCCAACGGGCCGTTCACGCCGTATTCGTCCGAAGAAATGCGCGACGCATGTGAAAAGGTCATCCGTGAAAAGCGCGGATGAATCTAGCTATTGAAAAGACACCGCTGTTTGATGCCGACGTGACCCGTCAATTCGGCTGGTATTTTGACGAAGCGGGCGAGGAATTGGCGTGGCGATTTTTCAAGGCAACTGACCGGACACTTTTCAAACTTGCCAGTCAGCCGGATTTGGGTTGCCGCAGAAAATTCCATGATCCTTTATTGCGTGATTTGTTTTCATTTCAAGTCGAACGGCCATTTCAAAGAATTCTCATTTTTTACCGGGTGATGGAAAACACTTTGCAAGCGTGGCGTTTGATGCACGGCGCCAGGGATTTGCCGCGTCGGCTGACGGAATTTTTGTCATGACCAAAATTACCTTCCAATCCCCCATGCGTGACGTGCTGGAAGTTTTTCCCGGCGCGCAACGGGCATTGTTCCGCCACTACCATATCGGCGGATGCAGCAGTTGCGGGTTCAGTCCGGACGAAACGCTGCCCCAGGTGTGCGCCAGGAATGGCAATCTGGACGTGGCTGAAGTGCTGGAGCATATCCAATCCAGCCACGAGCAGGATGCCCGGATTTTGATTGCTCCCACAGAACTCGCCGGATTGATGCAGCAGGACAAATCCCTCAAGCTCGTTGATGTGCGGTCGCGCGAGGAATTTGAAGCCGTCCATATTGACGGCTCGGTTTTGCTTTCACAACCGGTCATGCAGGAACTCATGGCCAGCGGATCCAACACCAATCCAATCGTCGTGGTGGATCACGCGGGCAAAAACGGGCTGGATGCGGCGGCGTATTTCATGGGACACGGATTGCAGAATGTGCGCTGCCTGCGCGGGGGGATTGACGCCTGGGCGCAGGAAGTGGATATGAAAATGCGGCGGTATAAATTGGGATAGTTACAGCAGGTGCAATTTAAGTTTTCAATTGTGAAAGGGTCAGTCCTAGAAAAGTGACAAATTAGGCTTTACAGGACGGGGCGGGCCGGATAGCCTTGCTGCGATATGGCCCGACCATTGCGCATTGAATATCCGGGCGCGGCATACCACGTGATGGCGCGCGGCAATCAGGGACAGGCGATCTATCGGGATGATCAGGACCGGAAGCGCTTTCTGGAAACCCTGGCCGAAGCCTGCGCGAAGACCGGATGGCAGATTTACGCTTATGTGCTGATGGGCAACCACTATCATTTGCTGGTCAAGACGCCCGAGGGGAATCTGGTGGCCGGGATGAAATGGTTGCAGGGGACCTATACCCAACGCTACAACGGACGGCACAAAGTGTTTGGGCACCTGTTTCAGGGCCGGTACAAGGCGGTGGTGGTGGACGCCGGGGACGCGAATTATTTGCAGGTGGTCAGCACCTGCATCCATTTGAATCCGGCGCGGGCGGGGTTGATCCGGATGGGCCGGGAGAAACTGCGCCAATACCGGTGGAGCAGTTATCCCTGGTATTTGAGCGGGCGCTGTCCCGGTTGGCTGCGGCGGGAGGCGGTCATGGGCAGCCTGGGTTTGCGACCGGGAGACCGTCGCGGATACGAAGCGTATCTGGAAGGGCGGGTATTGGAGTTGGGGATGGAGGCCGGGCGCAAGGAACTGGAAGGGGCCTGGAAAGCGGTGCGGCGGGGGTGGTATTTGGGAGAGCCGGCCTTTTTGGAAATGCTGGAGGGATGGCTGGCCCGGGCGGCGCGGGGACGCCGGCGCGAATCGCAAAGCGGCGGGGCCAGGGAAGCTCATGATGTGGCGGCGGCCGAGCGTTTATTGTGCCAGGGGACAAAGGCGCTGGGGTTGACGGCCGCCGGGCTGGAACGGCTGCCCAAGGGCGCCCCGGAGAAGGCGGCGCTGGCTTGGTGGCTGCGCCGGCGAACGACCGTACCGCTGCGGTGGGTGGGCGAGCGGTTGCAGATGGGCCATTATACGCGGGTAACGCAGGCGGTGAGCCGGATGAACCGCAAGCCCGCGCGCAAACTCCGCCAAATGCATGGAACCTTGCTGAGGCTGGAAACATAAAAACCAATCGCGAATGCAAAAGTGTCACTATTCTAGGACTGACCCTTTCAC
>JBKQUF010000065.1:0-5077 GCA_052140285.1 Limisphaerales bacterium | reverse complement strand
GATGGACACAGATAGAAATGTTTCGGAGGCACGGTCGTGGTGCGAGCGGGGTGGACATCGACGCTTGACAGGTTCCGTTGCGAGCGGGCTTTCCGCGAGGGCGCGGAAAACAGCACCCGGGGCGGGTGCGCTCCCCGAACAGTTGTGCGCAGCAGCTTTTGGGTAAATCGCATGGACAAATACGGATGAACACGGAAAAAAGTTTTCGGCGAGACGCCCACGCTTCCCGCAAGTGGACGCGACGCAAATTGAAAAGGCACCAAAGCTCATCCGGCCGCGCCCGAAAAATTTCGTCGAATCGTTTTCCACTTTTGATTATGGTTATTGGCCGGAGTAACAAACTTTACCAATGCTCAATCTGGATACGCTGGCCGAACTGGTGGAAAAACATCGCGCCGCCTTGGGGGCGACGGTAGAGGAATTTTCCATTGGAGGGAAAAAATTCCGTTTCAATTCGCAACCCGCCATCATGGGGGTGATCAATCTTTCGTCGGATTCGTGGTATCGCGAGAGTGTCTGCCTTTCGACGGACGCGGCGGCGGAGCGGGGAAGGATTTTGAGCGCCCAGGGCGCGGACCTCGTGGACGTGGGCGCGGAATCGACGCTGGCCCAGGCGGCGCGGGCGGATGCCGCCGCGCAGAAATCGAAATTGCTGCCGGTGATCAAGGCGTTGCGCGCGGAGAAAATCCCGGTGTCGGTGGAAACGTATTCGGCAAAGGTGGCGCGCGCGGCGCTGGAGGCGGGGGCGAGCGTCCTGAATCTGACAGGCAACGCCGGGGCGAAGGAGATTTATCAAATGGCGGCGGCACACGAGGCGGCGGTGATCATTTGTCATGTCCAGGGCAGGAATGTGCGGGAGGTGGGCGATTTTGATTTTGGGGCGGATCCGATCGAGATGTTGCGGGATTATTTTTCGCGTCAGATTGAAATGGCGGAACGCGCCGGGGTGAAGGGCATCCTGCTGGACCCGGGACTGGGCTTTTATTACCGGAACCTGGCGGACAGCGCGGTGCGGGTGCGGCACCAGATGAATATTTTCCTGAACACGTTCCGGTTGCGCGAATTGGGATATCCGGTGTGCCATGCCCTGCCTCATGCGTTTGAATTTTTCCGCGAGGAAGTGCGTTGCGCCGAGCCGTTTTTTGCGGTGCTGGCGGCGCTGGGCAAGACGGATTTGTTCCGGACACACGAGGTGCCGCGAATCAAGGCGGTGCTGGAGACGATGAGGGCGTTTTGAGGGATTTCAGGATTGTTTTTTAACCACGAAAGACACGAAGCACACGAAAAGAAATCATTTTTTAATGGATAATCTACAAATCGGCCAGCTCTGACGGGCTTGACTCCTCTGCGATCTCGCGTGGGATCCGGCGCGGTCAGGAGCGCCGTTTTACTTGGTCATCAGTTTGAAATCCCCGCCGCCGGTGGCCATGCGCCTCTGAACCGCTGCCAAATCTTTCTGGTCCTCCTCATTGGGAAACAACTGACATGCCCGCGAATACTCCGCCTCCGCATTGGTGACATCGTTCATCGCCAAATAAACAGCTCCGAGGTAAGAGTGCCCATAATAATAATCGGGCTGCTGCCGAACCAGCTCCTGCGCCATGGACAATGCCGTGGAAAAATCCTGCCGCCTCATCGCTGACGTGACTTGTTCCCAAGAAACCGCGCCCTGTGACCAGCCGTATTGGAAAGGAGGCACGGCACCAACAATAATGAAGACCACTATCAGGTAGCACATACGCCGGCCGATGGTCCTAATCTTTCGGAGCTCCGCCAGAATCTCTTGATTGATTTCTTCGCTCATACGCTTCCTTCCTGTCGTGGGTCAACGCTGCTCAACCTGTTCTTCGGGTTGAAAAGTTCGATTTTGTTTTTCCAAGAAAAGTTAATCTATTTTCATTTTCCAGCTCGTCCAGACGATTTTATGGTGCAAACCGATCTTCGCATCAATCCAGCAGTGGTGCAGATGAACCGGGAAATTCAACGCCGAGCCGCCGCTTCCGATGATTTCGCTCCCACGGAGCTTCGTCCTTTTTAAATGGAAAATCTACAAATCGGCCAGCCTTGACGGGCTTGATTCCACGGCAGAGTGCCTGGCGCTACCGTAGCGGCGGACGTTGGCGCGAATAATGTGATAGCTGTAAAATTTAAATACCGACTGAGATTTCGAGGCGTTATTTCCAGGCGGCAAGATGCCGCCCTCTACGTCAGGCAGGATGCCTGACGCTACGGCAAAGGAAGATGCCTTCTTCACCAGATTGGGAAATCCGTTGGTCGTCAACGCGGAATTGATGCGGCTTCTGGAGAAAAAACAGGACAGCCATGAACAACAAAAAAGCAGTTGATTGATTTCAATTTGCGGGTTTTGGTGATTTTTATCCGCAAACTGGCGTTCACGGATTTTTGGGCCGCCGGTAAAGTATGGGCTTCAGCCAATTGCATGAATTTTTTGAACAGGCGCAGTCGATTTGCTTCAATGCACCAGTCATCCTCCGCGTTTTTTGCGCCGCCAAAAGGCAGAAAATCCGACTGGAATAATCCGCCATGCGCAGCATCGTTGCGGAAAGCAGGCCGTTCAATCAGAAACAAAATATGAGATTACTGACAATCAGCCTGTTATTGGGAGTGGCCGCGGTGAATGCAGCGCGGGCCGACGGAACCTTCACCGTGGATGCCGGCCATACCACCGGGGACGTCAGCCCGACTTTCTTCGGGTTGATGACGGAGGAAATCAATCACAGTTATGACGGCGGACTTTACGCGGAGTTGGTCCAAAACCGGGCGTTTATGGATGACGCGACGACGCCAGCGCATTGGTCGGTGGTGAGCGAGAGTGATTCGGCGGCGACGATGGCGCTGGACGCCAACAACACGTTCAACAACGAACTCACCAGCAGCCTGAAGTTGACCGTGACCCAGGCGACCAAGCAGCATCCGGCGGGCGTGGCCAACGACGGTTATTGGGGAATCCCGGTGAGTCCGCACACGCGGTATCGCGCCACGATCCTGGCGCGGAGCGGGCCTGATTTTTCCGGGCCGATGACGGTGGCGATTGTGAGCGACGACGGACAAACGGTTTATGCGAAGGGAAAAATTTCCGGACTGACGACGGGCTGGAAACACTTTGAAGTGACCCTCAAGACCGGAGGGGTGGAACCGACGACGAAGGCGCGGCTGGAGGTGACATTGGATGGTCCGGGCACGGTCTGGCTGGGCATGGTTTCACTTTTCCCGCCGACGTGGGACAACCAGCCGAACGGATTTCGCAAGGACTTGATGCAAATGATGGTGGAGATGAACCCGAAATTTCTTCGTTTTCCCGGAGGGAATTACGTGGAAGGCGGTTCGATCACCGACCGGTTTGACTGGAAGAAAACGATTGGCCCGATCGATGAGCGGCATGGGCATCCGTCGCCGTGGGGCTATCGCTCGACGGACGGCCTGGGGCTTTTGGAATTTCTGGAGTGGTGCGAAGACATGAAGGCAGAGCCGCTGCTGGCGGTTTATGCCGGCTATTCGCTGGATCACTCGCATGTCAATGCCGGCCCCGATTTGCAGCCGTTTGTGCAGGATGCGCTGGACGAAATCGAATACGTGACAGGCGGCCCGGACACGACATGGGGCGCGCGGCGCGCCAAGGACGGACATCCGGCGCCGTTCCCCCTGCACTATGTCGAGATCGGCAATGAAGATTGGTTCGACAAATCGGGAAGTTATGACGGGCGGTTCGCGCAATTTTATGATGCCATCAAGGCGAAGTACCCGGACCTCAAGCTCATTTCCACCATTGGCAACGACCAGTCCGAGGACATCCGCGTCCACAGCCGCAAGCCCGACGTGACGGACGAGCATTATTATCGTTCGGTGGACACGTTCCTCCAGATGTCGCCCGGCTACGCCCGCAATTACAGCCGGAGCGGTCCGGAGATTTTCACAGGCGAATGGGCGTCGTATGAAACCTCGTTTCCGCCGTGGGACAGCCAGTCGCGGAACGAACCGCCGACCCCGGACTTGCGGGCGGCGATTGGCGACGCGGTGTTCATGGCGGCGATGGAGCGCAATTCCGACTTGATCCGGATGCAATGTTACGCGCCGATGTTCGTGAACGTGAATCCGGGAGGGCGGCAATGGCGTCCGAACCTGATTGGTTACGACGGGCTGACGGCCTATGGTTCACCGAGTTATTATGCGATCCAAATGTTCAGCGGGAACCTCGGCGATAAAATTCTGCCAGTCACCCCGGCGGGAACGTCGGTTCAGGGTTCGGCGACGCTGGACAGCCGGACGGGCGGGATCATTGTCAAGCTGGTGAATCCCGAGGCGACGGCGCAAACGTTGAAGATTCAAATTGATGGCGTGAAGTCGCTCGCCGGCAAAGGCGAGGTGATTACGCTGGCGGGAAACCCGGATGATTCCAATTCGATCACCGACCCGAAGAAAGTCGTTCCGGTCACGACAACGGTCCGCGGCATCGGACCTGATTTTTCTTATACCCTGCCACCGGACAGCGTGGTGGTGCTCAGGTTAAAGGCGCGGTCTCCGCTCCCCGAACCGGCCGCGGCGCCGATGAATTCCGCGGATTCAAGCCAGGGAACGGCGATGGCCGATTCGGGCGGCATTACTTTCACCAGCAATATAGAAAATCCAGAGATCAACGCGATCGAGTTGATCCCGCCAATGCAAGCTCCCAACCACTGAATAATCATGTTCCGACTAAATCCCTACGTTGTATTAATAACCCTCGTCGCCACCTTGGGCGGCTTGCTTTTCGGCTATGACACGGCCGTGATCAATGGCGCCGTCGATAGTTTGAAAGTCTATTTCATTGATCCCCGCTTTCCGGACCTGGCCAATCCCGCGCAAGCGAATGCCGCGGATTCGTTGCTGGGATTTGTGGTTTCGAGCGCGCTGATCGGCTGCATCATCGGCGGATTGTGCGGCGGCTGGGTGAGCACCCACATCGGCCGCAGGCGCGGATTGATCGTGGCGGCGCTGTTTTTCCTGATTTCGGCCCTGGGCGCCGCGGCGCCGGAATTTCCCTTTGCCCCCATAGGCCACGGCGGGCCGGGTTACATGG
>JBKQUF010000064.1:0-9654 GCA_052140285.1 Limisphaerales bacterium | reverse complement strand
CTTCAGATTGCTTTATGTTCCTTGATGAAAACCCACTGAGCCTGAATGATGGATGGTTTGAGTATATTTTAAATGGAAGCGACATCAATGACCGGCCGGCGGTCAATCATGGTAATTCTACATCTTTCTCCTTCGCCGATGGTCATGCGGAACTTCATCGTTGGCACGACCAATTTTTAACGATTGATTCAAGTGGCCAGGGAGAGGACACGCTGTGGCTCGCCCAACATGGTACTTGCCCCTTAAACCCATGAAATGGTCGAAAGCGGAATCGCGGTCACATCCGCCGGGTTGGCGGAGCCAGGATGATTTGCGCCGGGTGAACTCACACCTGATCCCGGTTTTTTAAAGATGGTGCCAGAGGAGGGAATTGAACCCCCGACCAAAGGCTTATGAGTCCTCTGCTCTACCCCTGAGCTACTCTGGCAAACCATTGTTTACAGCGCATTTCTTATATTTACGCTTGACGCCGTGCTTGCATTTGCAAAATGACACGCCAAGCGCAACCAAAGAAATTGACCGTTCTCTGAAGTACAATCCGGTGTTCAACCGGCGCAACGAATGCGTCCGTGGACTCTGGGAACGTAACGGGAATTATTACGCCCAGGTCCAGGTCCGCGGCTGGATTGGTCAAGTTCCGCTGCATGGCGCCACTGTAGCCGATGCCGCGGCCGCCAGGCAAGTTTTGAAATTGAAGATCAAGTCCGGCGAGTTTCTCACGCCCGCCGAAACGGAGGAAAAGCGGAGAAGGGAGAGGCCTAAAAAATAAGCCAAAATGCCGGCATCCACACTCTGAAGGAGGCGGTGTGGAGAAATCCAGAAGGATCGGGACACTCTTGCCAGGAAGGACCCCAAAACTTGGAAACGCGAGGACCGCAGCCTGAAAAATGGGCGAAATGGAAGCCCGATCTTCTCATTGCGCCCGAGAATTTTGACGCCAAATTCCTGAAGGATTTTGCCGTCTGGCGCAAGGAGTTGGCCCAGAAAGAAAAGCGGACCGTTTCCGGCCGCACCATTGACATCGCGGTTACCGCTTTGGCCAACGTGGTTCGCTGGTGCGTTGTCGAAAAATGGCTGACTGAATTTCCGGTAGGCTGGCATTGGGAGGCCATGCCGGAGGAACCGGCTGAGTGTCCGTTGCTTACCGATGCCCAGGTGGATGAGTTGTGCGCGCCGCGATGTCGGTCCGCGATATGGGCCAAGTGAAGCCCACGGATGCGGGCGCGGTTTTCCGAGGAAGAAACGACCCGGGCCAGCTACGATGTGTTCGAGGGCTGGGGACGCCAACACCGGTTGCCGGGCAGCTTGTATGTGGATCGAGACAGCATCTATCGCTGTGTTTTTTTCCCTTTTTCATTCGTCAAAAATTGAACGGCTGCGCTCACGATTGAAAACTAACATGAGGAACAATGATTGGAAAACAACGAAAACAAATTGGAAATTTTCAAAAACGACGGCCCGAGCGCCCCTCGGTTTTGTCACGGAATCTATCGCCCCCAAACGGGGGCTGGGGACACGCGGTTGGGACGGCCAACACCACGTTTCCAGCGCCGTAGGCGCGGCCTATTTGTAGTAACCAAGCCGGAAATATCTTAGCCCCGTCGGGGGCGACATATTCTGCCATTTGCTCCCCTGAGATGCGCTCACGCATAAACGGATTTGGGTTATGCTCGACAACGGATTAAACCCGGTCTACGCTACGTGCCATGAGTGACAGGCTCCAAAACTCGCCGTCCACTGTCTGTTAGTTGCTGACCGTATTTATGCGCTCATTGCGTTCTATTCTCAACACGCCAATTGGCATGAAGCAACGCCTGCGAGTAAAGAGAGCGCCGTGGGTTTTGCGACATTGTCCGGAGAGCAAGCGCGACGTTGCTGTGTTAATCTTCACTTTCACCGGATTGGTTGCAAAACTCATTTTCTTTGTCGCAGGTTTGATAGGCATTTACCTTATTCCTTTTCTTTTGGCAGTGCAGCATCCCAACACACCGGTTGCTTTTCCGATACAGTGGCTTCGAGCGCATTTTTCGGATGATGCGGCAGCTTTCATTTATACTGTTATCTGGGGCATTATTGTCGGCCTCCTGACGTATGCCACCATTGTTTTTGATTACTTGCGCGATCACCGGAGGAATTCCAATGATGCATCAGAGCCAGACAAATCCGACGTGACTTCACACTGAGATAAGCCAGCGCCGGTAAATCGCGAGCGGTCAGCCACGCAAAGTGAGTTTTGGGTGAGATTCCCCCGAAAGATTCGCGCCTTGCCCCCTGAACCCCCAACGTTCCTTGCCGCATCCAATCGCGACCTCCCTCTCCCCTCTACGGGGAGAGGGATTGAGGGTGAGGGGTGAGAATGATCGCCACCCTCCCTTTTTGTCTCTTGCGGTTCGTGGGGAGATTTGTTTCCCGCACCTCAAACGAAAACCAGAATGCCCTTCCGCGCGCCCGCAAATTCCGCCATGCTGTCGCCGTGTCAAATTCCATCGCCATCGTCGGACGCCCCAATGTCGGCAAGTCCGCCCTGTTCAATCGCATCGCCGGACGGCGCATTGCGATCGTTCACGACCAGCCCGGCGTGACCCGCGACCGCGTCACCGCCGAGGCGGAATGGCGCGGAAAAAGTTTTACACTCGTGGACACCGGCGGCATCGGCCTCTTGCGCGGGGAAAAATCGGACGACGTCATCGTCAAAGCCGCCTTTGAACAGGTGGAACTGGCGATTGAATCCGCCAACGTCATCATTCTCGTCGTCAACGTCCAGGAAGGGGTGGTGCCGCTTGACCGGGAAGTCGCCAAAAAATTGCATCGCAGCGGCAAACCGGTGCTGGTGGCGGTCAATAAAGTCGATACCGGCCTGGCTGACAAGGGCCTCGCGGAATTTTCCGAGCTTGGATTTGAAAAAGTCTTTCCCGTCAGCGCCATTCACGCCGAAGGCATTGACAACCTCATGGATGCCGCGGTGAATCCGCTCCCCGAAGGGTTGCCTCCGGCCAATCCGGAGACGGACACGGATGCCGGGCCGGAATCGGAACCCCAAAAAGAGCAACCGGTGGAAGCCGGGCCTTTAAAACTGGCCATCGTTGGACGGCCAAACGTCGGGAAGTCTTCCATCATCAATGCCCTCACCCAATCCCAACGCGTCATCGTTTCGCCCATCCCCGGCACCACGCGCGACGCCATTGACGTGCCGTTCGAGATCGAGAACGAAGGTGTCCGGCAAAAATATGTTTTGATCGATACCGCCGGCATCCGCAAAACACGCAGCATCGACAGTTCGGTCGAATTTTTCAGCGTCCAGCGCGCCGAAGATTCCATCGCGCGTTGCGACATCGTGATTCTGGTTTTGGACGCCGAAGCCGGAATCACCGAGCAGGAAAAGAAGATCGCCGACCGGATCGTGGAAAATCGCCGGGCCTGCATTGTCGTCGTCAACAAATGGGACCTGTTCGACGAGGAAGTCCGCCAGGCGCGCCAGGAGGAAATTGCGCGGCGGGAGAGAAAGCAGCGGCGCGAGGGTCAGGACCGGGAGCTTTCGACCCTGATGGAATTCGGCGCGTGGGTGCAGAAAAAACTGTTCTTCCTGGATTACGCGCCGGTGATTTTCACCTCGGCCAAATCGGGTTTTCACCTGGAGCGCTTGCTGGAGGCGATTCGCTATGTCGCCTCGCAGTTGCAGAAAAAAATCCCGACCGCAATTTTGAATCGAACGCTCCGTGACGCTGTGGAGCGCCGCCAGCCAATCAGCGCGCTCGGCCATCGGTTGAAATTTTTTTACGCGACCCAAGTCCGGCAGGCGCCGCCAACCTTTTTGCTCTTTGTGAACAAGGACGAGTTGTTTTCCGACCAGTACAAAAAATATCTGGCCGGCGAACTCCGCAAAGCGTTCGGCTACGAAGGCTGCCCCATCATCCTGGCCCCGAAAGCGCGTCCGCAAACCATCGAACCGGTGCGAAAATTCAAACCACGGGGAGGGCCGCCGGCTAGGAAAGGGAGACGCGGGAGATGATTTCGGAATTCACGCGATGGAATTGTCAAGGGGGGCGCGATAAATTTTTTAAAAAAATTTTCTTGAAGAATTTCGCGGGTCGTCCGATAACAGAGTCGAAGTTAATTTGCTCTTTGAATTGATTTAACATTTTCCCTGCCCTGTACGTGATTCGCTACAGTCCTTGAACCGTAGTTATACGAATCCCGGAGCGAGTATTGGCGGTGGCCGACATGCCTTCACTGGAAGCCGAAAGCCGTCACGCGAGTTCCACTTGTTGCAAAACAAGTTCAAAGGATACATGTCGCACACGGCAATGGCGGGGCGAAGAAAGCCCGCGCTTCGCGGGCTTTTTTGTTTTGGGCAACCCGCCGCCCGGTGCTATTTTCCCTCCATGCCGCGCGACGACCTCTTTTCTCCTTCGGTTGAAAATCAACCGCCGGAAACTTCCGCGCCGGCTGCGGAAAAATCGCCGCGCCACCAGCCTTTGGCGGCGCGAATGCGTCCGCGCAACCTCGATGAATTTGCCGGCCAATCTCACATTCTCGCCCCGGGCCAGTTATTGCGCCGGGCCATTGAGGCCGACCGCATCCAATCCCTGATCTTTTTCGGCCCGCCGGGCACGGGTAAAACCTCGCTCGCGCAAATCATCGCGCGCCAGACCAAAAGCCGGTTCGAGCGTTTAAGCGGCGTGGAATCCAATGTCGCCGACATGCGCCGCGTTCTCTCCGCCGCCGCCAACCGCCGCGAAAATACCGGCGCTTCCACCATTTTGTTCATCGACGAAATCCATCGTTTCAACAAAGCCCAGCAGGACGTCTTGCTGCCCGACGTTGAAAGCGGGGCCGTCAAACTGATCGGCGCTACCACCCACAATCCCTTCTTTTTTGTCAATTCACCGCTTGTTTCGCGCTCCCAAATCTTCGAATTGCAGCCGCTCACCGGGGACGATTTGTTTCTGCTCCTGCAACGCGCCTTGCAGGACGAGGAACGCGGCCTGGGCTATTTGAAAATTTCCGCCGATGAAAATGCGCTCCGGCACCTGGCCAAAATTTCCGACGGCGACGCGCGAAAGGCCCTCAGCGCACTGGAAATCGCCGCGCTCACCACTCCGCCGGAACCGGACGGCGCGGTCCGCATCACCCTGGCGGTCGCCGAGCAAAGCATCCAGAAAAAAGCCATTGTTTATGACAACGAAGACGCGCATTACGACACCATTTCCGCGTTCATCAAATCCATGCGCGGCAGCGACCCGGACGCCGCGCTCTATTGGCTGGCGAAAATGATCCACGCCGGCGAAGACCCGCGCTTCATCGCGCGGCGCATTGTCATCCACGCCGCTGAAGACGTCGGGTTGGCGGACCCCATGGCGCTGGTGCTGGCCAACGCGGCCTTCCAGGCGGCGGAATTCATCGGCTGGCCCGAAGCGCGAATTCCCCTGGCCGAGGCGACGATTTACATCGCCACCGCGCCCAAAAGCAACAGCACCGTCACGGCCATTGGCGCGGCGATGAGCGATGTCGAGTCCGGCCGCACGCTGGAAGTGCCGCGGCACTTGCGCGACTCCCACTACCAGGGCGCGCAACGCCTCGGCCACGGCGAAGGCTATCAATACTCGCACGATTTTGAAGGCCACTTTGTTGCCCAAGATTACCTGGGCGTTGATAAAACGTATTACGAGCCGACCGATCAGGGGGTGGAAAAGAAAATCAAGGAGCGCGTGGAAAAATGGCGCGCGGCCTTTTCCAAATTGCGGGAGGAACGCCGGGCGCCCGGCGGCCAGAAATGAACGGTCAAAACTCCAAGGCCGGACTGCGCCGGAACATCTCCGCCGCGCTCAAACATCTTTCCCCGGCGCAACGAAAGGCGGACTCCGAAGAAATTCGCGCCCGGTTGAAGGAGCATCTCTTCTTTCGGCAGTCCCATGCCGTTTTGTTCTATGCGCCCCTGCCGGAAGAAGTGGATGTATGGCCGTTGCTCGAGGAGACAGTCAACCGCGGAATAGTCGTCGCCCTCCCCTGTTTCGATGCCAGCCGGCGGCGTTACCTATCGCGCCGGCTCAAAAATCTTCAGGTCGATATTCTCTCCGGCCAGTTCGGCATCCGCGAGCCGGCCACCGGCTGCATCGAGGTCCCTTTGGCGGACCTGGATTTGGCGCTGGTCCCCGGCGTGGCGTTTGACCTGCGCGGCCATCGGCTTGGCCGGGGAAAGGGCTACTACGACCGCCTCCTGGAGAATTTTCGCGGAAAAAAAATTGGCATCGCCTTTCAGGAACAATTCGTCGAAGCCGTTCCCGCGGAAGGGTTGGACGTGAAAATGGATGTTATCCTGACCCCAACGCAGTCGATCGACATCCGCTGATCAATTGTGCTGCTCGTTCTGGATCGGCATCCCGCTGTTCCAGTCCTGCGGCGCATTCCAGGGTCGAACGGAACTGTTGGAGGGTGGGTTGGTCTTGCAGCCGCCGGCGCCAATCAACACCAAGCCCAGCGTGAAGAACAGAAACAAATGCCTGGCGCGCAACTTCATTTCGCAAAACCGTTCAAGAAGCCGGATTCGCCGGAGTCACCATATCGCCTTCAAACACATCGCCCAACTTCCAGCCCGGCACGATATTGGCGATGCAACGGTCCTTCTGCACACTGCGGACAATAACTTTGGCCACCAGTTTGCCGTCGCGGCTGACCAGCAATTCGCCATCGGGAAGCACCCCTTGGTCGTCGCCAATGTCCAAAACCACAAATTCCCATTTCGGATCCACCACCAGCACCCGCCCCTCAAGATTCGCCGGCAGTTTAACTACCATATCCGGCCCGCCGGTAAGCTGGATAATCTGGTTGTTCAAGCGCGCCACGGTGCGGGTCAGAACGGCCTTTTCCTGCGTGATCGCGGAGATTTCGTCTTGATCTTCCCTGATCTGATTTACCACGGCGGCAATTTGGTCAGGAGTCTTGCCCGTCGCCTTGTAAGCGGCCAATTGCGCCTGCGCATCGTCCCGCGCCGCCGTCACCTTGGTCAACTGGTCGGATAAATCGTCGGCGCGTTTCTGTTGCGCGGCCTCGGCGGTCTCGGCTTTTTTTTCCGCCGCCTGGGCATCGGCCAATTCACCCTGCGTTTGGGTCAGGTCCGCCTTGGTCTTGTTGAGGTCTCGCGTCGTGGCGGTCAACTTGTTATTGGTGTCGGTGTATTGGGTGTGCCAATCGTCGCGTTGGGTGGTCAGTGTGGTGATCTTGTCCTTAACCACCGCGAAGTTCACCACCCCCGCGCCGAGGGCTGCGAGGATGGCAATTATCAAAGAGATGCGAATCAACATGGCCTGGTCAATTGAATTTGTATTAAACTAATCTCACGCGCAAAAAGTGTCAATGCGCTTATTGAAACATCATTTATATTTTGCCGGGCGATGAAACTCAATCATAATTTGCATCTTACTTATAGCACGAATATCCATCGAGGTCGAACCTGGCCGGAAACCCTGGATTCCCTGCAAACATACACCCTGGCCGTTCGCGCCCGGGTGCGCCCAAAAGATTGGTTCGGAATCGGATTGCGCTTGAGCGCCACCGCCGCCCGGGAGTTGGCTGATCCCCGGGCGCTTCTGGAATTCCAGCGCTGGCTCGAAAAAAATTCCTGCTACGTTTTCACGGTCAACGGCTTCCCCCACGGCCAATTCCATGGCGCGCGGGTCAAGGAACAAGTTTATCTTCCCGACTGGACCTCGCCCGAACGCCTCGATTACACCAATTTGCTGTTTGACCTGCTCGCCCAATTGCTTCCCTCCGGCGTCGAAGGCAGCGTCAGCACCCTGCCCGGCTCCTTCAAGGAATTCATCCAAACCGGCGCGCAACAGGAATCCATCCGCCGCAATCTCTGGCGGTGCCTCGAACACCTGTCGGAACTCAGCGCCCAAGCCAAACGCCCCCTCCACCTGGGCCTCGAGCCTGAACCGCTCTGCCTCCTCGAAAACACCGCCGGGACCGTTTCGTTTTTCGAGCAAATGCGAAATGACCGGCCCCAGGACCCCCGCCTTGATGAATTTCTGGGCGTCAATTACGATTGCTGCCATTTCGCCGTTGAATTTGAGGAACCGCAAGCCGCCCTCGCGGCCTTTCGCAACGCCGGCATTAAAATCAGCAAAATCCATTTGAGTTCCGCCCTGAAAACCGCCGCCACCGGCGGAACCAGGGACTTTTTGAAAAAGTTTTCCGACGATACTTATTTGCATCAGGTCATCGCGCGCGATGAAAACGGCCAATTGCAATATTATCGGGACCTGCCGGACGCCCTCGCCAGCCATTCAGAATTAAAAACCGAAAATTCAAAACCGCCTGAATGGCGCGTTCATTTTCACGTTCCCCTCCATGCCCCCGCCGCGCCTCCGCTGGAAAACACCAACGACCATTTGCTGGCCGTTCTGGACCTCCTCGCCCATGACCCGAAATTGTGTCCGCACCTGGAAATGGAAACCTACACTTGGGAGGTGCTGCCCCCGGAACTGAAGTCCCAAAACGTCGTTGACCAGCTTGCCGCCGAATACCAGTGGACCCTCCGGATGCTCGCCGCCCGCGGCCTGGCGTAAATTGTTATTTATGATTCCTTGCCAATGACTTATAGTCATCCCTCGTTTCATCCGCCGAAACAGCACCTTAAAACATAATGCCGCCGCGTATGCGAACATTGCTCGTTCTGGGCCGCGTTTCCAATTTGCCGACCATCTGGTCCAATTGTCTCGCCGGCTGGTGGCTTTCCGGCGGTGGAAATATCTGGAAATTGCCCCTCCTGTTGCTCGGCGCCAGTTCACTCTATACCGCCGGAATGTTTTTGAACGACGCGTTTGACGTCGAGTTCGACCGCCAACGCCGCCCGTCCCGCCCCATTCCCTCGGGGGCCATCACCCTGGACCGGGTTTGGGTCTGGGGCTGGTCTTTGTCGGCCGCGGGCATCCTGTTATTGATTTTTTGCGGCAAAGCCGCCGGCGCGCTGGCCGTCATCCTCGCCATCTGCATCGTCGTTTATGACCTCGCGCATAAGGCCGTCACCGCCTCGCCCTGGCTGATGGGACTGTGCCGGTTCTGGGTGTATGTGATTGCCGGGACCACTGCGGCCGGCGGATTGCTGGGCTGGTCCATCTGGTGTGGAATCGCACTCGCCTTCTATGTCGCCGGGTTCAGCTACGTTGCCCGGCGTGAGAGTTTTCGCGGCCCGATCCCGCATTGGCCCCTGTTTTTGCTGGCCACTCCCGTTTTTCTGGCCGCGCTCATGAACACCGGCGATGCGCGCAAACAAGCCATGCTTTTGGCGCTCGTCCTGGTCCTCTGGGTCGCCCGGTCTGTCCGGACAATTTTCCAGCGCGCTGAAGCCAACGTCGGCCCCATTGTTTCCGCCCTGCTCGCCGGAATCGTGTTTGTGGACTGGCTCGCCATCGCGCCCCTCTGTCCGCGCCCGTTAAGCTTAATCTTCCTGTTCCTGTTCGGCCTGACTATTTTCCTGCAAAAATTCATCCCCGCCACGTGAACCCCGCCACGTGGGGTCGAAGCGCGGGTGTGAGACAAATTTCTTCTTCTTTGTTTTTGTTCAGTTTTTTAATGGCGGATACCCGTCAGTTTATATAAATCCTTCCACGCTGTTGGAACGTCGCAAATTGTCCCGTCAGGGACATCCGGCAA
>JBKQUF010000063.1:0-17328 GCA_052140285.1 Limisphaerales bacterium | reverse complement strand
TTTCAACAGGCGTCTGATTTCGAGAAGAGCCTGCATGATAAATCCATGAAAATACTTTTCTATAACAGCCAGGTTACGGACCCGGTGACCCAACGCATGCAGGAAAGCGCCAAAAAACTGGGCGTGGCCGTCGTCGGTGTCACGGAAACGCAGCCGCCTGGCGCCAAGGATTACGCGGATTGGATGCTCGCGGAATTAAACCAGATCGAGACCGTTTTGCAGGCAAAGCATTGACACCGGCGATTTCCATAACGAACGCCGGCGTGCGTCTGGGCGGCTTTGAAATTCTGCGCGGAGTGAACGCGGAAATCGCGCCGGGCGAATTCGTCGGCGTGTTCGGTCCGAATGGCGCGGGCAAATCCACCTTGATGAGGTGTATTCTCGGTCTCACGCCGCTGGCTTCAGGAACCATTTCAGTTTTTGGCGAACCGCCGGGGCGGGCGAACCAGGGCATCGGTTATCTGCCGCAATCGCGCGCGAGCCTGGAAGGCACGGCCCTGACCGCGCGCTCGCTGGTCTCCGCTGTGGAAGGCGGAAATCGCTGGGGAATGCCGTGGAACACCCGCGCCGCGCGGGCCGAAGTCAAACGCGCCATTGAATTGGCGGACACGGAAGAATACGCCGACCGCCCCTTTTCGGTCCTGTCCGGCGGCGAAAAACAGCGCGTCGCCCTGGCCCAAGCCCTGCTCGGCCAGCCGCGCCTGCTCATCCTCGACGAGCCGCTGGCCAGCCTGGACCCGCGAAATCAAATGCGGATGGTCGAGTGCATCGCCAAAATCAAGGCGGCCACCGGCGCCGCCATTCTGTTTATCGCGCACGATGTCAATCCGCTCCTCGGCGTGATGGACCGCGTGATGTATGTCGCGGGCGGCGGCGCGGCCATCGGTTCGACGGACGAAATTATTTCCAGCGCGGTCTTGAGCAAACTTTACGGCGCGGAAATCAACGTCGTTCGCGCCGATGGAAAAATCTTCATCGTTGCCGCCGAGGGCAACGTCACGGAGGCCGCCCACCATGATTGAACAAATCCATTATTATTTGTCTTATGACTTCGTGCGGAACGCGTTCATGGCCGGCTCGCTGGCCGCGGTCCTCGGCGCGGCCGTCGGTTATTTTGTCGTCATCCGCAAAGTCAGTTTTGCCGCCCACTCGCTGGCGCACGTCGGATTCACCGGCGCGACGGGAGCCGTTTTGTTCTCCTTGAGTCCGCTGGAAGGGATGCTGATTATTTACGTGCTGGCGGGCATGATGATGGGCGCGACGGGAAACCGCCTGCAACGCAGCGACATGGCCATCGGCATGACGCTCTCGCTTTGCCTGGGCGTGGGCACGCTGTTTCTTACGCTGTCCAAAGGTTTCGCGGGCCAGGCCACGGCCATTCTCTTCGGGGATATTTTTGGCGTCTCGCATTACCAGATCATTCAAACGCTGATTCTCTCCGCTATCAGCCTCGGAACCTTGCTGTTCTTTTCGCGGAAACTTCTTTTCGCCAGCGTGCAGCCGGATTTGGCCGAGGCGCGTGGCGTTTCGTTGTCCACCCTGGCCATGATTTTCATGGTGATTCTGGCAATCTCCGTCACCCTCGCCAGTCAAGTCGTCGGCATCCTGCTGGTGTTCACGCTGATCATCGGCCCGGCCGGCATTGCGACAAGGTTTTGCCGGAATTTTTGGTCCGGGCTGATCACTTCGGTCGTCATCGGGCTGTTGGCCGTTTGGATGGGAATTCTGCTCGCTTGCTTCACCAGTTGGCCTCCCAGCTTCTGGATTACCGCCATCCTCTTCGTTCTCTACCTGATTAGCGAGGCTGTCTGCCGGTTTGTTTTGCGAATCCAATGATTGCTCAACTGCCGATTATGGCCGCAAATTGAGATTGTTCCCCAACCGGGACAACTCAATAATTAACCACGGATGAACACGGATTTTGTAAAATGAAATTCGCTAAAATCCCAGCGGCATTTAATCATTCAGTCCAAGGGTTGCGAGGAACGAGCTACCTCGGATAACTCTGTTTTAGATCACGACCTCGCATATCTTTGTGATCCGATAAAGCGTGTTATAATTGGGGAAATTTTTGAAACGGGGGAAACTCCAATTACACGCCTGGCAAACACATTGATACAACGAGCAGGAATGCTTTACCCATCTATACAGCATTACGTTCCAAGTCCTAATGATCCCCCCAAACCGGGCCAAATTGTTCCGGAAATTGACGCCCGAGAGGCTGCTCTTCATCCTCCAGATGACGTTCCTACAGATGATATGCCGTTTTAGTCGTCGTGTAATTTGCCTCCGTTATCAAAACCTCTTGCTGGCCTTAACAGGCCGCCGCATTCTCCAGAAGTATTTCTCATAAAAAGTGCTTGCGCCCGGCACGATGCTTGCTATATTGCAAACGATTTGCGATACGACCGGCCCCATTTCAATCGCCGAACGCGCGGATATTTGCACCGCGCGGCCGGTGGATTGACACTGGCCGTGTGGTTATTGGTGAGCGCCGCGGAGGTGTGCCCGCCGTTGCATGCCTGGCTTCACGGGGGGTCGGTCCCGGACGATGACGATTGCGCGGTGGTGGCCATCGCGCTGGGCCACGTGGATGTGGGAGTCGCCGACGTTCCCCCGGTCATGCCGGTGTCCTGGATTGAGATCGCCGCGCCTCAAATTGAGTTTCGGGTCATCAGCCGGGATCTTGAACATTTGCCTCCGGGGCGCGCGCCACCCGCCATTCACCCTGTCCTCAATCCGTTCGTTCAGGCGAATTGCTGCGCCTGAAATTTTCCGTTGGCTGAAATTCCGGCGGCTGCGCAAGGCGCGCGCCAACGCGATTTTGTATAAATTCGCGGAAATTGAAAATTAACCTTTTTGAAATATGAAACAATTGAAACAGTTTTCGAGGAGAAAAAGGGAAAGCAGATTGTATTGGTCGGTCATTTCGCTCGTCGCCTTGTCTTGCGGCGGGACGGCGCTGGCGCAAACCAGCGTCGCCGAAACAAATTCGGTGGCCGAAACTTCGACGAATGTCGCCAATCTGGGCAACATCACCGTCGTCGGGCAGTTGAACCAGGCTCGGAGCCAGATCCTGCCGGCGGTCGGCGCCACGGTGTACACCCACACCGCGGAGCAGATTGAGATGCAATCCCAGGGGGACAACGCGCCGATGAACCAGGTCATCCTGCGTTCGCCGGGCGTGGCGGAGGATTCGGCGGTGAACGGCGATTTGCACGTCCGCGGCGAACACGCGAATTTGCAATATCGCATCAACGGCGTGCTCCTGCCGGAAGGTATCACCGGTGGGTTCGGGCTGGAACTCGACCCGCGCTTTGTCGAGTCCATCCAACTCATCGATGGCTCCCTCCCGGCGGAATACGGCTTCCGCACGGCGGGCGTCATCGATATTCAGACCAAAACCGGCGAGTTTATCAACGGCGGCGAAGGCGAAATCTACGGCGGCAGTTACAACACCTTCCGTCCGAGTTTTGAATACGGCGGCACGTCGGGAAAATGGGATTACTTCGCCGACGGCAGTTTCGATCAGAATGACCTCGGCCTGGAGAATACGACGGGCGACGCCAGCGCCATTCACGACAAAACGGACCAATATAAATCCTTCATTTATGCGTCCCGTCTCTTGAGCGACACGAGCCGCGTCACCCTGATGGGCAGTGCGTCTTACAGCACCTTTCAAATTCCCGATACGGCGGGTCTTTCGCCGGGCAACTCGCCCACATCCGACAATCCTACAGCCGTGCCGTGGGCAACCGATCTCCCTCCGAGTACTTTCGACTCGACAGACTTGAATGAAAATCAAATCGAACAAAATTATTATGCCGTCGCGGCCTATCAGCAGTCCACGGGGAATTTGAATTATCAGTTGGCGGGGTATGACCGCCTCAGTGGCGTGCATTTTGAGCCTGATCCCTATGGCGACCTCTATCTCAACGGCGAGGCGAGCGACGTTGACCGCATTCTCTATTCCGAGGGATTACAGTTCGACGCCAGCTACGAAGCTGGAGACAAGCACACCATTCGCGCTGGCGCGATGTTGCTGGACGAATACCTTTCCGACGGCAATACGACGACAGTTTTTCCGGTGGACAGCAACGGAAATCCAACCGGCCCGCCGAATCCTCCCGTCATTCAGGACAGCGTTTCGCATGCCTTGTATGCGGGCGTTTATTTGCAGGATGAATGGAAAATTCTCCCCGAAGTCACGCTCAACTACGGCGAGCGGTTTGACGAGTATTATGCCACCTTTGACAAGGAAAACCAACCCAGCCCGCGCGTCAACTTGGTCTATCAGCCGACGGATTCAACGACGCTGCACGCCGGTTACTCGCGTTATTTCACGCCGCCCCCGCTGGAAAACGTGCCGTCGGGTAACATCGCGGCTTTCAACAACACCTCGGGCCAGTCCACCATCCAACAGGACAGCACCGTCAAGGCCGAACGTGCCAATTATTTCGACGCCGGCATTTCGCAAAAAGTCACCAAACACTTCCAAGTGGGCCTGGATGGATACTATAAGAACGCCCAGGAGCAGATTGACGACGGGTTGTTTGGGCAATCACTCATCCTTTCGGCGTTTAACTATAACGAAGGACGTGTTTATGGCATTGAAGGCACGGCGTCTTACAATCAGGGTGGTTTTTCCGCCTACGCCAACCTCGCCTGGTCGCAGGCCTACGGCCGGGGCACCGCCTCGGCGCAATTCCTTTGGCCCGATCAAGCAACGGTGGATTACGTCAATACCCACTGGATTTATCTGGATCACGATCAACGGCTGTCCGGCAACTTCGGCGTGTCTTATCTGCTGACCGAATCGGAGAGTTGCAAATCGCTGTTTTATGCCGACGCGATTTACGGCAGCGGGCTAAGGCAGGACGGGGGGCCATTGCCCGAAGACCCCAGCGATGCCGTTCCTAATGGCGCGAGCGTGCCGCAATACTACTCCCTCAATCTTGGCGCGGAACAGGATTTCAAAATCCCGCATGGCGACATGTTGAAGGCGCGGATTGATGTCGTGAACGTCACGGACAACAGCTATGAACTCCGCAGCGGCACCGGCGTGGGGGTCAACGCCCCGCAATACGGTGAGCGCATTGGTTTCTTTGGTTCATTGACCCTGGTCTTCTGAACCGGTAAAAACACAGTTGGAGAGCCGCGTTGTTCCTCCGGCGCAGCTCTCCAATATTTTACGACCGCCAAAATTGTTATATGCTGGCGGCGACATAAATGAACAAGACCTTGATCATCAAAGAAGCCGCTGAAAAGGCGCTGGCCGCCGAAAACGAGCGGACCAAAGAACTGAATGGAAGCGGGGAGAAATTCACGGCGGGAATCATCATTGTGGCGGGGTTCCAGCTTTTGAACGTTCCGAATTTATTGGAATCTCCTTCCTCATCAGGCAAGGTTTTGTGTTTTCTGGCGATGGCGATATTGAGTCTTTCTTTGTTTTTTGGATTTTGCAGTATGCAGATCAAGAAACATGCCGGTTATCCGCGGGAAGACAAACTGTGGGAAAACCTGAAGCCGGAAAGCGTGGCGGATGAAGCGGCGGCCCAGGCGCTCATCCAATTGCTCTTAAAAAACAGGGAGCGCAACGCGAAATTAAACGATCGGAAAGCAGGTTTGTTATTTTGGTGCCGTTGGCTGTTTTTTGCCGGATTCCTGCTGGCCGCAAGCAGCCAATTGCTGGCGGCGCTGGCAAATCTGTCGAATGATTGAACGACCGGTATGGCGGCAAATCCAACAACCTACGAACTGACGAGCGAGCTGGCCCGTTTCTCGCTGACCTCCGCGCGGCGTGAGCCAAACCAAAAGCTCGCCTGGGTCAATTCGATTTGCCTCCTCTTTCTTCTCATCGGGGTTGTCGGCGCGCGGCGGGGCATCATTTCCATCCAGGCGGTGCCGCCCATTCGCGAAATCGTTCCGATCGTCGTCATTCCCACGATCTTGCCGCCGCAGATGATTGTCCCCAAAAAACAACCGACGGAGGAAGACAATCAACCGCGCGTGGTGGTGGCCATTCCCAGCGCGCCAAACATCAGTTTTTCCGTTCCAACGATTGGCACGCTCATCGCGCCGGCGGCATTGGCATCGGCGCCGCCGCTTCAACCATTGGAAACGCAGTCGTCGATCAGCTCAGTCAACAATACGGGGACGGGGGGAGAACGCCCTTATCCGCCGTATCCGCAAATGGCAATGGAACATGGCGAGCAGGGGACAATTGTCCTGTTGCTCACGGGCGATGCCGCGGGCAATGTCCTTTCGGTGGACGTCAAGGAAACCTCCGGCTTTCCCTTTCTCGATCAGGCAACAGTTGAATTCATTAAAAATCACTGGCATTTGCCGGTCAATGCCGGCACGCGCGTTTTTCAAACCACCATTACTTACAAATTGCAACTGAACTACTAACCCAAAAAAATCCACTATGCTCGCAAATATCATCTTCCAATTCTTTCTCCAAGGCGGCCCCGTCATGTGGCCGATCCTCATCTGCGCCCTCGTCGCCGTGGCGGTCGTCGGCGAGCGCGCCTTCTGGTGGTGGCGCGAAGGCCAAAAGCGCGACCCGCAGAAACTCGAACAAATCCTCGCCGCCCTCGAAAATTCCGATGTGGCCGCCGCCACGCAAATCGCCGCCAATTCGGAAGACCCGCTCATCCGGGTCATTCGCCACGGCCTGGCCCACGTGGGTCATGCGCATGGCTCGCTGTTGGGGGCGTTGCAACTGGCCGCGGGCATCGAATTGAAACGCGCCGGGCGTTTCCTCACGGTGATGGACACGCTGGTCACCTTGGCGCCGTTGTTGGGCCTGTTGGGAACCGTCACGGGATTGATGCGCGCGTTCCTGCATATCGGCAGCGCGGAATTGTCGGTGACCGCGGTCACTGGCGGCATCGGCGAGGCGTTGATCGCCACCGCCTGCGGTCTGGCCATCGCGATTTTCTCGCTGATTCCATTCAATTATTTCACCGCCCGGGTGGCGCAGTTGCAGTTCGATTTGGAAACGGCCGCGACGAACGTGGAAGTGCTGGTCGGCGGCGGGGTGAAAGCCGGGGACACCGTTCATTTGCACAAACCCACGCCGCCGGGACAGGCCACCAGCCATTAAAAATGACTAAATCCTTAATCCGAATGACCATGGAATTTCCAATAACAAATGTCGAAGGTCGAATGAAATTCCGGCATTCATTACATCATTCGTTATTCGGGCTTCGTCATTCTTTCGTCATTAGCCCGGATATTTCACGCCCGCAAGGCCGGAGCGCCGGTTTGCAACCGGCTTTGGCGTTCCGAAAGCCCAAGCCGACAACATGTCGGCGCTCCGGTCTGCTGGCGTTTCATGCCCACTATGAAATATCCGGGTTAGAGTTTCGTCATTAGTCATTTATAAATGAGGATTCCCTCGCCCATTCCCAAACGCCGCTCGCGGATTGTCATCATTCCGCTGATCGACATCATGTTTTTCCTGCTGGCGTCGTTCATGATGATCAGCCTGCAGATGAGCCGCACGGCCAACATCAAGGTCAACCTGCCGTCCGCGGCGGAATCGCAACAGGATTACAAACCGAACATGGTCAATATCGCGGTGGACAAATCAGGCGGGGTCTGGCTGGAAAAAAACGAGATTTCGCTGGCGGAGCTTGGCTCGGTCTTGAGCAACCGCTTCGCCGCCGACACCAACCTGCCGGTCTATATCAGCGGCGACCGCGACACGTTGCACGGCGACATGGTGAAGGTCTATCAAACCGTCCGCGCCGCGGGCATCCAAAATGTCGCGTTCATGACGGACAACCATTCAAAATAAACCGCGAATGAAAATCCGTTCACCCATCGCCGAAAAGAAGTCGCGGCTGGAAATCATTCCGCTGATCGACATCATGTTTTTCCTGCTGGCGTCGTTCATGATGATTAGTTTGCAGATGCAAATTGTGCGGACCCTCAAGGCGAACCTGCCGACGGCGACGCTGGCCACCTCCACCCAAAAACCCGACATGGTCAATTTGAACGTGAACAAGGACGGCCAGGTTTCCGTGGATGATAAAAGCATCGCCTTTCCTGTGTTGTTTTCGATGCTGACGAATCGTTATAGCCAGAATACGAATTTGCCGGTCTATATCACCGGCGCGAACGACGCCACGCACGGGTCGGTGATGTTCGTGCTGGACCTGGTCAAACGCGCCGGCATTCACAATGTGGCCATCGCCGTCCACGCCGCTTCCGAATCAAACCCATGAAAAATTTCCAACAAAACCTCCTGATTGTTCTCGCCCTTGGCCTTTGCGGTTTGTGTGTCTTTCAATGGTACGAGCAGACCGTCCAGCGCAATGAAATCCAAACCTTGAATCAGATGGTCTATCAGCGCGACGCAACCATCCAGGCCGACACCAATTCCATCGCCGCGTTGAATGGCCAGGTCAACCAGATGGATGCGCGCCTTTCCGAAATCAAAGCCGAGGCCGCCACCAACGAGCAACTGGTGGCATCGCAGAAGGCGGAAATCGAGCGGTTCCAATTTGAGAACGGGAACCTCACCAATGAAGTCGCTCAATATAAATCTGCCGTGGATACGCTGACGGCGAAATTGAAGGACGCCTATGCCGGCATCGAAAAGCAAAACGAAGCCCTCACCAACCTATCCGCCCAATACAATGGCCTGGCGCAAAAATACAACGACGAAGTAAAGGACCGGAATGACGTCGTGGCCAAATATAATGATCTGGTGAAACAGATGGGAAAGAGCCAGTAAAACTGGAGGAGATCAGGCAAATGGGAGAATTTTCGACTTTGCGCCATTCGAATTCCCTTTAGGCGGGGAACTCCCTGGCAAGAATTGCCGGGCGCGAGACATATTTCTTCATCCACCCTGAAAGGGGAATGGCGCTTGCTTGGCGTATAAAATTTTGGCGCATAAGGACATGCAGCGCACTCCTGTCAGCGCCGTCGGCGCGACCTATTTGTAGAAAACCACATCACACAAAAACTGTCATCTTCTGTTTCCGGATAACTTTACGCTTTCTTCGTTCCGTGCTTAAATCGCTGTGATGAAAGCCAGCGCAAAAAATCTGGAGACCGGGTCGAGGGCAGCCTTGATCTCCACCAAAATGCCCCGCGCAATTTCTGCTCTCGTCGCGGCGAAGCGTAGCGCAGACGGATTCTGCTTTCTGTTTTCTGTGTTTTTTTCTCCGGCACAGCGAAACTTTTTTGCGCGAATTTGCGTAAATTTGCGTGTTTTTGCGCGACACGTTTTATCGCGAATTAACACGTCATCCTGCGAAGAGTGGACCTTTCGCCGCGCCCGGTTCGTCGATTTTTCAAACAAATTGCGCGCGCGCTTGATTTCATTAAAATGATGAAAATGAAACGAAAGGGCACAGTCTATCTTGTCGGGGCAGGCCCGGGTGACCCGGAATTGCTGACGTTGCGCGGCGCCGATTTGCTCCGTCGCGCCGACACGGTCATTTACGACCTGCTGGTCAATCCGACGTTGCTGCGGCTGGCGCGCCCGGAATCAGAACTCATTTCCCGCGGCAAACGCTCGGAAGTCTCCCAGAACCAGATCAATCAAATGATGATTTCCCGCGCGCAGGCAGGAAAACTGGTCGTGCGCTTGAAAGGCGGCGATCCTTACATCTTTGGCCGCGGGGGCGAAGAGGCCGAAGCCCTGGCGGCGGCAAAAATTCCATTCGAGGTCGTGCCCGGAGTGTCCTCGATTGTGGCCGTCCCCAATTATGCCGGCATCCCGCTGACCCATCGGGATTATTGCTCCAGCTTCACCGTTTTCACCGCGCACGAAAATCCCGCCGATGCCAAAACCAATCTGCGCTACGAACAGATTGCCAAAATCCCCGGCACCAAGGTCGCCCTCATGGGAACGGATAAACTGGAGGGTTGGACGAAATCGCTCATCGCGCACGGAATGCCCCCTGAAACTCCCGTGGCCGTGGTGGAATGGGGCACGCTCGGCCGGCAAAAATCCGTTTCTGGAACGTTGCAAACCATCGCCGCGCTGGCCCATGAGAAAAAACTGTCGCCGCCGGCCCTGACCATCATTGGCGACGTCGTGAAGCTGCGCGAAAAATTGAATTGGGCGGAACAACGTCCGCTCTCCGGCCAACGCATTGTCGTCACGCGGTCGCGGTTGCAGGCGGCCAGGTTCGCCCAAAAACTTTCCGCGCTCGGCGCCGAAGTCCTGGAAATCCCGGTCGTCAAAGGCATTCCTCCCGACAATAAAAGCGATTTGGTGGACGCGTTTCTCTCGCTCAATTCCTATGACTGGCTCGTGTTCACCAGCCCCAACGGCGTCCTGGCTTTTTTCGATTTGTTCTTCAAACAATTTCCGGACTTGCGGGATTTCGGCGGCGCCAGGATCGCCGCTGTCGGGCCGGGCACCGCCGCGGCGGTGCGCTCGTTCTATTTGGAGGTCAACGCCATGCCCAAGGATTTCATTGGCAAAAACGTCGCCGAAGCAATGGCCGAGGATGGCAGCCTGGAAAACTCGAAGGTCTGCCTCTTCCGCGCCGAGAACGCCAGTGACGACCTGCCCAACGCCTTGGAGGAATTTGGCGCCATTGTCGATGATATCGGCATTTACCAAACGGTTCCCGAGGACGCGGACCCCGGCGGAATTTCAAAAAATTTTCTGGAATCCGGCGCGGATTGGCTTACTTTCACCAGCGGTTCGACCGTGGAATTTTTCCACGCGCGGTTCAATTTGCCGAAATTGATGGACCAATTTCCGCGGATGAAAATCGCCGTCATCGGACCCGAAACGGCCAAAGCGGTTCGCGCGCTCAATCTCGCGCCGCACGTTGAGGCCAGAGAACACACCACGGATGGTTTGATCGCCGAATTGTTGCGCACCGCATGAAACTGCAAAAATCTATTTTTGGAAAAATGCCTGACGGCGCCGCCGTTGAGCAATTCACCCTCGCCAACGCAAACGGCATCGTTTGCCAACTCATCAGCTACGGCGTGCGAATCGCCTCGCTCAAAGTGCCGGATGCCCGCGGCCAGGTTACCGACATCATCCTCGGCTTCGACGATTTGGACGGTTACCTGCGCCAAAGCTATTTCGCCCCGGTTTGTGGCCGCGTGGCCAACCGCATCGGCGGAGCGCAATTCACCCTCGATGGCAAAACCTATAAACTCACGGCCAATGAGGGCGCCAATCAACTCCATGGCGGCAAGCAGGGGTTCGACAAAGTCGTTTGGCGCGCCTCGGAAAAAAATGGCGCGGTGGAGTTTTCCTATTTGAGCCGGGACCGCGAAGAAGGCTTTCCCGGAAATCTCGATGCGAAGGTCCTCGTCACTTTGTCCGAAGCCAATGAATTGCGCCTCGACTACACGGCCACGACGGATCAACCGACGCCCGTCAACCTCACCAGCCACGGCTATTTCAATCTCGCCGGCCACGGACCCATCCTGGATCACGAATTAATGCTTGCCGCCGATTTTTATACCCCCACGGATTCGGCATTGATTCCAACGGGAGAAATCAAGCCGGTCAAAGGCACCGGAATGGATTTCACCACGCCAACGATCATCGGCTTGCAGATGGCAAAATTTCCGCAAGTGGGCACGGGCTACGACCACAATTTTGTCATCAATGGCGGTGGCAAAAATCTGGTGCTGGCGGCGCGGGCGCGGGACCCCCAATCCGGTCGCGTCATGGAAACATGGACCACGCAGCCGGGGGTGCAGCTTTACACCGCCAAGCATTTCAACGGCTTTGCTGGACGCGGGGGCGCGCGATACGAAAAATTCGGCGGATTTTGCCTCGAAACACAACACTTTCCCGATTCGGTCAACCAACCGAATTTCCCCTCCGTCATCTTGCGCCCCGGGGAAATCTACCGGCAGACCTGCATCTATAAATTCCCCCGGTGAAGGAAGAAGAACGAAGGCGCACTCTCTGGAATAGTTGAGAGTGAGGGGAGGGGAGAGTTGAGAGTCCCGGCACCAAATGCTCGATTGGCGGTCAGGAGACGGAACTCCAGCCGGTGGAACTGACGGGCGCATAGCTGCGCTGGATGCGGCGGAGGATCAGGCTGGCCATTTCCAATTTCGCCAATTCCTCCTGTCCCATGGCGCGGCGGGCGTGGATCAAGGAGTTGTTGTGCCGTTCAAGCTGGATCAACGAATGGATGATGCCGTTGAGATCGTCTTCCATCGTCTCGGCGTCCAAACCCAGCGTGGCCCATTCGTGTCTGGCCGCTTCCGTCTGGCGGATAATGCGCGGCTGGAGTTGGCGGAGCGCGTTCTGGCAATCGAAGACCAGCATCCAGTTGCCGGCGCGGATGGCTTCGCCCTCGGCTTCGGCGAGGCGGCGCCATTCGCGGTAGCTGTGTTTGAGGTCGCGGTCGGCGTTCATGGAAAAATTAGCGGGTGAGGGCTGGTTGGGCCGTTTGGTCAACCGGGGTAGTCTGCGCGGCGAGCATCTGAGCCCAGGCATCGCGCAGAACGGTCAAATGTTTGACTACCTCGCGGGCGCCCTCGGGCCGTTTCGAGCGGTTGCTCTCGAGAATTTTGCGCTCAAAATAATCGTACAGACGGTGGAAGGTTTCCGCGCATTCGCCGCCGTTTTTGCGATCCACGGCCCGGTTTAATTCGCGGATGATGTTGACGGTGCGTTGAAAATTGTTATGGATGGTCATGTTCGCTTCGCCGGGGTCGGTGCAGGAGAATCCGGCGAGGCCACGATCCAGGAACCGGAGGGCGCCATCAAAAAGCATCAGGATCAATTGTCCGGGAGGGGCGGTTTGGGTGGCGACCTGCCGGTAGGAATTCCATGGATTGGCAACGGGCATAAACGGGGTCTGTTAAACGACAGATTATCAGATCTTGTTAGCGATAACCGAGGCGACTGCTTTGAGCATGGCGTCGGTCGGGAAATTGGGATCGGCGACGAGCGCAGTGGCAGCGGCCACTTTGTCCGCGCGCACCAGGGAGATATTATTGACCGCGGCCTTCAAGGTGTCGGTATTGCCCAGGGAAGCGGTGTCACCGGCGGGCGGGACAGGCTGGTTGGGGGAAACAGGTTGTGCCGGGTTGGTACCCCCGACGTTGGGATTAAATTCAATTTTCATAGCCCTTTGGGACAATCGTTTTTTGTATTAAACTTCTCGTATTTTGTATCGGTTAAACTCAATGGAACTTTAGCCATTATCGGGCGGGCAGGGTACCCAGAACGCTGGCAATGGAATACTCGCCGAACCACCGCGGAGAGTTTACCGCAAGCCAGGACACGGTGTCATCACCCAACTGGCGTTGTTCTTGTTGTTGAAAACGACCGGCGGCGGCGATCACTGCCGGCTCCCCGGCGTCAAAATGCTCGTCGCTTTGCCAGATGATTTTCTGCTGCCGGACATCCACCAGCGTCAGCCGCCAGCCAATGGCCATGGGCGGATAGGCGCGATAATCCGTCAGTTCCGTGAAGAGAACAGCGTCGCAACCATATGCCTTTTGAAGTGAATCCAGGAGATCAGCGGGAAGGTTTTCGCTCCCCGACCACTCCGATTGCCCGCTCAAGCGCCAGACTTCGTCCGGCGCCACGGTGACGACCTCGAACCGCTTGGTTTTGATCAGTTCCGCCACCAGGGTATCGCCCAGAGCATCGCGACCGGCCACCAAATCGGAACGATGTTCATTGCAAGCGAGGGGCAAAACGGCGACGCGTTTGATGTCACGCGGCAAATCGTTCGTGGCCACAAAGACGTTGTCGGGCCGGTACGAATTGCTCAAATCGACGGCCACGGCCGTCGGGCTTTGGCAACCGGTGAGCATCGGTGTGGCGGCGGCCAGAAGCATCACCAGTGGCCAAGGCGATTTAAGGATGGAAATGAAACGATTCATTCTAGAGCGAGCCATTGGTGACTTGTTGGTTGAGGTAGGTCAATTCCTGGTTGGCGGTTGCTTCCGCCTGTTCCATCGCCTCGAATTCACTCGTCCACTGCGCAGTATCCGAGGTGATTTTAGTTTCGAGGTTACTAATTTGGGTGGTGATGGAACCGCTCTCCGAGCTCAAGGTTTGCTCATGCTGGATGAGTGTGCCGGTCGTGGTTGAATCGGTGCTGCCCAACGTATCGTTGAGATAGCTGTTCAATTGGGCGAGAGGACCGTTGGCATCTGTGAAAAATGACTGCACATCGTTCAAGTTACTGGTCAGCATGCTATCCAAAGTGCTGGTGGTCAGCGTAGCGGTATTATTCTGGCCATTGGTGGCAAGCCCGAGGTCGGCCAGGCTTTGAACGGGTGAGCCTGCCTGGGCTGCGGCGGTATCGGCGGAAAAAGTGGTGGATCGAAGCTGAGAGGCGATGTCGTTGGCGGTCTGGTCTCCCGTCAGCAGTCCAGCGGTAACCGAACCGTCGGAGTTCTGGGTAACAGTCATCTGGCTGGTGATATAGGCCTGGACGGTATTGTAATCCGTGGCGAATTGTTGAATGGCGGAGCTGATTTCGCTCGTGTCGCTGCTCACGGACACCGTGGTGGAACCGGTGGCCAGGGCGGTGACGGCAAGACCATTGATATTGGAACTGCTGCCGTCAATGGTATTGGATTCGCTGACCAATTGCTGGGTACTTACATTGAGCGTGTAGAGGAGATTATTGCCCTGGGCCAGTGTGCCGGTTGAAAGACCGGTGGCGGCAAGGAAGTTACTGTTGGCGCCGTCCTGCATCGAAATACCGAGGCTGCCAGTAGTATTGTTCGTCAGTACAAATTGGTTGTTTTGTGTATTGTAACTGGCGGTAACGCCGGCGGCGGAGCTATTTATCTTGTCCAACACGTCCTGAATGCTGTCGGATTGGGTGTTGTAGTTGATGGTCACGCCGTTGATGGTGAAGGAGCCGTCGCCGCTGCTATCGCCGGTGACTGCGGTTGATAAATCTGAGTCTGTCATGGCCGACGACAATTGGACATGCCCCAGGGCTGACAGGCTGGTCACAGACGTACTATTATTGCTGTAAAGGCCGGTGACCTGGAGAAAATTGCTGGTGTCGGCGGCGCTCCCCAGAACGATGTTGTTGCCATCATTATCCGTCAGAGTGATTTCGTCATAATTTGGATCACCCTGGGTTGAATCGTAACTGGCGGTGACTTCACCATTCGTGGCGTTTGAAATAGCGGTGAAAACTTGTTGGAGCGAATCGGTGGCGGCGATGGTGACCTGCGCGCCATTAACGGTAAAGGTGCCGGCGGTGATCGGTGTGGAAAATCCCGCCGTCCCGATGGTGACATTGCTCAAGTCGCCACCGGGCGCGAGAATGGTGCTAACGCCTATCTGGCCATTCAATTGAGAGGCGGTGGCCAGTTTCGAGATGTTAAAAGTGTAAGTTCCCACCGAGGTGCCTTGCTGGGCAGTGGCGGAAGCGACCGTGGAATCGGAGGATTGGGCGGTGGTATTGGTGTAAAGGCTGGGAGACTGCAAAGTTTGCAAATCCGTTTGCAAGGACGTCAGGTCGCCCTGGATGGTAACAAAGGCATCATCCTGATTATTTATGGTAGTTTCCTGTTGTTCCCATTGGGTTTCAGGGGCGCGTTCGGCAGCGGCCAATTCCTGAACAATGCTTTGCCAATCCATGCCGGAGGCCAAGCCTGAGATGGCGAGAGAGGGCGTCGTGGTGGTGGACGGGAGCAGACCGATTTGGGTGACGGTATTGGTACTAGGAGAGCTGGAGACGGAGCTTGCCATAATTTATTCAGTTCTATTCATTTAACGCAACTGCACAGCACTGCGTCGGCGAATATCACCAGTCACTTAAGGCATTTTTCACAATGCTCCAAGAATTAGTCCGGGCGGCGCTTGCGCGCCGCCCGGTATGTTCCCTGAATTGCCAAACCTGCCCGACTCTTAGCTCAAGAGCTTGAGCGCGAGTTGCGGCAGAGAATTCGCCTGTGCCAACATTGACGTGCCGCTTTGCACGAGAATGTTATATTGGGCATAGGCTGTGCTCTCTTGCGCGACGTCCACGTCCATGATCTGGCTGTTGGCCGCCGAGAGGTTGTTATTCAACGTCGAGAGTTGATTGCTGTAGTTGGTCAGCGTCTCAATGTTGGTGCCAATCGTGGCGCGGTCCGAGGCCAATTGCGAGATGGCGGTTGTGACACCCGTCAACGCCGACTGCGCACCCGTCACTGTACTAATGTCATCATTCTTCAGACTAGTGTAGGTGGTCGAGGTGGCTAGGTTCACGCCCACGTTTTCGAACGCGCTCGAGTTGCTCGTGGCGTTGCTGTTGACCGTCACGTAGAGGTTCGTGCCGCCAAACAAGCTGACGCCGTTGAAACTCTGCGTGGAGACGTTGTTGACGTAATTGGCCAACGTATTGAACTCCTGCTGATACAACGCGCGATCGCTGCCCGATTTGGTGACGTCCTGTGACTGCACCGACAGTTCGCTCATACGATCCAGGGCATTATTAACCTGTTGCAGGTAACCGTCCTGGGTTTGATTGAACGAGATGGCGTCATTGACGTTGTCATTGGCCGCCGTGTTTTCTCCCATTTGAGCCGTGAGGTTCATGGAGACTGCCAACCCTGCGCTGTCGTCCGCCGGTGAATTGATTTTCGATCCAGAAGACAACTCTTCGAGGGCTTTGCTCAAGTTGGTGCTCGATTGTCCGAGCTCTTGAGCTGCTGTTTGTGCTGATATGTTTGTGTTGATGACCATACTGCTGACTCCTTCCTTGAGTCACCCCTTTCGGGGATTTGGTTGTTCACGACATCCCTGCCGTGAGGCAGACCATTATTAGGCGTCTGCCAATTTTTCCTTCCGGCCGTTTGCGGCCGCCGGGCGCCGACTTCCGACAACTCAGTATCGGCAGGTTTTGCCGGGACTTGAGCGCCGAAATGGTAAAAATTGCCGGGATGTCAAACTTGGTCGGGCGCGCACTCGGCTGCGCGCCACGCGTCGAAATAATGGAAATTGCAAGATTGGCAAACCCGTGCCGAAGGCAAGCCGTCCTTAAGAGGGCCACGCGGCGTCCGCCTGACCATGACGGCCGCCGGGTGTTTATCCTGTTTACGGGGTGAGGTTTCATTGCTTGCCTCGGCTGAGGTGACTGTTATTCCAGATTTACGTTGATTGGTGTGTGATGGGCTTCACTGGCTCTTTCCTTATTGGGCTGGGGGTAGCCCGGACGACCTTGCGGCCGTCCGGGTATGCCCACCTGCCGCGACCAAGTTCAGAATTAGCTGAGAAGCTTGAGTACCGATTGCGGCAGGGAATTCGCCTGGGCCAACATCGCGGTGCCCGTTTGCACCAGGATATTGTATTTGGCGTATTCAGTGCTTTCCTGTGCGACGTCCACATCCATGATCTGGCTGTTGGCG
>JBKQUF010000062.1:0-23362 GCA_052140285.1 Limisphaerales bacterium | reverse complement strand
CGAGCTCCATCGAGTCCATGACCTGCTCCTGCATCTGGCGGCGCTCAATGGTGCCCGTGGCCTCCAGAAGCCGGTCGGCCAAGGTGGACTTGCCGTGGTCGATGTGGGCAATGATGGAGAAATTGCGGATGCGCGAGGAATCCATGACTGCTTACAGCCCTTGGTCCGCCAACAGCTTGCGGATCTGCTCCGACTCGCCGCAGGCCAGGGCTTCCTTGACGAGCTTGGACATGACGCCGTGCTTCAAGGAGCGCACCGCCTGCTTGATGCGCAGGAACATGCGCGGCGAGATGGACATGCTGTCGACGCCCATGCCCACCAAGAGCGGCACGGCGCGCGGATCCGAGGTCATCTCGCCGCAGACGCCCACCCATTTCCCCTTCTTGTGCGCGGTCTGCACGACCTGGTCCAAGAGGCGCAGCACGGCCGGATGGAAGGGATCGTAGAGGTGGGTGACGTGCTCGTTGATGCGGTCCACGGCCAAGGTGTATTGAATGAGGTCGTTGGTCCCGATCGAGACGAAGTCGATGAGCGGCAGCATCGAATCGATGATGATGGCCGCAGACGGAATCTCCACCATGATGCCCAGCTCGACGTTCTTGGTCTCCTCGCGGCCCTCGGCCTGCAGCTCGGCCTGGGCCTGGTTGAGCAGGCGCCGCACGCCGTGGATCTCGCCCACCGAGGAGACCATCGGGATCATGATGCGCGCGTGGCCTTTCACGCAGGCGCGCAGGATGGCGCGCAGCTGGGTCTTGAAGAGATCGGTGTGGCGCAGGAATAGCCGCACGCCGCGCAGACCCATGAAGGGATTGGTCTCGCTCTTGGGCCCTTCGATGCCAAGCTGGGAGAGCCGATCCCCCCCGATGTCGGCCGTGCGGATGACCACGGGCTTGGGCTCCATGGCCTTCATAACGGCCGAGTAGGCCTTGACCTGCTCCTCTTCCGTGGGAGGGGCCGTCCGGTTGAGGAACAGGTACTCGGTCCGAAAGAGCCCGATGCCCTCGGCCTGCAGGTTGACGATCGTCTTGATCTCCTCCGGCGAGTCGAGGTTGGCCTCGAGCCGGAAGACCTTGCCGTCAAGAGTAGCGGAGGGCAGCCCGCGCAGGCCCTCGAGCGCCTTTTCGTCCTGCAGGGACTTCTGCTGGACGCGCTGGTACTTGACGATCGTCTCGGGGCCGGGGCTGATGATGACCAGGCCCTGCTCGCCGTCCAAGATGACTGTGTCGCCTGTCTTGACGCGGCGGCTGACGTCCGAGAGGCCCACGACCGCCGGGATCTCGAGGCTTTGCGCGAGGATGGCCGTGTGCGAGGTCTTGCCGCCGAGGTCCGTGGCAAAGCCCAGGATTTTCGTGTCGTGCAGGCCCAGCGTATCGGAGGGAAGCAGGTTGCGCGCGATCAGGAGGCACTCGTCCTTGATGTCGGCTAGATTCTTCTTGCTCTGCTTGAGCAGGTGCGAGAGCAGCCGCTTGCCTACATCGAAAAGGTCGTGCCGGCGCTCGCGGAAGAACTCGTCTTCCATCTTCTCGAACTGCTGGTTGACGGCCTCGAGAGCCTCGGAGAGGGCAAACTCCGCATTCACGCTCTCGGCGAGGATGCGCTTGGGAACCTCGTGAGTGATCAAGGTGTCGCGCAAGATCAGGCGGTGCGCGTCGATGAGCTTGGCGTGCTGGCGTCCCAGCACTTTGAGGACCTTGGCCTCGGCGGCGTCAAGGTCCCGGTGCGTGGCCTTGTAGGCCGCTTTGAAGCGCTTGATCTCGGCGCGCAGCAGCTCGCGGGGCAGCTCGATGCGGTTAACGACGATCTGGCACGGCAACGAAAATTCACAATTTGCTTACGAGCGAAGATATCACGCCCGCGCCGGCGGCCGGGCGCGGGTTTTTTGGAGGGTTCGGCGGAGGCGGATTCGGCGGGGGGGGGCTTGCGCGGCCGCAGCGCACTTCGTTCACTTTCACTGTATTGCCGCATTCGTATATGGCATTCGCCGCGCAATAGGGTCGGCAGATGGCACGAATTTTATCCAGTCGAAGTTGGGTCCTGGCGCTGGCCCTCGGCGCGACATTGCTGGGCGGCTGCGCCAGCAATTACGTGGTGGTGCTGACGGACGGCCAGCGTTTGACCGCCGTGAGAAAACCTTCACTGGTGGAATCGAACGGGAAGTTTGCGTTCGTTTTCGTTGATTCACAGGGCAACACCAATTCCATCCCCTCCGCGCAGGTCCGGGCCGTGGCGCCGGCTTCCGCGCTCAAGCCCGCGCCGTAAATTTTTCGGCGTACTTGCCGAGAAGATCGGCCTCCAGATTCACTGCGTCGCCAACTTTTTTCTCCCGCAACGCCGTCACTTCCAGCGTGTGCGGAATGATCCAGACGCGAAAGTTTTTTTTGGTGACGGCCGCCACCGTCAGACTGATGCCGTCGAGCGCGATGGAGCCTTTTTCGATGAGATAGCGCATGACATTTTTGGGCGCGGCAACATCCAGCACATGGTCCACGCCCGATTTTTCCCAGCGAACAATTTTGCCAATGCCATCCACGTGGCCGGTGACGAAGTGCCCTCCGAATTCCCCGCCGGCGCGCAACGGGCGCTCCAAATTGACGAGGGAGCCGGTTTTCAGATATTGAAAACTGGTCCGCTGCCAGGTTTCGTTCAGCAAATCGAACTGGACCAACCGGGAATTTCCGCGGGCGGAAATTTTCGTGACCGTGAGACAGCAACCATTCACCGCCAGGCTTCCGCCCAGTTTCAATCCTTTGGCCGCGTGGGTGGCGCGAATGGCCAGAAGAATGGATTTTTTGCCCCGGGCAATTTTTTCGATGGTTCCCGCTTCTTCAACAATGCCTGTGAACATTCCGGTATTTTAACAGTTGGACGGTCCGCCGTCGAGAACCGGGAGGGGTCAAATGATTTCAGCCGTCAGCAGCATATCTCCGCCAAGGGTTTTCCATTCCATGTTACGAAGTCGGATGGCCTCGTCGAGTTTTTGGACACCGGCGCCCGCGACTGCCTTTCGGGCGTCCCTGCCACCGAGGATTTTGGGGGCGTAAAAGAACGCCATGCGTTGGGTCAGCCCGCCAAGCAGGAAGGAGGCGTTTACCTCGCCGCCGCCTTCGACCAAAAGGCTGGTCACGTTCTCCGCACCGAGGCGTTTGAGGAGCCATCGCAGATTGATTCCGGTTTTGCCCAGAGGCGCGATGATGACCTTCACCTTTTTTGCCAGGGCGGCCACCCGCTTCCGCGGCGCGCGTTTGCCCACGACAATGGTGGTCAGCGCCGCTGATTCATCATTAAGCATTTTCGCGTTGAGCGGCGTTCGTGCCAGGGAGTCCATCACGATGCGCCGCAGGGGGTGGCGCGATTTTTTTACGGGACGAAACGTCAACGACGGGTTGTCCGCAAGAACGGTATTGATGCCGACGAGAATGGCATCCATCCCCTGCCGCAGGGACATTCCCGCCGCCCGGGACTTTTCGCCGGTGATCCATTTCGAATCGCCGTTGGCGGCGGCGATTTTTCCATCCAGGGTCATGGCCGCTTTTACGGTCACGAACGGCGCGCGATGAACGATCCAATGGTTGAAGGCTTCGTTGAGCCGGGCGCATTCATCGCCGAGGACCCCGTGGGCGACTTCAATGCCCGCCGCGCGCAGAATCCTGAAACCTTTTCCCCGGTGCCTGGGATTCGGGTCCGTGGCGCCAATGACAACGCGCCGGATGCCGGCGGAAATGATGGCGTCGGCGCAGGGCGGCGTCCGGCCATGGGTGCTGCAGGGTTCGAGCGTGACGTAAAGGGTGGCTCCGCGGACGTTTTGCCCCTGCTTCGCGGCGTGGCGAATCGCCTCGATTTCCGCATGGGGAAGGCCGGCCCGGCGATGCCAGCCGCGCCCGATGATTTTTCCATTTTTCACCAGGACCGCTCCGACCATCGGATTGGGCGAAGTGGCGCCGCATCCTTTTTGGGCCAGCCGCAACGCCAAACGCATGTAGGGGACATCAAGCACTGGAGCCATCGTATCCGCTGGCGCGGGTCAGGCCAAAACCAAAAAACTGCATAATGCGATTATCTCAATGCAATTCACCCGACGATATGTCCGGGACTGCGCCTTTTCCCTCCAAATCATTTGGCACTTTCTTCGCTAAAGAACGCTTATGATACTCGCTATTGCCATAAACCCGATTTTTGCCGCGGCGGGCTGGGCACTGCTCTACTTGTTATTTGGCGGAGGCTTCGGCGGCGCGGTTCTTATTTTTATCGTCCTGAAAATGATTGGGCGATAACCAGCGCGTCAATGCGCGGCAGGCGGGGTTTCGGGGGTAAAGTCGATGCCGCGATAGACGATTTCGGCGCTGGGCGACTGGGCGATGGTCGTGACCGCGGCCATGGCGTTGGTATCCACAATCTGCACCACGCGATTGGAATTGGAGCAGCCGTTATAGCCTTCGGTGGTGGTGGCGTAAATGATGGGCGCGGCGCCGCTGAAATCCACCGCGAGCGCAAAGCATCCATTCTCGTGATTGTCGGCGGCGGGAATGTTCTGGGGAATGGAAAAGTTGTAGGCAAACTTCCAGGCGCCACCCGTTTTCACATATTTCTGAATGCCGGCGGCGGTATCCGCAGTATAGGCGATGGTGCCACCGGGATTCATATCAAACCCGGCTGTTTTCGTATAAGGGTCCTTGGCGGCAACCGCCAGGACGAGTGATGATTTGGGTGATTGCGGCAGCGGGGCGGGATTTCCGTCGGCGTCGGCGAAGGAAAAAATGCCCGCCTCGAGATCGGAGGCCACCCCGTCTGGCCCGTTCAAGGTGGCATAGAGAACATGGTCAACGATTTTGATATCGCGCGAATTGGGGATGGCGCTAAAAACTATAGGGTCATTGGTGGAAGCATCGTTATAATAGACCGTGCCCTGGGCGTTGCCGCAGCTCCAGAAATTATTTGCGCCATCGGTCACGGCGCCGCGCGGGTTCATTTTCTCGACGCCGGTGTATTTTTCGTAAATCGTGGTTTTTACCCGGCCATTGGCATCGACGGTGCAAAAGCCGCGTCCGATGTCCAAAAGGGAGGGGGTGCCGCTGAGTTGCAGCAGGTTAACGCCGCCATAACCGGCCAGCGTGAGGAACTGCTTGTCGTCCGAGCGGCTCAACATGCCTTCGGTGGCTGCGTGACCGTTAATGAAAAGGGTTTGCGGCCCATTGGTGGGAATCTTGACGGTGAATGAGGGCAAGGCATTGAAAGTGCCGGGAATGAATTCGTCAATGGCCAATGGGGATTGTTTGAGGTGGAGATTGAGGCCGCCATCGCCGGCCTGAAGGACCGCGAGGCGTCCGGGATGAAAAGTTTGCGCATCGGCCGCCCAACCTGCGGCGGCAACGATGGTGATAAACAACATAATTTTTTTCATTCGACCTTTCGGTTCATTGAGACCTGGCAAAATCATTTGCCAGCCATCAGACAGCCGTTTTGTCATTAAGATTTAATCGCGTTACAATTCGATGTCGAAGCGGCGACGATCCGGTGACGTTTTCGCATCGGACCTAAAAACATTATGAATAAGTCATTATCGGATTCAACCAAATAGACATAAGTTAAACTTTAAATTTACTTGCCAAAATCCGGGTGAACTGTTCTAATGGATTTGTCGCCGTTAAGAGTCCAGCAGTGAAAAGCCATGTCTGAATTTAAATTTTCCTGTCCGGTATGCGGCCAGCATATTCAGGCCGATGTACAGTATGTCGGCCGACAGATCAACTGTCCCGCTTGCAAACAGGCCATCATCATTCCGCAATCAGCCCAGTCCGCCGCGACGCCTCCGCCACCCGCGTTGCCGCCGCGGCCAGGCACGGTGACCCTTCCGCCCTACCAACGAACGGCGGTTGTCCAGGTCGCCGCCGCTCCGCCGCCGAAAAAATCCGGAGCGTTAAAAATGGTTGTGGGGGTGGCGGCGCTATTGGTCGTCGCGGCGCTCGGATTTTTGGGCGTTCAATTTGCCTTGCATCATTTCGGTGGCAGCAAGCCCAAAGCAAATCCGGCCGCGCAAGTCGCCGCGCCGACCGCGGACCAGGCAGTTCAAGCATTGAGTATTTTAACCAAGGTGCATTCGGCTTATACCAACGTGAACACCGTTAAAGTGGAAGGCACGCTCGCGTTGTATCTGAATTTGTCCAATCTCACGATGGGAGATGTGAGTCCGAATATGCCGGCAGGCTCAGCCAGCGCCAAGCGCCGGCCCCCGGGCGTGCCCCGAATCATCACAAACTCGACCGCCATTATCATCAAACAGGGGCCATCCAATTTTTACTACTTTGACGGGGAAGCGGTTACCAAAATGGACCGGCAAGTGATTACCAACACCTTTGCCTTTTGGTCGTCCGACCAGGGCCGGTTTATGTTTAACGATTCCCACTACCCCGGAGTTCCCCCGACTTACATGCAGATGGCTGCGGCCAATCCGACCGACGATCCGGCGCAGCAATACAAAAACATGCAGCATCTTTTTGAAGACCCCGCCAATCTGACCAAAATTATCAAGGATTTGGGACAAACCGAAGATGAAACAGTGAACGGCCAGGACTGCTATACGCTCACCGCAAAAGTGCTCGGGCAAAAAGTGAAAATCTGGGTGGACAAATCCAGCTACCTGATTCCGCAATGGCAAATCACCCTCGGCGGCAGCATCAGCGACGCCGACATCGACGACGCTTTTTCCCTGGTCGCCATCGGCTATACCAACGCGCCGGCGGCACAAATGGACATGATTAAATCGCAGGTGAAAATGATAGCGCCGGCGATGGAAAAAATCCGCGGCACGATTTCCTCGACGACCGACAGCATGGAAGTCAATCCGACGTTGGTCGCCGCCGATTTTAATTACGCCGTGCCGCCGGGCGTGAGGTTGATAAAAATGCCAAATCCAGCAGCGCCGGCCCGCCCGCCGAATTGATTTTTCGCGGCTCGCCAGGAAAAAATATCCTGCTAAATTTCTCCCATGGGAAGACAATGGCTCCATGCCAAACGATTGGTCGCCGGCCTGAAGAAGGGCCGGACGAACAGCAAACTGGTCCGCGAAATCTCGGTCGCCGCCAAAATGGGCGGGGCGGACCCGACCATGAACGCCCGTCTGGCCACCGCGGTGGAAAAGGCGAAGAAAGAAAGTGTCGCGCGCGACGTCATTGAGCGCGCCATCAAGAAAGGCGCGGGGATTGGCGACGAAAAGATGGTGATGGAGCACGTCGTTTTTGAAGGTTACGCCCCGCACAAAGTGCCGGTGATTGTGGAGGTTTATACCGACAACGTGAACCGCACCGCCCCGGAGGTCCGGGTGCTGTTCAAGAAAGGCCAGCTCGGCCAGGCAGGCGGCAATAAATTTTTGTTCGATCACGTGGGCATCGTCGAGGCGCATCATCCCGATCCAAACATGGACCGCGAAGCTGCAGCCATCGAGGCCGGCGCCAACGAGGTGGAACGGTTGACCAGCGGGCAAAACGACGACGTTCCCGAAGGCGCGGCGGGCGCGAAATTTATTTGCGACCGCGCGGCGGTGGCGGCGGTGGCGAAATGGCTTTCGCAAAACGGCTGGACGGTGGTGACGAGCGAGTTGGGCTATGTGCCCAAACAATTTCCGGAACTGACCGAGGCGCAACTGGCCGAAGTGGGCGAGTTTCTCCAATCACTGGACGACCACGACGATGTGCATCGCGTGTGGGCGGCGCTGAAATAAACGGCCAGTCCAAAGCACAATGGCAGGCCGCGGTTTTTTGTCGAGCCGGTGGCGGCGAAATGATAAGCTCGGCGAATGGTGCTAATCACATCGAACAAAGCGAAGCGGTTATTACATTTCAACTACAGCGGACAAGTACGGCCGGAGGAACTGGTCCGCAGCGAAGCGGAGCTTCAGGCGTTGCTCGCTGAATTGCCGGCCGGATTCCGCGTGTTGGTGGATTTGTCGGGGTTGGATTCGATGGAACTGGATTGCCTCAAGGGGATTGGACATCTCATGGAACTGATTGACCGGGGTGGGGTGGGATTGGTGGTGCGGGTGATTCCCGATCCGTACAAGGACATTGGATTGAACATCTTAAGCATTTTTCATTACGCGCATCATCCGCGAATCGTCACGTGCAAGAGCATGGCGGAGGCGGGGAAACATCTGGAATAGCGGGTCCGCAACAAAATAATTTATCGAATTGCTTGAATTTTGGCCGATTATGCTTACAAGTTGAACATTAAGGCGATGAGCAAGGTCAAGAGGACTGATTGTTTGCCAAAATATGAATAAAGACGAATTGGACAGTTTGCTGGAAACAATGGTGGGATTCACCGACGGGATTTCGGATTTGGTTTTCATCGCCGGGCGGCCGATGCAAATCGAAAGCCAGGGGGAACTCATTCCGTTTGTCCGCGGCCCTTCCGAACCGTTGCTGACCAGCGAACAGATTGAAGCCCTGGCGAATGTCATTCTGGGCAACAACCAGCGGCTGCTGGCGGACTTGAAGGAGCACGGTTCGTGCGATTGCGGTTATACGCTGAAAAGCGCCTGCCGGTTTCGCGTCAACGTTTATTTCCAAAACGGGAACTTTGCGATGGTGATGCGGCATTTGAAGCCGCTGATCCCGACGTTTGAATCGTTGCATCTATCGCCCATCTTCAACGAAATCATCAAGGAAAAGAACGGCATCATTTTTGTGACGGGCGGGACGGGCATGGGGAAGACGACGACGATGGCGGCGATGCTCAATGAAATCAACAAGACGCGGCCAATCCATATCCTGACGCTCGAAGACCCCATCGAATTTGTGTTCAATCCCCTCAAGGCCACGTTCAGCCAGCGGGAATTGGGCCGCGATTTTTACTCCTTTCACAAGGGCATGCGTGCGGCGATGCGGCAGGCGCCCAAAGTCATTTTCATTGGGGAAATCCGCGACCGCGAGACGATGGAGATTGTCCTCAACGCCGGCGAGACCGGCCATCTGGTATTCAGCACGTTGCACACGACCAGCGCCTCGATGACGGTCAACCGCATCATCGGCATGTTCGGCTCGGATGAAGAGATGCAAATCCGGGAGAGGCTGGCGGGTTCCATGCGCTATATCATCAGCCTGCGTCTGGTGCCGGCAGTTTCGGGCGGGCGATTGCTGGTGACCGAAATGATGGGCAGCAACCTTCGCACCCGGGAAGCGATTTTGCTCGGGGAGAACGAGGGCCGGCGGCTCGATGAAATTATCGAGGCCGGCAGCGTTTTTGGCTGGCACAGTTTTGAACAATCACTTTACAAGGCCTACGAACAGGATTTGGTCACCGACGAGACGGCGCTGCTCTATTGCAGCAACAAAATGAAAATGGCGCAGCGGATCGACGCCTTGTCGCTTCAAAAACCCAGAAAGAGCCAGTCCACCGGCTCCTTGTTTGCAAATTTGAAAATGCAGGAGGAGGAAAAATCACGGGGCAAGGTGAAATTGTAAGGCATTCTCATATCCGACCCTGCCAAGAGGCAGTTTCTTGCCGGACCAGTGGCGGGCGGATGCAGACCAGGGGCCGATGCATTTTTAGTGTAACTTTTCCGGTTGGCTCTCGTCAGTAAGGTATATGAAAATAAACATCTTATCAGCAATGGTTTTGGTTTCGGTTTTGGGCGGCGGCATGGGCCTATACGCGAGCACTTCGCCGCAAACCGCGGAGGTTTCCCCGGTTTCGCAGAATCAACTGGAGACGGTTGCCTTTTCCGACACGGCGGAAGCAGAGATGTTGCGGCGCTCCTATTGGATTTTGGATTCGGCCAACAAGGATTATGATGGCCATCGGGTCAAGGCCATGCACCAGATCAAGCAGGCGGCCAAATTATTGGGATTGGATTTGAACGCGGGCGACGATCGCACGCGGGAACGCCAGGTCTGGTCCGATGACCGGCTCCGCACCGCCGACGATCTCCTGGGGCACGTTCTCAACGCGGCGGATGTCAAAGGCCAGCCCAAGATCAGCAAGCACGTGAGCGATGCGATCAGCCAGATCAACACCGCGCTCACGATTCGCTGAGGCGGCGGCGAAATTCCGCGCAGACCCCGGCAATGTCCGGAGCATTGAGAATCGCTGAGACGACGCAGACCCGTGTGGCGCCCGCGGCGAGAACGCCGTCGAGATTTTCCAGGTTAACACCGCCGATGGCGAACCAGGGGACGGTGATGTTGCCCGCCGCCCACCGGACATATTCGAGCGTCACCGGCCGGGCGGACGGCTTGGTGCCGGTGGCGAAAACGGGGCCGATGGCGACGTAATCCGCGCCGGCGGCGAGTGCGCGTTTGGCCTGTTCCGGCGAATGAGTGCTCAATCCAATGCGGAGCGCGGAAGGCGGAACGCGCATCGTGGAGACGTGGGTGTATCCGGCCTCGAAAAAATCCTCCTGTCCCAAATGGCAGAAATCGGCGGCGAGATCACGCGCCAGGTCCAGGTAATCATTAATGACCAGGCCGACGTTGGCGCGCCGGGTGACGGGCAAAATCTTTTCCGCAAGGGCTCGGACTTCCGCCGCGGTTGATTGTTTGGCGCGCAACTGGATGAGATCGCTTCCGCCATCACAAAGCTGTTGCGCGACCAGCTCCGGCGCGCGGCCATGGAGATAGGCCGTGTCAACAAAGGTATAGAGTTTGCAGTCGTCGAGTGGTTTCATCGTGTCCGGGCGAACATCATTTTCCAAAACACCCCGGACTGAAAGAGGATTTTACCGAAGGGAGACTGCACAGCGGGCGAAAACATCAATCGCTGCAACGCATTGGCCCAGCGCAAACGACGGGAAAAGGCCGCATCGCAGGAGCGCGCGATTCTTTGGCGCGCTTCGGCCCAGGAAATTTTACGGTGACTGAAGTCAACGAGTGGTCCGGCGGCAAGTTCGGCGGATTCAAGAGCCAGAGACATTCCATTACCTGTGACCGGCGGAATCATCGTCAGGGCATCGCCGATGCGACTTTCGTCATTGTCCGAAGCGCGGCGGGGCTGGAGCGAGAGACCCGCCACGGAACAAAAGGAGTTTTCATCAAATTTCGCCGCGCCGAGCCGCTCGCGCAAAACGGTTCCCGGGTTGCCGCGCAGCAGGTCGAATCCGCTTTTGAGCGGCGGCTCCTCGCCGTTGCGGCGGAACAAACCACAGACATTCACCTGGCCACCGGAAAGTTTGCAAAGGCCGACGTAACTGTTCTGAAAGAGGTGCATCTCCAAGTCGGCGGCAAGGGGGACATTCGTAGCATGCACTTTGAGACCAAACCAACGCCAGCCATTTTCGACGGGCTTCAATCGCCGCCCGCTGGCGCGGATGAGGCCCTCGGCGTTTTCACCCTCCCAGCGTTCGCCAGCGCGCAATTCCCCACCCAGACATTGAAACTCGCCGGCGAGCGCCTGGTCCATGGCGAAGCGCGAGAGACAAAGCGCGGACGAAGGGAGTTGGTGGACCGGCGACTGATGCTTTTCGGAAAAGAAAACGGCTGAATGAGCCTCAACGGCCCCGGCATCCAGAAATTTTTGTTTGAGGCCGAGAGCGTCGAGAACTCCCAAGCCGCGCCCGCTGATAAATTCCCCGCAAACGCGATGGCGGGGAAAATGTCCCGCTTCAAAGACTGTCACCGGAATTTCCCGTTTTCGCAGGGCGATGCCGAGAGTCAGCCCGGCGAGGCCGCCGCCAATGATTCGGATGGGAGTGGCTGCCGGCATTTCACAATCGTTGGGCGATGAACAGATGGCTGAACAACCCGGCGCGGCGCTCGGTCAAGCGCCAGTGGGTTTTGTCCGGCCACAATTCCGAGATTTCCTGGCGGATGAATCCCGCGGCGATACTGGCTTCGGCGTCATGCACCGTGATCCGGGAACAGCCGGCCAGCAACGTCGTCAGCGCGCAAGGAAAAGGGAAATAAAAGCGGTGCGGTTCGAGGGCGATGAACAGTTTCGCCCCGGCGGCGATCCGTTGAAATAATTGCGCGAGCTTTTCATTTTCAAAATGATGGATGAACAGGTTGGCGATGACAATTTCCACCGGGCCGTTCCAATCGAACACGTCGGCAACGACCATTTCCGCGCGCCAATCGAATTTTGAGAAGGCGGCCAGAGTGGCGTCGGAAACGGCCTGTTGCCGGTCCAGAAGGACGGCCTGGACACCCCGCCAGCCGGTTTTTTCAGCGAGGCGCAACAAAAACCGCCCGTCGCCCGCGCCCAGTTCTGCGATTTGTCGGGGGACGCCCGGACAATTTTCCGCCAGCGCTTTGGCCATATTGACATGATTGCCCATCACAAAATTGAGCCGGTGCAAATCGCCTCGCGACCGGACTGAACGCGGGTCATCCGGCGATAACGTATCGAGGATTTCAGGTTTAACGATTCGACTCATCATTTCGTGCCGACGCGCCCAAGGCAACGGTTTCCTCCCCAAGTCTCTTTCTCATGCTCAGCGGGGGACGTCAAGATTTCGCTTCCAGCAACGCGCCATGGCAGCTAAAACCCGCGCCAAACGAACTCATCCACCAATACCCATCGGGAACAGTGTCGCGCAAGGCGCGTTCGAGCACGAAAAAAACCGTCGGGCTGCTGATATTTCCGTATTCCCGGAGGACCGCGGCGCTATGACGCAGGTCGGATTCGTCCAGATTCAATTGCTCGCGCAAAGCGGTCAGAACGTCACGTCCGCCCGTATGCAGGACCCAGCCGGAAATCTTTCCGCGCGCAACTCCGGCGGCGGCAATGGTTTCCGAGCACAATCTGGCGGCGGCGGCGCCGGCGATCTGCGGGACCCGAGGCGAGAGAATGTTGCGCAACATGCCGTTCTGATGGCCAAAGCGGAGGGTGTCGCGTTTTTCGGGCGCAAGATGAGACGCGGAAAATTTCCATTGGAGGCGACGGGGAGATTTGCCCGGCTTATGGGTCAGGACCGCCGCGCCTGCGCCGTCGCCAAACAAGCACGCGCTGACCAGGACGCCGGGGTCGTCATCGAGGAAGAAGGCGGCGCTGCAAACCTCGACGCAGAGGGAGAGGACGGTTTCGGCGCGGCCGGCGGCGAGGATCGCTTCGGCGGCACGCAGATTGGGCAATGCCGCGCCGCAGCCCTGGCCGACGAGATCGAGCGCAAAGACATTTTCGCGCAGGCCCAGCCGTTCGCTGACGTAACTGGTCAGGCCGGGGCATAAATAACCGGTGCAGGTGCTGATGAGAACGGCGTCGATTTTTTTGGCGGCGCAAGCGGCATCACGCAGGGCGCGTTTGGCGGCGGCGGCGGCGAGCGCGGGGGCGTGTTCGGTAAAACGCGCCTGCAAAACATTGGGCGTGAGGTTGAACACGTCGTCCAAGCGTTTCACGACGAGATGGCGGGAGGCAATGCCGTTGTCGCCGCAGAGGATTTTTTTTAAAATGGCGCGGGAGCGCGGTTTGAGCCGGAGGATTTGCGGGGAATTTTGCGCGGCGTTCCAGCATTCGCGTTGCGTATAGCGGCGTGGCGGCGCGGCCACGCCAAGTCCAATGAAAAACATGACGGAACGTAGCGCAGGCCGTTCAATTTATACACAAATTTCTGCGAATTGAAAACCACGCCAATCCGTCGCGCTCAATTGCCGGGCAAAGGGGTCAATTCGTAGTGTGCCGGCTTCGGATGGTCGGCGGCATACTGTTCTTCCTCGAATTGTCCTTTTTGATCGCGAAGAGCCGCAACCAAGGAACTAACGGCCCGTTGAACAGCAGGGTCATCGTCAAATGACAGTTGGAGCTGAATGCCGCGCCAGGCAAAGTAACGCCATGCCACTTGCTTCCAAACCAAATCCAATACTTGATAGGATTGCTCCAGCATGGGCGTGTCGTATTGCGCAAGATTGATGCCGGAATCCAATTGTTCCGCCGTAAATTGGCCGACGGATTGTTCGTTGATTTTGAGTTCGTAATTTCCGGGTTTGAGATTGTGGATCGTCAGCGGTTCCTGATCCAACGCGGAATAAAAATCGGAAAGACGCACAATCATTTCCGCCGCCGCATTGGTGTAATTCCACTTGGGTTGCGGCGCGGGCGTGAAGAAAGTCATTCCTCCGTCTTTTTCAGCCGGCGGAAATTGCCACCAATCTTCATGCAAGCCAAGGATCGGAAATGGCAGGGATTGATCGTCTTGCGTCCAGGAAATGGTTTGGCCGGAAGTTTTGAGATTGCTTACCGTTGTGTTTTCGGCACGAGCAACCGTGGAAGCATTCGCATCAATCGTCACCGAACTGACCACCGGCGGGGCGTTCCACGCCTGGAGCAACGCCTGCGCCATCACCAATTCCCCGACTGCGGATGGATGGACGCGACCGGGAATGACCTCGCGCGCCAGTTCGGGGTTTTGCGCCTGCATCTTTTGCATCACATCCACCAACGGGGTCATGAAGTCCACGCACATCAGATGGTGTTCGCCAGCCAGTTGCCGGACAAACGCCGCATAACGCAGCAACACCCCGTTAACCCCGCCCGGAAAATTCGGCGGATACGTCACATCGTCGTAGGGCGTCGGTTGGATAAGAACGATTCGAACGCCGGGCAGATGCCGCTGAAGCGATTGAATAAGATGTTCGTAGCCATTGGTGTAATTGGCAAAAATCCGCCGGTCAAAAGGGCGATACTCCACGTCGTTCATGCCGAGCATGATGGTTACGACGTTGGGCTTGAACGGAAAAACATCGCGTCTCAGCCGCAAATCAATGGGGCCGGCCCAGCCGCCGCTGACTTTGTCGCCGCCAACGCCGGAGTTGACGAATTTCACATGCAAATCGGGAAAGCGTGTGCGGACGTAGGTTTCCACATCCATGCCGTAATATCGCTGTTCGGTGATGCTGTCGCCGTAAAAACAAACGCGGTCGCCGGGCTTGAGATAAAACGGCGCTCCGTCCGCCGCGCGCGCCGCCGGCATGGCCAGAAAAAAAGCGCAGAGAAAGGCGCAGCAGGATAATGACTTGCAAAGTTCCCTGGTCAAAATGGCAATTTTCACAGGCGCCAAATTTACAAAATTTGCCGCCGATGATGCAAGGAACGGATTGTTTGGCAGAATGGAGATTATTTCAAACCGACCAGATAGCCAAAGTGACCGCGAAATTGTTCGGGGGTCATCGAGGCGGCGCCGGCGAGTTTGGTCAATTTCTTCGGGTCATCAAAATCCTCGCGCTCGACCCGGATCATATATGCGCGGGCGCATTCAAAGGCTTCGCCGTCCACGTTCACCTTGCGGTTTTGCATGCGACCGGTTTTGGGGTCGAGCATTTTCTCGAACGGCAGCGGGTTCATTTTGCCGTCAACGAAACTGATGATGGCGCCATACTTTTTCGACTCGGGAGAAAGCAGGAATTTGACAGCGCCATAGCCGAGGTCGCGGGTATATTCGGCATCAAATGGGATTGGATCGGCGCAACGAAGCTCGTAGCCGAGGTCTTTATCGATAAAGGTGGTCTTGAGGCCGAATTTTTCGAGTCGGGCGAGCAAGAGGTCTTTCATCAGGCGACCAAATTCAATTTCGCCCAAGCGCAAATGGCCATGATCGTCACGCAGGACTTTGCCGTAACGGTTTAACTCGCCTTCCGGCAGGGACTTGATCAAACCCTGCTCGCCCATGGCTTCAATCAAACCTTCGGCGAGAATGACGAGGCCGTATTGCGAACCTTCGGCGCGGCGTTTGATGATGGAAGCGATAATGATATCGCAGACTTCATTAACCGTAACTTGTTGTTTATGAAATTCTTCAGGGATGATGACGAGCGTGGCCGCTGCGGCTTTGCCGATGCCGAGCGCCAGATGGCCGGCGGCGCGTCCCATGCAAACAATAATGTACCAGCGCGAAGTGGTGCGGGCGTCTTCCATCAAATTGCGGACCAGATGGACGCCGTAATGACGAGCCGTCTCAAACCCAAACGTCGGGGTCGAGCCTGGCAGCGGCAGGTCGTTATCGATGGTCTTTGGCACGTGGGCGACTTTGATTTTGCCGTTGCTGCGCCTGGCAACCTCGCTGGCGGAAAAGGCGGTATCGTCACCGCCAATGGTCACGAGGGTGGTGATGCCGAGTTTTTCGAACGCGGCGAAGACGTTTTTCATCTGCTCCTCGGACTTGGTGGGGTTGGTGCGGGCCGTGCCGAGGATGGAGCCGCCCCGGAGATGAATGCCCGACACATCGCGGATGGAGAGCGGTTTGCACTGGTGTACGTCGCCTTGCGCCAGCCACTTGAAGCCGTCGCGGAAGCCGATGACCTCAAAGCCGTTGTTGATGCCTTCGATGGTGGCCGCCGCGATGACACCGTTAATGCCGGGCGCGGGACCGCCGCCAACTAAAATTCCTAATCTGCCGTTGCTCATGTGAATAATTTGTGATGGTTAAACCAAACGGAAACATAGTCAGGGTGCGCGAAAGCCGGAAAAAATTCAATTCCATTCTTGCCAAAATCACACCACTATTTGCCATATGAATCGGGCTGTTTTTCTTGACCGCGACGGAACCATGATTGCCGAGGCGAATTATTTGCGCCGTCCGGAAGAGGTGAAGATTTTTCCCGCGACGCGGATTGGGCTGAAGCGACTGGGCGCGGCGGGATACAAATTATTCATTGTCTCGAACCAATCGGGCGTGGGACGCGGCTATTTCACCATGGCCGACGTTGAGAACGTGAATCAACGTTTGGGAAATGAACTGGCCCGCGACGGCATCCGCCTGGAAAAAATTTATATCGCGCCGGAGGCGCCGGGCCAGCCGAGCCGCGGACGCAAACCCTTACCGCAATTTTTGTTCGACGCGCGCGATGAATTTGGACTGGACCTGGCGCAAAGTTATTTGATCGGCGACAAATTGATCGATCTGGAATGTGGCTGGAATGCCGGCGTCAAGAAGAGTATTCTGGTGCGGACCGGTTACGGCGCGGATGTGGAACGCGGGCAGCCGAAGGAAATTTCGCGGGCCATCGTCGTGGACGATTTGAACGGCGCGGCGGATTGGATCTTGGGTTCGTCAAGCAACCGCCAATGAACGCGAACACTTCTCCCAGGTCTTTATAACAGCGGGTATCCCGAAGGGGTTGCAATCACTCAGCCCAGGTTGCGAGGGAACGAGTTACCTTGGGATCACGTCCCACAAAATCATCAACCCTGCCAGGGTTGAATCAGTGCCGACAGCAAGAACTCAACCTGATCTGTCGAATCCGTCCTATTCGGCGTAATCTTCGGATTCACGGATTCACACGGATTCACAGAATTGACGCCGCCAGATTTCCGGCGCACACTTGCAAAAATTGTTTCGGAAATAAGAAACGGCAATAATTTAATTTTAATACAACGGATGAAACGCACCAAACCAAAGATACCAAAGAAAAGGGTGCGCAATAAACACGCCACTTATTCCTCGGTTCGGAAAGGAAAGACCAAGGGCGATTTTGAACACGCCAATGGTACGCATACAATAGGAGAAAACCAGTTTCTGCACGAAAATGCGACTCCTTACCATACACGGTTTGATTCCTTGCTGGATGTGGTTACACCGCCCGCCCCGGAAATTGAAGTCTCAATTTCCGACGATGCCTCGCCGATTGAAACATCAGAGGAACTGGCCCACATCGAAAGATTAAATTCCGATGCTGAAACACGATGGGCAGACAAATTATGTATTGATAACTCACTGACACGCGCACTGGTGAGCTTTCAAGCAAACAAAGGAAGAGCCGTCTATCGGTGGTTCAAATATAAAGAGGCGTTCTCCGCGGGCCTGATTGAGCATCTTTTGAGCAAATATCGAATCATGAAGGGGATTATGCTCGATCCATTTGCGGGGAGCGGAACGGCCTTGTTTGTGGCAGGTGGCCACGGAATGAAGACCGAAGGCATCGAACTTTTGCCCATCGGCCGGACCCTCATCGCCACCAAACAACTCATTGATTGGGATTTAACAGAATTGGATGTCAAACGGCTTGCGTTTTGGCGGGACGAACATCCCTGGCGGAAGTGCAAAACCGTAAAACCAATAAATGAATTGCGGATTACTCGTGGTGCGTATCCGGCGGAAACATTCGACGCGATGGGACGATTCCTTGAGGCATCCGAACAAGAGGGCGGACGGGTAAAGGCGGTTTTACTTTTTGCGCTGCTCTGTATTCTAGAGGACGTCAGCTTTACGCGAAAAGACGGCCAGTATTTGCGTTGGGATCACCGTTCAGGACGACGTCAGGGAAAAAAGATTTTTGACAAAGGCAGGATTCTCGCTTTTGACACGGCCATTACTCATAAGCTGCGCCAGATAGTTGACGACTTGCGATCTGGCGAACGTCCTGAAGATCTGTTTGCCAAACCGCTCCAGAAAGCAGATGTCAAATTACACGGCGGTTCGTGTCTCGACATTTTGCCAAAGCTTAAGCCTGAATCCTACGATTGCTTGATTACCTCTCCGCCTTACTGTAATCGGTACGATTACACGCGAACCTACGCGCTGGAACTCGCGCTGCTCGGCGTTGGCGAAGACGACTTGGGAAAGCTGCGGCAGGAAATGTTAAGCTGTACTGTCGAAAACCGCGCCAAAGACCTTTTGAAGTTAAGTCCTGATTGGCAACCAGCCATTGCTGCTGCGGATCACCAAATCTTGCTGCAAAGCATCCTCGCTTATTTGGATTCACAAAAAAATCTCGACCTTCTCAACAATAACGGCATTCCTCGCATGGTTCGCGGGTATTTTTACGAGATGGCTTGTGTCATTTATGAATCCGCTCGGATCCTGAAGCGCGGGGCGCCATTCGTCATGGTCAATGACAATGTTCGCTATGCCGGCGCAAGTATCTCTGTGGACATCATTCTCTCAGAGATCGCCGAGCAACTGGGTTTGGTGGCAGAACAGATACTTGTCCTCCCGAATGGCAAAGGAAACAGCAGTCAGCAAATGGGGGCGCATGGCCGCGATGCTTTGCGCAAGTGCGTGTATCTCTGGCGGAAAAAATAACCATGGCCAAACCCTATCAACAGCACCTCGAATCAAGCAAAGACCTCGAAACTACTTATGAGGCGGTGCGCGCGGGATTCGTTGCGCTTGCATTGGAAAAAAATCGGCGCGCAACTCCGCATGTCGCGGAAGCCAGGGCGTTAAAAGTTGCCGCTGCCAAAGCCAGAACTCCGGCTGATTTGCTGAAAATGCCCGAAATCCAGCCCGGCCTTCTGACTGCGGCGGGCGTATCCGACAAGGCAACCAATCATTTGCAGGACACCGACAAACGCGAAGCCGTGGACGGACTCATCAAGAACTTCCTTGTACCTGCTGGCGCAAATTTTGTCGAGGAGTTGGTTTTTCGTTTTTTACTGACTCGCGGCGATACGTTGGGTGGCTCGATGCGGAATATCGGAGGCTCCATGGCGCAAAAAAAGCTCACCCGCGCCATTCTCGCTTGCTTAAAATTGGCTGGAAAAAAATGTCATTGGCTTCGCAAGGACACCAATGTGTGGGCTGAACTCCCGGACGATGACACCGATGTGGAATTATCGCTTCGCGGCCTATCTTGGGTTTCGGATAAAGGGCCGCGAACCCTACGCTACAATGTCACCGTCCCGGTGGTAAGAAACAACGTGGATTTATCGTTGTTCAATTGTTCATCCACCGAAATGAAACGCGAAACCATCCACACGCCCTCTGCCTACGTCGCGCTCGGAGAGCTCAAAGGCGGCATTGACCCCGCTGGCGCGGATGAGCATTGGAAAACAGCCGGTTCTGCGTTGAATCGAATTCGCGAGGCATTTGCCAGGCAGAAGCTCAAGCCACACACGTTCTTCATCGGTGCGGCCATTGAAGCGAAAATGGCGGAAGAAATTTGGGGTATGCTCCTGCGAGGCATTTTTGAAAACGCCGCCAACCTGACAGACGAATCTCAAATCGCATCAATTTCTTCTTGGTTATGCAAACTATAATAAGGTGATGGAAAAATTAGAAAGCGAAATGCCAGTTTTCTCAAAACTTAAAATCGTCTATCTCTTTGGTGCCGGAGCTACTCATGCCGAAGTTATTGAATTGAATCAAGCTAAAGCATCGGACGCAAAATTTCTCGCTGAAGGTGGGCTGCTTATGGACGCTGTCTCTAAAAGCCATTGACGTGACACTAAAAACCGTTGGGGAGCGCAGCCGCCCCGGCTGCCGTTTGAGAAGACCGCCTCGACCCTTTCCGGACGTTCGCCAGAGACATCGCGAACAACACGGGAGGCGCGCGTGTTCCCCAATTCTGCAATTCATGTTTATTGCAGCCAAACAGCCTCGAAAAAAATGTAAAATTACGAAACGAACCCATCGCGCCGGAGCGCCGATTTGTCATCGGCTTTTTCCCAGCAATCCAAGCGCCCAACGGCGTTCCCAGCCGGCTGCAAGCCCGCGCTCCGCGGGCAGTATCAGATGCGCCCGCATTTTGGCATCGCCGGATTTCAGCATTGGAAAATTTCTCCGCGGCGTTTAATCTGTGTTCATTCGGTAAAACTTTTGAATCATGTGTGGAATCATCGGATACGTCGGAAGAAAATCGGCCTCACCCATCCTGTTGGAAGGGTTGCGACGGCTGGAATATCGCGGCTACGACAGCGCGGGGGTGGCGATCCTGCAGGAAGCCGATTTGTTGATCCGCAAGAAAGTCGGGCGCATTGACAGCGGACTGGGCACCGTTTTGCAAACCGACCCGGTTTCCGGGAACCTAGGCATCGGCCATACGCGCTGGGCCACGCACGGTATTCCATCGGATAAAAATTGCCATCCGCATTTTGACCAGAAGGAAAAGATTGCGGTGGTCCATAACGGCGTGATTGAAAATTACGACGCGCTCAAGGAACGGCTGCTGGCCGCCGGACACAAATTCAAATCGGACACGGACACGGAAGTGCTGGCGCATCTCATCGGGGAACATTATGAGAAACAGGGCGCGAAAAATCTGACCCGGGCGGTTTGCGACGCGTTGCGCGAAGTCATCGGCGCCTACGGCCTGGCGGTGATCTGCGCGGATGAGCCGGACAAGATGGTCGGCGCGCGGCGCGGTTCGCCGCTCATCATCGGGATCGGCCGGGGCGAAAACTTTCTGGCGAGCGACGCCAATGCCGTCGTTGCGCACACGAAAAAAGTTGTCTATTTGAATGATTACGACGTGGCGACGGTGACGGCCGACCGTTTTGACGTGCAGAACCTTGGAGCGGACACGGCCAAAATCCAAATCAGCCGGCTGGAATTCGACCTGGAGGACGCGGTGCGCGGCGAGCACGCCCATTTCATGCTCAAGGAAATCCTCGAACAGCCGCGCACGATTGAAAACGCCCTGCGCGGGCGCGTGGACCTGAAGAATGCCACGGCAAAATTCGGCGGTTTGAACCTGAGCGAAAAGGAATTGCGCGCGATAGACCGCATCATCATCGCGGCGAGCGGAACGAGCTGGCACGCGGCGCTCGTGGGGGAATACCTGATTGAAGAATTCGCGGGGATACCGGTGGAGGTGGAATTCGCGCATGAATTTTGTTATCGGAACGCGCCGCTGGAAAAGAACACGGTGTTGTTGGTGTTGTCGCAGTCCGGGGAGACGGCGGACACGCTGGCGGCGTTGCGCGAGGCCAAACGGCGCGGACACAAGGCGCTGGCCATCGTCAACGTGGTGGGCAGCACGATTGCGCGCGAGGCAGACGGAGGCATTTACATGCATGCCGGGCCGGAAATCGGCGTGGCTTCCACGAAGGCCTTTGTCTCGACGCTCGCGGTGCTTTCGTTGCTGGCGATTTACCTGGGCCGGATGCGGAACCTGGTGGCATCGCACGCGCTGCCGCTGCTCCAGGGGCTGGAGGCGTTGCCGAAACAAATCGAAAAAATTCTCACGCAGGACAAGTCGCTGAAAAAAGTCGCCCGGAAATATATGAAGGCCCATGATTTCTTTTTCCTGGGGCGCGGCTATACGTTTCCACTGGCGCTCGAAGGCGCGTTGAAGCTCAAGGAAATCTCTTACATTCACGCCGAGGGCTATTCCGCCGCCGAGATGAAGCACGGACCGATTGCGTTGATCGATAAAAAGACGCCGACGGTGTTCCTGGTGCCGCAGGATTCGATGTACGAGAAGACGATGGCAAACCTGGCCATGATTCGCGCGCGGAGAGGTCCGATCATCGCTCTGGCGACCGAGGGAGACAAAGTCATCAAGAAAGTCGCGAACGACGTGATCTACCTGCCGAAGACCCTGGAGCCGCTGAATCCGATTCTGGCGGCGGTGCCGCTGCAATTATTTGCGTATCACATTGCCGTGGCCCGCGGTTGCGACGTGGACAAGCCGAGGAATTTGGCGAAGAGCGTGACGGTGGAGTGAGGTTTTATGAGCGATCAATTATCCGTGCCTGCCGCCAACAACACGTTTGAGCGGATCAAGCGCGCCAGCGCCAAAGGCGGCGAATTTTGGTCGGCCCGCGATTTGGCGCGGGTGCTGGAATATTCCGAGTTCCGCCATTTTTTGCCAGTCATCGAAAAGGCGAAGGAGGCGTGTTTGAAAAGCGATCACCGGGTCGAAGACCATTTCGAGCAAATCCTCGAAATGGTCGGCATCGGTTCGGGTGCGAAACGTGAGGTCGAAGATTGGGCGCTTTCCCGTTACGCCTGCTATCTCGTCATCCAGAACGCCGATCCGAGCAAACCGCTGGTGGCTTTGGGACAAAATTATTTTGCCGTGCAGACTCGTCGGCAGGAACTGGCCGACGACGAAGCGCTGAAGGAGGAGCAACGTCGCCTCCTTCTCCGTCAGGAAATGAAGAGACACAACAAGCATCTGGCGGGTGCGGCGAAACAGGCGGGGGTCGTCAGACCGGTGGAATACGCGATTTTCATGGATCACGGTTACCGGGGACTTTACGGAGGATTGAGCATGCGCGACGTCCACGAGCGGAAAAGGCTCAAGTCCAAGGAACAACTTTTGGATCACATGGGCAGCACGGAACTGGCGGCCAATCTATTTCGCGCCACACAGACGGAGGAGAAATTGCGGCGGGAAAACGTGCGGAACAAAGAGCAAGCGGGCCGCATTCACGAGAACGTCGGCCGGACGGTGCGCCGGACGATTCACGAACTGGGCGGCACGATGCCGGAAAACCTGCCGGTGGCCGAAAACATCAAGAAGGTGGAAAGCCGTGAAAAGAAGCGTTTGAAATCCAAATAGGGTTTATCCTGCCCGCTTCGCTGATAATCGTAATACTGTGGACGCGGAAAACCGCGCCGGGCACATTCGGCTTCAATTTTCGGCTGCACTTCGGCTAGCAGCCTGTCTGACTTAGAAAACGCATTTTTTGTCAGACAGATTGAACTGCCGCAAGGCGTTCGTGTCTGAAACTCATGGCGACCCGCTTTGTTTCGATTGACCGCGACACCCCGCTGCTG
>JBKQUF010000061.1:0-10249 GCA_052140285.1 Limisphaerales bacterium | reverse complement strand
AATGCACCGGAATATCACCAACGGGATTCGCCGCCGTTGAATCGGAACCCATTGGCCTCCGCCGTCGGGACGGCTACCACCACAACCTTACCCGCTGACTTGAGTTAAGTCAGACAGGCTGCTAGGGATATTTCGTGGGAGACGATGTCAGGAGCCTCTGACTTCCCTGTTCGAGGTTGAATGTTGGCTGGTTGAATGTTGAATTAAAATTTCATTTCCTTTGACGTCTTCCGGCCGGTTCAACGTTGAACGGGCGGCGTCAAATCAACTTTTTTTGTGCTCAACCCGTTCAGCACGTGCCCGATGACTTCCGGCACGATGACTTTGAGGGAATCACCTTTGATTTTACCATCAACGGAAATGGTCACCAATCCCTGGACCACCGCGCCAATGGTGAGAGCCAGATGGTATGGATCTCCGGGAACAATTTTTCCCGCCTCCTGCCCCTCTTTCAAAATCCTTGGGATGTGCGAAAACGCCGCTTGCAGCGCCGCAAGCAATTCCGGAGGCATCGCCGGTTGCCGTTTTGCTTCAAACATCAAGGCGAGCAGCGCGGGATGCTTGAGGGCGAATCCGAGGTGGGCGAGCGCTACTTTCGTCAGGCGCGCTTTGAAATCATGGTCGCGAGCCGCCGCTGCCTTGGCCGCGATGGAGTCCAATCGCTCAAAGCCCATGATCGCCAGCGCGTTGATGAGGTCCTGCTTCGTGGCAAAGTGCCGCTGGGGCGAGGCGTGGCTCACCCCCAGCTCGCGGCTCAATTCGCGCAGGGACAACTTCTGGACGCCGCGCGCTTCCAGCGCGGCTTCGGCGGCGCGCAGCAGTTCCTGGCGCAGATTGCCATGATGGTAGGGACGGGCGGCGGATTTCATTCAAGGGAGCTTACAAGTTTTCAGATATTTTACAATAAGTAGTCGTTGACAACAATGATGTCAGTGACTACATTATCGCCGCGTGAAGCATATCAAGCCAATCAAAAATAAAAGGAGATCAATATGCGTGTCTTCGTAACCGGGTCCACCGGCTTCATCGGCTCGGCCGTCGTTCAGGAACTAATCCAAGCGGGACACCAGGTGCTCGGTCTTGCCCGCTCAGATGCGGGCGCCAAGTCCCTGATCGCCGCAGGCGCCCGGGCGCATCGAGGCAAGCTCGAGGACTTGGACAGTTTGCGAAGCGGAGCCGCCGCCTCGGACGGCGTGATTCACCTTGCCTTCATCCACGACTTTTCAAAGTTCAAGGAGAACTGTGAGATTGACCGACGCGCCATCGAGGCTCTGGGCGACGCGCTCGTCGGATCGAACCGTCCCCTGGTTATCACCTCGGGAACGGGCATGGGGAACACCGTGCCAGGTCAGCCTGCGACCGAAGACAACTTTAATGCCCATCACCCGAATCCCCGCAGCGCTTCGGAACTGGCCGGTGTTTCCGTGGCGGAGCGTGGCGTCAACGTATCGGTGGTGCGCCTGCCGCAGGTTCATGACCGGGACAAACAAGGCCTCGTTACCTACTCAATCGCTCTTGCTCGCGAGAAGGGCGTCTCGGCTTATATCGGCGACGGGCGCAACCGCTGGCCGGCGGTACACCGGCTCGATGCGGCGCTCGTTTACCGGCTGGCGCTGGAGAAGGGAACGGCGGGCGCACGGTATCATGCGGTTGCGGAAGAGGGGATAACCGCCCGGGCGATTGCAGAGGCCATTGGCCGGGGCTTGAAAATACCAGTGGTCTCCAATTCCGTTGCCGAAGCCGCGGTTCATTTTGGCTGGCTGGGCCTGTTTGCCGGGATGGATATGCCGGCTTCCAGCATGCTGACGCAGCAGCGGCTGGGGTGGCGTCCGACCCAGAAAGCCGGGATGATTGACGATCTCGACCACGCGAGCGCTTTCGGAGCTTGAACCGAAACACAACATTTGCCCTGCTTGAAACCATTGATCATGCCGGCTTCCGAAATTGAAAATACAACAAAGTTCGAGGCGAACACTTCGGATTCCGCTCTCCATGAACCTCAGGGGACAAGAAGGGAAGGCGGATATAATTCTCACCCCTCATCCTCAATCCTTCTCCCCGTTGAGGGGAGCGGGAAGTCACCATCGGCGGACTTGGGAAAATTTGGGGTTCACGGCCCCGATGCGCGTCCATTGTTGGAGGTTGAAGCTCCCCATGAACCCGGGGGACCCTCACCTCACCCTGAACCTCAGGGGACAAGAAGGGCGGGCGGATATAAATCTCACCCCTCATCCTCAATCCTTCTCCCCGTTGAGGGGAGAAGTAAGAAACCGGCGGAGGTGTCGAGGAACAGCGGGGGTTCAGGGGGTCAAGGCGCGAATCTTTCGGGGGAATCTCTCCCCGTTGAGGGGAGAGGGAAGGCACAATCGTCGGACTCGGGAAAACTTGGGGTTCATGGCCCCGATGCGCGTCCATTGTTGAAGGTTGAAGCTTCCGATGCTCCCGGCATCCCGCGTTCACGGATCCTTATTTTTGTGTCCGTGTTCCTAACCGTTTTGCTGGCAGCCAATTGGTTTGTTTGTGCGACTTGGAATTATTTTTGCGGAATGACCACGGTGCCGGCGTGGGAAATCATTCCACCGGGCTTGACCATGATGTTCATCGCCGCAACGTTTTTGGGACGGCGCCACTCCAACTTTGGACTGCGGCTGGTGTATCAGATTTCCGCCGTCTGGCTGGGGGTCCTTAATTTTAGTTTTTTCGCAGCCGGCGCAGCTTGGATTGTCCTGGCGGCCGCCTTGGTGTTGCCCTTTCATTTTGAACCGAAAGTCATCGCCGAAACATTTTTTGGCGCGGCGATGCTGGCCGGCATTTACGGCCTGGTGAACGCGAACCGGCTGCGGGTCACGCGTATCACGGTGAACCTGTCAAATCTTCCCGCCGCCTGGCAAGGCCGCAAGGTGGCGCTGGTGACCGACCTGCATCTGGGCAGTGTCCGGGGCGCCCGCTTCTCCAGCCGCGTCGTTGCGAAGCTTCAAAGTTTGCAGCCCGACGCCGTCTTCATCAGCGGTGATCTGTTTGACGGACCGGAAGCAAATCCCGACAGGCTGGTCGAACCGTGGAAAAAGCTGTCCGTCCCGGCCGGAATTTTTTATGTCACCGGCAATCACGAGGAATTCACCGACCGCGCGAAACTCATCGGCGCAGTGCAGCGCACCGGCATTCGCGTTTTGAACAACGAGAAAGTGGACGTTCACGGATTGCAGATCGCGGGCGTGCATGACCGCGAAACCGGCGATCCGCGGCAGTTTCGCGCGCGGTTGCGGCAGATGGAACTGGATGGGAGCCGCGCCAGCATCTTGCTGGCGCATCGGCCGACGAGCCTGGCCATTGCCGGGGAGGCGGGCATTTCATTGCAGCTTTCCGGCCACACGCACGGCGGCCAGATCTGGCCGTGGACATGGGTGGCGGCTCGCGTTCACGGGCGGTTTAACCACGGACTGAATCGTATCGGCAAACTGCTGGTTTACACGAGCCACGGGGCGGGGACCTGGGGCGTGCCCATGCGGGTCGGCACAAATTCCGAAATCGTTTTAATCCGCCTCAGCGAGCGGTGACAATCAGCCGTTCGCAGATGGTCCCAGGCAAATTCAAAGGGTTCAGCCGATTGCAACGGCATAGTCGGCCGTGAACGACATTGTTTTCCGCAAACTCGCACGGTCGCGGTGGCGGGAATTTGAAGTGGATATTCGATGTGAATTCCAATTCGGCGGGTTTGCTTTTGGCGGGAACGAAATTCGGTCCATTTAGAAACTCAATGGCTTCCGCCAGCTTTGAATTTCCTAGGTCACATTTTCGGGCGGAGATAATAAACACCGAAGCGGCTTGAAGGGCATACCAGTCAATGAATTTGGCCAGAGGTGCGAGCATACATTACCATCTTCGTCCGTCATACCATCTGCGAGCTTTTTCGCGACTGATTTTGATGCGGCGCGGAACAAAAAGGATGTAATACAACATTTTGAATGATACGAGCGGTGAATGCTCTTTCAGCCTGCGCGCCGAGGTCAGGATGGGATGCCGGTGCAGAATGACAAACCGTTTGCCCGTTTCCTTGGCCAGCTTTTGCAATCGCCAGCCAAATTCCAAATCTTCACCGGCGAAGGTTTCGAGGCTGAAACCACCGAGTTTGCGGAACGTCGCCAACTCGACAAATATAAACGGTCCATACAGAAACTGCCGCCAGCGGAATCCAACATTCAGGATGGGCATCATTAAGGCCGTGAGGAGATTTTGTTTATCCCAACCAAAGATCGCGCCGCCGGCGAAACAGGTGCCGGAGCGGATTTCTTCCGCCATGTCGGCAAATAATTCCACGCTGGGATGGGAATCGGCATCCACAAAAACCAGCCAGTCGCCGGTGGCCGCCGCCGCACCTGAATTTCGGGCGCGGGAGATTTGATTGACCGGCTCGAACACGATGTTCGCACCCGCCGCCCGCGCGACGTCCGCCGTGCGGTCGGTGGAATTGTTGTCGCAGACAATCAATTCAGTTTCCCAACCTGTGTTCGCCAAAGCGCCCGCCGCCGCCTTGATTTGCATGAGGGTTTTCCCAAGGAATTGTTCCTCGTTGAAAGCTGGCACAATGATGGAAACCTTCATTGCTAAATCTTAAATTGCCTTCCGACTGCAAATGCCAACGTATTCAAAACAATCCCCAAAACTGCACACCAAATTAAAACCGTGGTCAACAAACTCCGGCTCCCACACTTTCCAGCCCGAACCAAAAGAACGCCAATGGTAACTCCGATAGGCACTCGCAAAAGCAGGACGTTCCATAGATTCCAGAAGCCGTCTGGCCGCAGATAGAAAAAATAATTTTCATGGATATGGTAGTGTCCCAACCATACAAAATAATAAAGACTGTCTTGGACATTCGTGAACCAGATGAGGTTGAGACCCAAAGCTATGAGGCCAAATTTTCTTCCCCAACCACCAGCGGCCACCCACGCCATAGCAAAACAGCGCGCCGGAATTTGTAATCCCCCAAGGCATAACCAATAAGCAGAAACCAAACGCTCTCCGTGGGGTCTCGTTTCCCAATACCACTGAATTAGCCGAGGTGGTGATCCCCACCAAAAGGGATCACCCATCGCGCACATATCCACGAACGAGTCGAGAAAAGGCAGCGCAGTCACGGCAAGAACCAATCCCCTTGTGGTGCCGCATATCGCCAAGATGAAGATGCTGCACAATACCCAAATAATCTCCGCGACCGGGTAGAAATCCCACGAGCCTTTGGCGACGTGATTAATCCAAATGTTCGCCACGGCTCCGGCGCTGATGATGAACGCATAAGCGAATACTAGAACCGGCGTTGGAGTGCTGTCTCGTTTTATAAAATTAACTTTGCGCCTGGCTATCCACTCAATCAATTTTGCCAAAGGTGCAATCATATCATTTTTTGGCAAAGCCACGGCCAAAACCAAATAACAACTCGCGTGCAACACCAAGCAAACCACAAGCACAAGGCAAGCAATGCAACCAATTTAATCCGCTCCAACCATCGCCTTCGTCGAAACAGGCTGCGCAAAAGAAACCAAGCGCATGGCCAGTGCCAAAAAGACATGACAGATCAAGATGTTGGCGGCAAACCGGACATCACCCAGCGGACCGCCTATGAGCGTCCTTAACTGCGGAAAAAAATCAAAAAATGGATCCGTGAGCAACACGATGGTAATCAACAGCAGAAAAGCATTCGTCCCTTGCGTGATTAATAAATCCGCGATTTTGCGGCTCTCTTCCCGGTTTGAGTCATACCAGATTTTTTTCACGGACGAACGTCGCGTAAATATTTTTGGGGAAAAGGCCGCGCCAACCAAAGTCCCCAAATATTGCAATCCGCGAATTCCACGTATCCGGCGGCCGGAAGTAACGACCGATTGCCACAGCACGACAAACCGGCCTTCGCGTTTTAATGCCCAGGACATCTTTGCATCCTCCGCCCCGAAAAGCCGTTCGTCAAAACCGCCGACCGCTTCAAACGCATCGCGCTTGCAAAACTGGAAGGCGCCGCCGGCAATTCCCGCCAGTCGCATCCACCAACCGAACCAAAGCAATAGAAACTGCGCATACAATGGTGCCGCGCTTTCAAATCGCGCCGGGGCGCCGCCGCCCACCGCGCCGTTGTCCATGTATCGCAACGCCTGGACAACCACACGCGGATTGATAATCGTGTCCGCATCCACAAAAAACAACCGTTCACCGCTGGCAGCGCGAGCCCCGGCATTGCGTGTGGCGGCGATTTGACGATGATTCACACTCACGACGCGAGCGTTATTCTGTCTGGCAACTTCAACGGTCGCATCCGTCGAGGCATCGTCCGCGACAACGATTTCGTAAGGCTGGCTGACAGCACGGGCCGACTCATGAATCGCCTGCAACGTGCGGCCAAGGCACGCTTGTTCGTTGTGTGCTGGAATGATGAACGAAATCATTTGTTTGGCGTTTGAACTGTGTTCAATAGAACAGTGGCATGAATTGTCCGATGGCATAACTCGCAAAGATGGCCATGGCAATGTCGCCATCCCGCCTCGACCCGCCACGAGTGGCGATTCTGCCGACTAGCGTGCTCGGCAATAACAACAGCGTGCTGATTGCGAAGGTGCACATGAGAGTGGCAAAAAGCCAGATAACAACTGGGCCGGTGACTTCGACGTGATTCGCGTGAACGACAACGTGAACCGGTTTAGTCGCATAGGCCATCCGCAGTGCCAGGCAACCAAGCGCCAGTATCGCGGTGCCCACAGCCAGGCTCCAGCGGGGCAGCCGCAGCCTGCCAAGGCTGGCGAGCGCCAGCCAGATGACAGGCACCAGAACAAGTTGCAGGGGGATGCGACGCAACTGCGGGCTCACGCCGATCCACGTCCCCATCATCAGGATGACGGCGAGCAGCAGAACACCCGGAACAATAAACCTTCGAGTTCGTGCCAGGCGGGGATGAAGTTCAGGCAGGCGAAACATCAGGACGAACGCACCCGCCATCCCCAGCACAAGCCCGGCGAATCGCCACCGCCATGCGGTCGGAGCAGCGGGAACAGGTTTGCCAACAGCAGCGCACGAGGCTTTGACCGCCGCCCTCACTAGCACTGGATCGTAGGCTTCGAGGATGTGTTCGCTCCAAGGAGAAATCACTACTTGCGCATTCGTTCGTGCTTTTAACTGTGCTGATCCATAAATTTCCTCAAATGAACCTGCCAACAAAAGCTCCGGCGGCGCGTGCTCGCCTAAGTCAACAGGGGCGCCGACCCCAATGAAGAGCTTTGGGCGAAATCCCACTGCACGCACGCTCCAAGCGCCAGTTCCGCCACCCATCGAATGGCCGATGAAGACATCCACCGCTCCAAGTGCCCGCTCATCCTCCTGTAAATTGAGCAGGATGTTGGTGAGGGACCAGGGCAGCGGCGATTCTCCATATCCCGCCTGATCCACGGAATAGCAATCAAAACCGGCGGCGGCGAGCGCCTCGCCGAAACGAAAGAGCATTTCTTTCGAGCCGCCGTTTCCATGAGCGAGGAGCGCAATGGGATGCGGGCCGGGCGTCGCGGGGAAAATTCGCAGCGCGGGTGTGTTGGTAGCCAGCATCATTTTTTCGACGCGAACGCCCGGCTCGATCCGATGTGAAAGCGCGATGCCCGTGGCGAGGCAAACGGCGGCGACTCCGGCGATGATCCGGTTCTTACTCATTTCCAAACCTCCCACCAACGGACCTCAATTCGATCAAACGCGATTTGGGCGGGTCGAATGGCTTTATCCCGAAAACGACGCAAATACTGGCGAATGCCCGGACGCACTTTCCACGAACACCTCGGAAACGCTTCCAGAGAATTGGCAAAAGTTGTCGTTAGCAAATCTTGAATCATTGGTGATTCGAGTCAATTACTTCTGTCTTTCAAAAACCAGCGTGAATCTTCCTCCGCCTTCGGACCAGGTGCCGACAATTTTTCCATTTTCCAACCGCCCGTCATAAGCGCCGCCCGCCCATTGCCATTCCATGTGCAGGTCCGGTGGTGAATATTCAAAGCTTGAAGCCGGAATGGGCGAGTCATTTCCGAGTTGCTCCAGGTTTGCCAGTGTGGCCAGGTAAGTGCCATCCGGCAGTTTCCCGATATCGAGCGCGAGGGGAATGGTGATGTTGTTGGTTCCCGCGATCAGATGCCAGGCCCCTTTCCAGTGTCCCTGCAACTCCGATGCGGATGTGAATGAAAAATTTTCAGTTTCCATCTGCGCAACTTCTGCCTGATAGTCCGCGCGCTGGAGGAAGGCAGGCAAAGAGTTGCCGCCCTGAATCCATGCTCCGCTTATCTCCCGCCCGGCGCTGTCTAACATACCCTGGAACTTGCCGGCATTGGAATTAAGCGCCAATTCTACTGCCCCGTGGCTATACGTTAATGATGCCGGCTGCCCATCCGCGCCTTGCATTGGACTGTCCAACTCGGCGCGGAACGTTCCGTCGTCCGCTTCGGCGATTTTCAAATCGAGCGGCAGGGTGTTTGATGCATTCATTGGCTCTCCGTGCCAATTGTTCCAATTCGCAAGCTGTTGGCCTCCCAATCCGTCCGGATAACGGCCGCTACTCAGAATAATGCCGCCCTTCCAATATCCCTGCAAAGCGGAGCCGGCCTGGGGCGCAAAATCGCTGTCGGCTAATGGCGCGTAAGGCGGTGGAGGCGTCAGGGTCCGTCTCAAGATCATCCCGCTGAGGTTCATGTCTCTCGCGCGGGCATTCACTTTTCCTTTATACACCATATTCCTCCGGGGAATGACGATGAGTTGGATGTCCGGGAAATTATAAACAACTTTGGCCACCGGCACGTTCGAGCGTCCCACGTCGATCTCATCGAGATCGGCGACATAATGGCCCCAGACTTTGGATAATTTTAAGACGATGCGCGTGTCTATGGTTTGCCCCGTGTTAATGCCCATGCCCCCGAGCGGCATGATGCCTTCCCAGGTGCCTGCAATGTTCGGGTAAAAGGCTGTCCGCACGACGTGAATGGTTTCGGGTGCAACCACGCCGCCAACCAGCAGCGCCGTGACTGCACCTGCGATAATCGTTTTGGTTTTGGTCCATGCCATAAGTTTCAATGCTCCTTTGATAAGGGTTAAGGTTGAACCGCTCGCCGCCGCGCCTTTGGCAATCGCCACGGCGGTCACAGATTTTGCCAGCAGCGCCGGCGCGGCTTGAACCGAGTTGGCGGAAATGGACCCTGCTATCGCTGACGTTGTGGAAGTCACGCCGTGTTTGGAAAAGTATTTTCGCAGTTTTTCCAGCGCGTAGGCGACGCGTTTCTTGGCGGCGTTTTCGCTCGCGCCAAAGGCCGCGCCGATTTCCTGAAAACTTTTGCCTTCAAAGAACCGCAGCACGACGGCATCGTGATCTTTTTGTCCAAGTTGTTTCATCGCCCCGCCCAGCAACGGGGCGATTTGCGTCCAGACACCGGGTTCTGATTCATTCAAGACGGATTGCATACAAGCCTCCTTTTCGCGTTGTTGCCGCCGCCGTTGAATGGTCAGCGCATTGGCGCTCGCGTAACGGGCGGTGCGGCAAAGCCAGCCGGACAAAATCGTCTTGCCGCCGAGCAAATTCGCCTTGCGCGCCAGAATGATGAAAACCGCCTGCGTGATTTCTTCCGCCAGATGCGGGTCATGCACTTCCTGCAACGCCACGGAATAAACGAGGTTGACGTGCGATGACACCAGCGTGGAGAACGCTTTCTCGGAATTGTGCCGGGCATATTCCCGCAGCAACGCCATGTCGTCGGTAATCATTTACCCATACATTTACGCTGGCGCGAAAAAGTGCCAATTTATTTTGCTGGAATAAACTGAAGCATCCCGCCGGTTGAGCGAAAGGCCGCGCCGTTGGCGGTGGCGGCGGATGACACCCGCCAGCGCGCACGGCCACGTTACGTGCCAGCCGGTTTCAATTCCCGACCGCTGATTTTTCGTAAACCCTTATTTGCCCTGCCGGGTGGGATAATGGCAGGCCTTGCCGCCCGACTACTATTCAATCTTCACGAGGTTGCGAAATGATTTGCAGTTTATTGATATTTCCCGGCTTTGTCTTTGGGCAAAACCAAAATGGTTTTCTGTTCAGGATAACGAATCAAAACGAGGTTTTCTTGACGTTGCCTTTTTAATCTTGCATCCCACCATTCCGGTTTGTTGTTTTGCAAGGCATTTTCAAATGCTGCCACCCATTCCGTGCCATTATACACCTTGGGACAGCTGAATTGGACACCGCCCG
>JBKQUF010000060.1:0-15845 GCA_052140285.1 Limisphaerales bacterium | reverse complement strand
GCTTCCTCCGAAGCCATCCAGCGCGAAATCAAGAAACGCCTCGGTGTCGGCGCCGATACCATCGGCACCCTGGACGAGGAAAAAGGCTTCCAGGTCGTCGATGAAAACGCCGAGGACACCAACCTGGATGAAGCCGCGGAGGACGAAGCCTCCATCATCCGCTTCGTCAACCAGGTCTTGAAGGACGCCATCGAATTGCGCGCCTCGGACATTCACCTGGAACCCTTCGAAGACGAATTTCGCATCCGCTACCGCATTGACGGCGTCCTACAGGATGTTCCCGTCCCCGCGCAACTGAAACGGTTTCAGCCCGCCATCGTTTCCCGCGTCAAGATTTTGAGCCATCTGAATATCGCGGAGAAACGCCTCCCGCAGGACGGACGCATCAAGGTGCGCATTGACGAGGCGGAAGTTGATATCCGTGTTTCCATCATTCCCATGCTTCACGGCGAAGCGGTGGTCATGCGGTTGTTGCGCCAGAATTCGACCCTGCGCGGCATGGGGCAACTCGACATGGACACGCGCGAACTGGATTGTTTCCGCCGCGTGCTCCAATTGCCCCACGGCATCATCCTGGTCACCGGCCCCACCGGCAGCGGCAAAACTTCCACGCTTTACACCGCGCTGCACGAAATCAATGATTCTGTCCGCAAGATCATCACGATTGAAGACCCCGTGGAATATCAGCTCAAAGGCGTCAACCAAATCCAGGTCAACGAAAAATCCGGCCTCACCTTTGCCCGCGGCTTGCGCTCCATTTTGCGCCATGACCCGGACGTGGTGCTCATCGGCGAAATTCGCGACCAGGAAACCGCCCAGATCGCCGTGCAGGCCTCCCTCACCGGTCACCTGGTCTTTTCCACCCTGCACACCAACGACGCGCCCGGCGCCCTCACCCGGTTGGTGGATATGGGCGTGGAACCGTATCTCGTTGCTTCCTCCCTCGAAGCCGTGCTGGCCCAGCGTCTCGTCCGCGTGCTCTGTCCGCATTGCCGGGAGCCGGATAATTCGCCGACCGCCCAGGCCCTCAAAGCCCAGCTTGGCATTCCCGCCAACACCACCATTTACAAATCCATCGGCTGCCGCGAATGCCGCAACACCGGCTTTTTCGGACGCCACGCCATTTTCGAATGGATGGATTCGGACCACGAAATCCGGCAATTGATCTTGAAGAGTGCTTCGAGCGACCAGATTCGTGATGCCGCGCGCAAGGCCGGGATGAAGACCCTCGCCGAGGACGGCTGGCGGCTCGTCCGCAAGGGCGTTACCACCGTGGAAGAAGTACTCAGCGTCACCACGGACAAAGAAGTCGCGCGGACGACCAAAATAGTAAACCCTGCCGCGGCGAATGACGCCGCCACTCCGGCCGCCCTCGCCGTGGGCCGCAAATAACCATGCCCACCTTCCAATACAAAGCATTGAAGGCCGACGGCAAGATTGCCGAAGGCGTGCTGGAGGCCCCGGGCCGGCCCGACGCCTTGCGCCAGATTGAAACCCTGGGACTGCGTCCGGTCAACCTGGCGGAAAAAGCCTCCTCCGCCGCCAAAAACGGGTCGGCGGCGCCGGCAAATTTCTCTTTTAAATTCGAAACCAAGAAAATTTCCCCCAAGGCGCTGGAAAATTTCACCCGCCTGCTCTCCAGCCTGCTTGCGGCGGGCGTGCCCTTGAGCCGCGCGCTCGTCATCCTTTACAAGGAAGCCACCGTGCCGGTCGTCGCCGCCAAATGGAAGGAAGTGCATGACCTGGTCGTGGACGGCTTGTCGCTTTCCGACGCCATGGCGCAATCGCCCCAAACCTTTCCGCGCGTCTATACCGCCATGGTCGAGGCCGGTGAAGCGGGCGGGTTCCTCGACGTGGTGCTGGCGCAGATCGCCGAATTTCAAATGCGGGAAAAGGAACTGAAATCCAAGGTCCTCACCGCGATGATTTACCCGGCAATTTTGTTCTGCCTCGCGTCACTCATCCTGACGGCTCTCCTGGTATTTTTCGTGCCGATGATTCAGCAAGTGTTCGCCACCATCCACGGCACCTTGCCGCTCATCACCCAGATGGTCATCGGCGCCAGCCATTTGGTGCGTTCATACGGTATCCTGGTGTTTATCGCCCTGGTGGTAACGATAGTTTCTCTTAAAACGTGGTTCAATTCGGCAAAAGGCAAGCGGGTTTGGGAGGGATTCGTTTTACGCGCGCCGTTGATCGGCCCCTTGGTGGCGCAATTCGCCATGGCGCGATTCTGCCGGATGCTCGGCACCCTCCTGGGCGCGGGTGTGCCGTTGGTGCAAAGCCTCAACGTGGCCCGCCGTTCCATCGGCAACCAAATTCTCGTGGACGCGGTGGCCCAATCCATCGAAAGGGTGCAGCAGGGCGGCCGCCTGGGCCAAAGCCTGGCTGATTGTAAAATGCTCTTTTCGGGTTCTGTTTTGGAAATGATTTCCGTGGCGGAGGAAAGCGGCCGGATGGACACTGAATTGATCCGGATTGCTGCTGTCACTGAAGGCGACCTGAACCGCAACCTCCAAACCGCCGTGTCCTTTGCCGAACCGTTGATGCTCTTCTTCATCGCCGGTTTCATCGGAGTCATTTTCATCGGCATGTTGTTGCCGGTGTTGACATTGAGTACAAACATCCGCTGATAATTCAAATATGAAAATCCAAATCAAAGAAAATCAAAATCGGTCACGTCGGGGGTTCACCCTCGTGGAAATCATGCTGGTCGTCGCCATCATCGGCATTCTCGCGACGATTGTCGTCCCGAAGATTGTCGGCAATACCAACCGGGCGAGAGAGACCGCCGTGACGGCAACCATTCGAGGCGGCTTGAAATCCACCATCGATCAATTTGAAGTGGATAATGGCCGTTTTCCCAGCAGCATGCAGGATTTGCTCGTGCAACCCCGTAATGCCAACAACTGGCACGGGCCTTATCTCGATCCGGCGGAAATCCCTGTGGATCCCTGGGGCAACCCCTATCTTTATGCTTATCCCGGCAAACACAACCCCACCGGCTATGATCTTTGGTCCGCCGGCCCGGATGGAAAATCCGGCACGGACGATGACATCGGCAACTGGGCGGCGCCGACCCATTAATGGATAAGTGCAACAAATGAAAATCAGACTGCCGATTGATGAATACCGACCGCCAATTTCACCAGAATCTGGCGCGGGGAATTCTTCGGTTCGGCAACCAGCAACCGGCAACGGTTTCACCCTGGTGGAGTTGGTTCTGGTCATGGCGTTGATCGTTATCGCGGTCTCGATTGTCGCGCCGCGGATGTCGGGCTTTATGCGCGGGCGCGCTTTGAACAATGAAGGGCATCGGTTACAGGCGTTGATGCACGCGGGACAGGCCCGCGCGGTTTCCGAGGGCATGCCGATGGTGCTGTGGTTCGATGGAAAAGACAGTGAATACGGCCTGCAGGAAGAGACTCCACCCAAGGGCGGCGACACCAGCGCCGAAGAGTTGGACGTCAGTGAATATGTGCAAATCACGTTGGGAAAGGGCAGCAATGCCAACGGCACGACGACGTTCCAAAACATGCCGGCCATCCGTTTTTTGCCCGATGGCACCATTGATGAAAACAGTCCACAGGCGCTGCAGTTGACCGAAGACAACAGCGTGTTGGTGTTTCAAGAATCGCAAAATCACACAGGTTATGACGTTAGCGAGAGCTACAAACAATAAATCATTGCGCCCCTGCGCGGCCTTTACCCTGGCCGAAGTGATGGCGGCGCTGGTGTTTATGGCCATCGTCATCCCGGTCGTCATTGGAGTGCTGCATATCTCCGGCCTGGCCGGGGAAGTGGCCGCGCGCAAGGGCGAGGCCGCCCGCATCGCCGACCGCATCCTGAGCGAAGACCTGGTGACGACCAATTGGAATGGCGGCGTGCAAAACGGGAACATCAGCGAAGGCTCGGATAGTTTTACCTGGGCGTTGAATACCCAGACCTGGCCGCAGGACCAGATGGAATTGCTCACCATCCAAGTCACCTTTTTGGCCCAGGGACACAATTATACCGTCAAGATGAGCACCCTGGCGAACCTGCAGAACCAAACGACACCGCAAACGCAGATGCCCACGATTACGATGCGATGAGAATTTTCCCGAACAAACCCATGATCGCCGACGGTTTCACTTTGGTGGAAATGGTCCTGGCGATTGGTGTGGCCGCGATCGTCTTGATCACCATCACCTCGGTTTTGTTCGCCGCCCTGCGCATGCGCGACGCCACCCAGGCGCTGGTGGATAGCGAGACCCCCATTGACCAGGCCATGTCCACCATGAGGCTCGACCTGGAGGGCCTGATGACGCCGACGAACGGCACCATCAAGATTTTGTCCGGCGGTTTCCGGGTCGGCAATCTTACCAGCCTCGGCATCGCCACCCCGGTGGCTGTCGAAATGTACACTACCACCGGGGAATTGACCCAGGACAAGCCGTGGGGCGACATCCAGCGCGTGACGTACGAATTGCGCGCCCCGCAGAACCATGACGCCGCCGGCAAGGACTTGATCCGCACCGTTTCGCGAAATCTCCTCACGACCAGCACGCCGGACACGGAAGATGAATGGATGATGGGCGATGTCCAAACCCTCACCTTCTCCTGTTACGACGGCACGCAATGGTGGAACACATGGGACACCACCGGGATTACTTCGGCGAATACCAATCTGCCGACCGCCGTCCGGGTGGACATCCAATTTGCCGGCAACAAAAACCTGGCCCCGGTGGAAATCGTGGTGCCGGTGGATTCGGTCACGCGCACCAACATCACCCCCACCGCCGCTTCAACCACTGGCGGAGGTGGGGGTGGAGGCGGAGGAGGAGGATAAGATGAAACTCGCCTTTTCCCCATCGCTTTTTGGCGGCCGGACCGTGCGCGGCACGGTGCTCATCATCGTCCTTTGGATTGCCATCGGCCTGGTGAGCGTGGCGCTCTATTTTTCCAATTCCATGACCTATGAACTCCGCGCCTCGGACAACCGCGCCTCCGGTCTCGCCAGCGAGATGGCCGTCGAAGGCGCCGCGCGTTATATGAATTACGTGCTCGAAACTTATTCCACCAACGGCGCGGTCCCGCAGAACACCCAGTACTCCGTCTCGGCCGTCCCGGTGGGCGACTCGCACTTCTGGCTCATTGGCCGCGACCCTTCGGGAAATCCCGCCACCGACCCGTATTTCGGCCTGGTTGATGAAGCCTCCAAGTTGAATGTCAATTACACCGGCACCAATACCCTCTACAACTTGCCGAACATGACCCTGGACCTCGCCCAAGCCATTGTGGATTGGCGCAGCACCAACGGCCTGGGCAACTGGTCCTCCGATTACACCGGCCTCGGGTACGAGGACAAGAACGAGCAATTTGAAACCGTGGATGAGTTGCGCCTGGTGTACGGCATCACGATGGACCTGCTTTACGGCAATGACCTCAATAACAACGGCGTGCTGGATGCCAGCGAGCAAAAATCCGGCGGCACGGTGGTCCAGCCCGGCCTGGCTGAATACCTCACGGTTTATACCCGCGAACCGAATTTCAACGTCACCACCGACACTTTGCTGACGAATATGAACACGGCCACTCAAACGGAATTGCGGTCGCTGTTCCAAGGCCTCGGCGTCGGTAATTCCACCACCTTGGCATCTCAAATTTATTCGAATATACATGGAACCGGGGGCGGTGGGGGCGGCACCAGTTTCGGCACCGGCACGTGCCACGGCATCCTGGATTTTTGCCTGCGTTGCAAGGCCCGCGGCATGAGCAGCGCCGATTTTGCCAAGATTTATCCTTATATCACCACCACCACGAACGCTTACATCCGCGGCCGCATTAATTTTAACACGGCCAGCGAGCCGGTGATGGTGGCCCTGTTCATGGGCTTGGGCGTTGACCAAAGCACCGCCCAAAGCGCGGCGCAAACGCTGATCAGCTACCGCCAGCAAAATGCCAACGAGACCAATTCCGTGGCCTGGGTCATCGATGCCCTGGGCACCTCCGGCGAGGTTATCCAGGCGCTCGTTGGAGGCGATTACGCCACCGCGCACAGCTATCAGTTCACGGCGGACATCGCCGCCCTGGGACCTTATGGCCGCGGCTACCGGCGGGTGAAATTTGTTTTCGATACCAGCGATGGCTATCCCAAAATCATTTATCGCCGGGATTTGTCCCGGCTCGGCTGGGCGCTGGGCGATAAAGTCCGCCAAACATGGCTCGAAAACGTCACACAATGAACAGCGAGATTTTTTTTAACCACGAAACACACGAAATGACACGAAAAGATTTTCTGATATGAACAGCATTATTTACAAGCTCGAAAGTTTTGAAATCATCGGCGCGTGTTTTGAGGTGTATAAGGATAAAGGCAGCGGGTTTGTTGAATCCGTCTATCAGGAATGTCTGGAAATTGAATTGGGCGATCGGAAAATTCCTTTTATGATCCAGCCTGAACTTTCGCTGACTTACAAAGAGCGGCCCCTTAAATGCAAATTCAAGCCGGACTTCATTTGCTACAAAAAAATTGTAATGGAATTGAAGGCTGTGACTGCTCTCGCCAATGAACATCGTGCGCAAGTCCAAAATTACCTTCGCGGCGCGAAAATGAAACTCGGATTGCTCGTAAATTTCAGTCACTATCCAAAACTCGAATATGAGCGGATTGTTTTATGAATTATTTCGTGTATTTCGTGGTTTAACAACTTGAACATGAACAACATCTTAAAAATCAACTTTCTGAAAGCCCGGCGCCTCACCAGCCTGCTCGGATTGTCGCTGGACGGCAGCCGCCTCGATGGCGTGGTCCTTCGCCGCACCAACGGCAGCCTGCAGGTCCAGCACACTTTCTCCGCCACCCTCTCGCTCGACCCCCTCGTTGCTGCCCCGGAATTGGTCGGGCGCGAAATTCGGAACCATCTCGAAGCCGCCGGTGTGCGCGAACGCCATTGCCTCGTCGGTTTGCCCCTCAAATGGGTGCTCGCGGCCAACGTCGAACTCCCGCCCCTGCCCGAAGCCGACGCCGCCAGTCTGTTGCAGCTTGAGGCCGAAAAGGGCTTTCACAGCGACCTCACCACCCTCCAACTGGCCGACTCGCGGTGTGCCCTGGCCGGGGACAAGAAGTTGGTCACCCTCGCCGGGGTTTCCAAGACCCAGATCGAGCCGCTTATCAAGGTCCTGGCCGCGGCCAAACTCAAACCCGTCAGCTTCTCCCTCGGGCTGACCGCGCTGCAATTGCCCGGCGAGGACGGCGTTCTGGCGCTGGCCATCGGCGAGTCAAACGTCGGCCTCCAAATCACCGCCAAGGGCGGCATCGCCGCCCTGCGCTCCTTTGAAGGCGCGGTTGAAAATGAAGGCGCCCACCGCCAATTGCAGGCCGGCCTCATCTCCCGCGAAGCCCGCATCACCCTGGGCCAGTTGCCCACGGAATTGAGCGCCGCCGTCAAACGCATCCGCATCTTTGGCCCGCGCGAACTCGCCCGGCAACTCGCGGATGAAATGGAACTGAATTTCGAGACGTTGGGGATGACGACCGAAGTCGTCGAGAAATTTGCGCCCGACGAATTCGGCGTCGAAATCCCGCCCAATACCCCGGTTTCCGCGGCCTTCTGCCTCGCGGCGCGCCGGCTGGCCGGGCAACCGCAGCCGTTTGAATTTCTGCCGCCGACGCTGACGGTCCTTGAACAGTTCGCCCAAAAATATGCCTCCGGCAAATATCGCAGCGCGGGCCTGACCGCTGCCGCCGTCGTGGCCCTTGTGCTGCTGCTGTTTTTGTATCAGGAATTTCAATTGGTGCGGTTGCGTTCGCAGCAGAGTTCCATGGCGAACAAAGTCAGCGAGCTGACCGCAATTGAAGGCAATATCCAGCAATACCAGCCCTGGTACGACACCACCTTCAATGTGCTCTCCATTTTGAAACAATTGACCATGGCCTTTCCCGAGACGGGAACGGTGACCCTCAAAACCATCGAAATTCACGACGGAAACATGGTCGTCTGCACCGGCACCGCCAGTGACAACCCCACCTGGCTGCAGACCCTCGGGCGGTTGCAGGCGGCCGAGGGCCTGAACAATGTCACGGTCGAAAACATCCGCGGCAAATCACCCCTGGAAGTCACGTTTGATTTTCAATGGGGCAATGGAGTTGGAGGTGCGCAATGAACATTAAGAATCGTCAACAGTTTTTGGTAATCGTCACCGCAAGTTTGGTTGGCCTTTTGATCGTCAATTGGCTCATCTTTAACCCGTTGGAAAATTTATGGTCGGCGCGCCAGAAGGAAATTACCACCCTGCGCACCACCGTCACAAACGACCGGTCATTGATCCGCCGGGAGGACGTCATTCGCAATCATTGGAAGCAGATGCAGGATGGCGCGCTGCCCGGCAACGCGGCCCCCGCTGAACTGCGAATGAGCCGGGCCTTCGACCGATGGTCGCAGGCCAGTGGCGTGAATATCGACAACCTCACCCCGCAATGGCAGTCCGATGCCGACACGTACTCCACCCTCGATTGCCGCGTGGACGCCACCGGCAATCTCCAGACCTTGACCCGGTTCCTTTACGAGATCGAAAGCGATCCCATGGCCATTAAAATCGAATCCGTTGAATTGACCGCGCGCGACGACCAGGGCCAGGAGTTGAGCCTGGGACTGGAGTTGAGCGGACTGGCCCTTACTTCCAAAACCCAATGAAACGCATCTTGCATAATAAATCAGCTCTGCCAACCGTGGCCGGAATGGTCGCCCTCGTTGCGATCTTTGCCGCCGCGCAACCCACCGGCTCTTCAAACACCACGGACTACAGTTCGTTCCAGGTCATTCCACAACGAAACATTTTTGACCCGAACCGTTATCCACAACGCCAGCAAAACTATCGCCCGCGGACGACGACGTCGGTTCCAAGCTTTTCGCTTGCCGGCACGATGAGTTATCGCGACGGCATGTACGCCGTTTTTAACGGCGATGATCCGGATTACCAGAAGATGGTGCAGGCCGGTGCCACCATCGCCACCTTTACCGTGACGAATATCACCTTGAGCGGCGTTGAACTGCTCTCCGGCGGCAAGAGCACCAAAATCCTGGTCGGCCAGTCCATGCTGCAGGAAGGGGAGGGTTGGGCCTTGAATGATTCCGGTGGGTCCGCGATGTCGTACTCCTCCGCGCCTGGCAACTTCTCCGCGGAAAGATCGGATCGCGGACGTTCGTTCCGGCGTCGGGGGTCATCCGGCTCCGATAATTACTCCCCGGAAAACTCCGCCCCCGCGGCGACGGTGACCCCGGCCTCAAATACCCCGGCCGACGGTGAACAAAGTGATGTCTTAAAACGTTTAATGCAACAACGAGCACAAGAATTAAAATGAAAAAACTAATCCTAAAAATCATGACCGTGTGCGTCGCGGGGCTGTCTGTCCCCGCCCTCGCACAGAACCTCCCGGATGCCTCATCCGGCGTCGGCGCCGATTCGGCGGCTGCACCGGCGAGCACAATGGCCGCCCCCATCCAGCCAATTGCGCCGGACCAAAATGCCGTCTCCGCGCCGGAACAAAGCCCGTCCCTCGCGGGCGCCAGCCCCGATGCGTTGCGGTTGAACTTCCAGAATGCCCCGCTGCAAACCGTCTTGCAGTACCTCAGTGACGCCGCGGGCTTCATCATCATCCTGGATACTCCGGTGCGCGGCAGTGTCAGCGTCATCAGCGATCATCCCCTGACGCGTGACCAGGCCGTGGACCTCCTGAATTCAGTGTTGAACCAGAACGGTCTGGCCGCCATCCGGGGCGGCAGCGACAACCAGACCCTCACCATCGTGGACAAGAATGACGCCAAGACCCGTAACATCCCTGTTCTGGTCGGGAACGATCCCAAGGCCATTCCCAGCGACGACCAGATTGTTACCCAGATCATCCCCATCCGGTACGTGGACGCCAGCCAGTTGATCTCGGATTTGTCCTCGTTTATTTCGGCGGATGCGACCGTTGTCGCCAACCAGGCCGGCAATTCCATCGTCATCACCGACACGCAGGAAAACATCCATCACTTGATGGAAATCATCGAGGCGATTGATTCCAGCGCGGCCGGCGAGACGGACGTCAAAGTGTTTCCTTTGAAATACGCCAATCCCAACGATGTGGCGACTGAATTGGGGTCCATTTTCCCATCCGGCAATACCGGCGGCGGCGGTCAATTGCCCATCCGTGTTGGCGGGGCTGGCGGTCGGGGTGGTGGTGGGTTTGGCGGGTTTGGCGGCGGCGGCTTCGGCGGGTTTGGCGGCTTCGGTGGCGGCGGCCGCGGCGGCGGGCTTGGTGGTCTCTTTGGCGGGGGGGGAGCGGCGGGAGGAAACAGCTCCAATGACCGCGCCCAAAAGGCATCGGATGTGTCGGCCACCGCCGACTCGCGCACCCAATCGGTCATCGTCATGGCCTCCAAGGACCTCATGCCCGAAATCGCGGGCATGATCGATCAATTGGACATTCCGTCCCCTCGCGACAAACACGTCTTTACGATTCATCTGGACCATGCCGATACCCAGGCGGCCTTGACCGCATTGCAGACCGTGTTCCCAAGCACTGGCAATACCGCCAACAACAACACTTCGCAAAACAGCGCGCTCTATGAGCGCGCAGTCAATAACGCGACCGTGGTCGAACAAAACTCATCATCGATGGGCCAAATATCCGGCAATGGATCCAGTGGCACCGGCGGTGGTGGCTCGGTTCCATAACTCAATTACAACTGAATAAAATTATGAAAATACAACATTGCAATTGGAAAATCCTGGCCGGTGTCCTGGCCCTTACGATGGGCGCGACCATTGGTGCTTATGCGCAGGCGCGAGGCGGCGGCGGCGGTGGCGGCGGTGGCCGCGGGGGCGGCGGGTTTGGGGGCGGCGGGTTTGGGGGCGGCGGGTTCGGCGGCGGGTTTGGGCTTAACGCCAATAACAGCAGCAGCCAATACAACAACAACGGGGCCGTGGGTAGCGCCACGTTTTCCGTGGACCCGGACACGCACACTCTGACCGTTGTCACTGATGATCAGACCATGGAACAGGTCCGAGAGGTCATCGCCAGCCTCGACCGTCCCAAGCCGCAGGTGCTCATCAAGGTGGTCTTCCTTGAAGTGCAACATAACAACGACCTGGATATCGGTGTGGAAGGCGGCTGGACCGGCAACGCTGGAAACAATCAGGTCAGCGCCGCCAATATCTTTGGTTTGGCCGGCCTCAATAACGTGGCCACTAACTTCACGGCGCTCGGATCGGCGCTCCCCGCGGGATTTCCCACGCCCACTTCGAATAACACCCTAAGCTCGGGCGGCTTGTATCAAGTGCTTGGCTCGGACTTTCAGGCCACCGTGCGCGCCATCGCCCAGACCGGCAAGGCGCAAGTCCTTTCCCGTCCCTCCATCCTCGCGCGGGACGGCCAGCCGGCCACCATTCTGGTCGGCCAGAAAGTACCGCTCGTCACCGGCCTGAGTTATCAAAGCGTCGGCGCCAATACCGTTCCAATCAACAACATCACTTATACGCCGGTCGGCATTCAATTGGACGTCACCCCCTACATTTCCGAGAACTACGTGGAAATGATCGTCACCCCCCAGGACTCGGAAGTTGACCCCACCCAGACCGAGCCGATTGGCGGCGGCGTCAATGCCCCGGTCATCGACACGCGCGCTGCCGACACGGTCGTCGTGACGCCCGACGGGCAGACCGTGGTCATCGGTGGTTTGATGGAAAATGACAAATCTTCCAGCTCAAGCAAGGTCCCGCTCCTCGGTGACATCCCGGTGCTCGGCGCGTTGTTCCGTTCCAAGTCCAGCAGCGATGCCAAGACCGAACTGATGATTTTCCTCACGCCGCACATTGTGCATCAGCCCGGGGAATTGGCCGGAGTTTCCAGTGGCACTTACCCGCCCACCGGTTTCATCACCAATTCAGTCTCTGAAAAGGAACTGGATCAATTCCTGGACCGCGTGCCGGTGAAGCACTGACCGGCGCGCATGGAATTGAATCGCCGCAACTCGTGGGTGTACGGAATCCTCCTCGGGGTCTGGCTGCTCGTGGTGGGCTGGCAGGTGGAGGAGCACGCCCGGGTGGAGGAGGCGGCGAGGAATGATTTGCGCAATCGATCCGTTGAAATTGCCGATACCCTGGGCGCCGAAGTCCGCGCGTTGAGCTTTCGGGAAACGCTCTTCGAAGACCGGCTGCAACCGGTCTTGCAGGAACTGGTTCGAACGAATCAGTTCGCTGCCTCCACGGGCGTCGCGGCCATCGCGCTGCTCAACACTGCCGGCGAAACCCTCGTCGCCGCCGGCAATACCAACCTCATTCCCGCGGGCATCTTGTCCGAGGGCGAATTGTGGACCGATACTGGCGTTACCTTCGTCGATCCCGTCTGGGGCGCCAGTTTTACCTCGGAAACCTCCACCAATCCCGTGGTTGTGCTGCCTCATTTCCCGGAGTTTTCCAATTCGATTCCCCGCACCAATTTCACCGGGGACAACGGGATGATGCCGCCGCCAATGTTGCGTGATAACGGCCGGCCGCCGGGCGATTATCCCGGGGACCACCCCGAAGGCGGTTTCGCCGGGGGCAACGGCACGATGCCGCCACCGATGTTGCGTGATAATGGCCGTCCGCCGGGCAATCGTCCCGGGGACCGCCCCGACGGCGGCCCGCGCCGCCCAATGCCTTGGATGCGTCTAAATATGACCGAGGACCAGTTTAAGGCGCTCGTGGCCCGGCGCGAGTTGCACGGATTGGTCCTCTCCATGTCCACGGAAAGCCTGCGCGCCGTCTCCACCGATGATCTGTGGCTGCGCCTGATCATCATCTTTTTTGCCGGCATGAACGCCATCGGCGTCGCCGTTGTCTGGCGCAACCTTCTCAAAACCTCCGTGCTGCAAATCCGCCTCATCCGCGCCAGCGAAATGAATACCCATTTGAAGGAAATGAACCTCGCCGCCGCCGGCCTGGCCCATGAAACCCGCAACCCGCTCAATATCATCCGCGGCATGGCGCAAATGATGTCCAAATCGGACGCGCCCGCCGAAGTGCGCGACAAGGCCCGCGCCATTGTGGACGAAACCGACAAGGTCACCGCGCAATTGAACGAATTCATCAACTACTCGCGCCCCCGCGAGGTGCGCCGGACCAAAATCGCCTTGAATGCCGCCGTCGCCGAGGTCATCCGCGCCCTCGGTTACGACATCAATGAGAAAAAAATCCACGTCGAAAACAAGGTGGACCTCATTGCCATCGAGGCCGATGAGCAATTGCTCCGGCAGTTGTTGTTCAATCTCCTGCTCAATGCCACCCAGGCCGTCGGCGAAAATGGACAAATCCAATTCTCCGCGCAAAAGACCGGCGCCCTGTCCGTCACCCTCGAAATCCGTGACAACGGCCCCGGCGTGCCGCCCGCGCAACGCGATGAAATTTTCAAGCCGTACTTCACCACCCACCAAAAAGGCACCGGCCTGGGCCTCGCCGTCGTCCAGCAGATCGTCCAGGCGCATGGCTGGGAAATCCAGTGCCTCGCCAATGAGCCGGCCGGCGCCGTGTTCCGCATCACCCATCTCAAGCTCGCCGCCTGACGCCAAGTGCGGTCCGAAACGAATTGCAAAATTCCCGGTCTTGCATTTCTGCTCAGACTGGTAAACCTCATTAATGATACGTTTTGAAATCAGTTTGGCTCCGGCACGGTGTCAGACCCCGCCTTCGGAACCAAGATGTGCAACTGGTCATGAAAATATGTGGCTCGCGCACCAGCCAATGGGTAAGCGCCTGGAACCTCAATTGGATGGCTGCCGCACTGCCTGGTGATAATTCGCAAAGTGCTCCTATCGGCTATAATCTGGATGTCTGAGCACTCTGGCACTGATAACGGGACCGTTACCTCAAACCCGCGCTCGGTGATGGCCGTCTTTGGTTGAATCACATCCACCAAATCTTTGCAGCCTTCCGGCAACAGATAGCCGCGCGTGCTATAATCGTAAAAGTCCATCGGCCTGAACCTAGCCCGTGGGCATAAACCTGTCAAAGCGTTGGATGGTGGGTCAGTCTGAAACAATTTGGCTTCAGAGAGCGGTGAGGCGGCAGAATATTCCCAGCTCGAATCATCCTCTTTGGAATTATTTCTGCTCGTCGGCTTTTCTCGTCGCGGCGAAATAAAGGACATAGAACCATGAAAGAATACCCGCCAATATCGCCCATAAAATCGAACGATTGCGCTGCCACGAACAAACAACAGCGATGGCGGAACCGAGTCCAATGCCGGTCTGAGCGACTGTCTGCGTCTGCGTCGTGATTTGGGCAAGTAGCGTCATGGTCGATTTCTTTTGTGCTGGTTCTGCTTCCTGACGTTCCAAAACTGAACCTGCGCCACCTTAAAATCAAGGCAACAAACCGACGATTTCTTCCAAACTCCAAGCGTAACAGGTGCTTCTCAAAATCCACCTTGCCGCCCTGTCGTAAGTGACTTATCATCTTTTGTCTGTGGCAGAGCAATTTAAGCCAACTGAAATCGCCCAAGGCCGCTGCGCCGGCGCGGAGGTCTGCCCGCTCAGCCGCGTCCCCGTTGGCGCCACCGTCTGCATCCAGTCCCTCGCCGCCTCGCCCGAAGTGCGCGAGAAATTGCGCTCCCTTGGCTTGCGTGAGAAACAGGAGATGAAACTGCTCAGCCGCGACGCCAATTTCGTCTGCCAGGTCTGTGATGCCCGGCTCGACCTCAACGCCGAATTGGCCGAAGCCATTTTGGTGGAACCGCTCGCCTTGCCCGTGCGGCAGTTGAAGAACCTCATGACCGGCGGCCCGGCGGCCGATAAGAAGCCGCTGCGCTGGGCGATGCGTCTCTCGCTTTTTCTGGGAGCAGCCGTGGTCGCGGCCATTTTCGTCTGGCAGGGGATCACCGCCCGGGGCAATCCCAATCCCACGCCCAACATGAAACCCGCCTCGGCGGCGCTGGACATCGCGGTCCTGGTTTTTCGCGAAGGCCTGGAATCCATTCTTGTTTTGGCGGCCATCATCGCCAGCATGAGAGGCGGGCGCCAATCCTATCGCAAGCCGATTGTCTGGGGGTCCTTCCTCGCCTTCCTCGCCACGCTGGCCACCTGGTTTATCGCGGTCGGCATCGTCAGCGATTTGGGCAATAACGTTTCCGCCCTCAATTTGCAGGCCGCCACCGGCTTGCTCGCCGTCGTCGTCCTGCTGGTCGTGATGAATTGGTTTTTCCACAAGGTCTATTGGGGCGGCTGGATCGCCATGCACAATCGCAACAAGAAAAAACTCCTGGCCAGCGCCAGTGAATCCGAAATCTCCGCCCGGCGCTTGATGGGCGGGTTGTTGTTGCTCGGCTTCGCCTCGCTTTACCGCGAAGGCTTCGAGGTGGTTCTGTTTTTGCAGACCTACTATTTGCAGATGGGAGGCAAAATCGTTTTTGCCGGCGCGATGCTCGGTTTGTTCTTCACCGGCATCGTCGCCTTGCTGACCTTTGTCCTGCACCAACGGTTGCCATATCGCAAGATGCTGGTGTTTACCGGCATCCTGCTGGGCGTCGTTCTGCTGGTCATGGTGGGCGAGCAGGCGTTTGAAATGCAGCAGGCGGGATGGATTCGCGCCACGCCGATTCATTCGCTGGAGGACGTCATTCCCGCGTGGGCCGGCGTTTGGTTTTCGATCTTCCCCACCGTGCAAACCCTCGTGGCGCAGGCCATTGCCCTCGTCCTCGTGGCCGGCTCCTATTTCATCGCGCGCTTTAAAAGCGACAAATTAAAAGACGAAGAAGACCTCGCCACGCAGGCTTGAGGCTCCCGCCTATCAAAAAAAGGTGAAGGCCCTAGCAGCCTGTCTGACTTAACTCAAGTCAGCGG
>JBKQUF010000059.1:0-16406 GCA_052140285.1 Limisphaerales bacterium | reverse complement strand
ATCACGGGCGCTCAAGGCTGGGAACCGGCCCGCGGCGACATCATGGTCTCCACACCTTCGGCTCTGACAAATTATTTTACCGGGCAGTCCGTCGAAATTTCCGGCGACATTACCCGTCCGGCGCCTGCGCTCGCCGAGGGCCTCTTTGATTATCGCGATTACCTGGCCATTCACGGCATTTACTACGAACTCAAAGCCGGCACCACGAACCATTGGCAACTGCGCGGAAACGGTCCAGCCCATCCGCCGCTCACCGATCGTTTCCTCAGCCATTCCAAAAGGATATTGGCCCTGGGCCTGCCGGACGACGAAACGCTCCATTTGCTGTGGGCCATGACTCTGGGCTGGCGCACCGCTTTCACGGGCGATGTGGGCGACCCGTTTCTGCGCGCCGGCACCATGCACCTCTTTGCCATTGACGGCCTGCGCATCGCCCTTTTGTCGGGCATGATTGTCACCCTTCTGCGCGTCCTGCGTCTCTCGCGCGCCTGGTGCGGCGCGATTGCCATCCCGGCCATTTGGTTCTACACCGCCGCCACCGGCTGGGAACCCTCGGCCATCCGCGCCTCGGTGATGATGACTATCATCCTCGGCGGCTGGGCGCTCCAGCGGCCTTCCGACCTCATCAATTCCCTGGCCGCCGCGGCCTTTCTCATCCTGCTCTGGGAACCGCGCCAATTGTTTGAAGCCAGTTTCCAGCTTTCCTTTTTCGTCATGCTGACGATCGGCTTGCTGTTGCCCAAACTCAACCGGTTCAGCGATGCCCGGTTGCAATCCGACCCGCTTCTGCCCGAACAACTCGTGCCTCGATGGCAGCGCGCGTTTTGGCGATTCGCGCGGTTGCTGGCGCGATATTTCTCGCTCTCGCTCGCCGCGTGGATTGGTTCCATCCCCTTGAGCGCGCTCTATTTCCATCTGTTCAGCCCCATTTCGCCCATCGCCAATCTCATCGCCGTTCCGCTCGGCACATTTGCCATCATGGCCAACCTCGGCGCGCTGGTCTGCGGCCACTGGCTGCCGTTCCTGACCGTTCTTTTCAACAACGCCGCCTGGTTTTTCATGTCGGCCATGACCTGGGTCAGCGCGGAATTTACCCGGCTGCCCGGCTCCTATTTTTATGTGCCGTCGCCGTCGTGGGTTTCCATCGGAATCTATTATGCCGCCGCGATCATCGCCTTCAGCGGCTGGCTGAAAAACAGGCAAAGGCAAGTGGTTGCCACGATGGTACTGGTCCTTGTCGCCGGAATTTATTTCTGCCGCTGGGAAATTTCCCGGAACGAAACGGAAATCACCGTCCTGCCCTTGAACGGCGGTCAGGCCGTTTTCGTCAGCGGCGGCACGAATGACTGGCTGATTGATTGCGGGAACGCCGATGCTGTGACCTATACCCTGAAGGATTTCCTGCGTTCGCACTGCGTCAGCCGCGTCCATCGGCTCGCGCTGACCGAAGGCGCTTCCCGCAATTGCGCCGGGGCCGCATCCTTGGAGGAACTCTTCGGCGTGGACGAATTGTGGACCAGCCCGGCCCATTTTCGTTCCAAGGTGTACGATGGAATCGTCGCCGATTTTGATAAAAAATCGCCCGCGCCACACAAAGTATTAGAAGCCGGCGCGCAGTACGGTTGTTGGCGGGTGTTATGGCCAACTCCCACCACGAGCTTCTCCCGCGCCAACAACGGCGCGCTCGTCCTGATGGGAAATTTTCCAAAAGGCCGCGTCCTCCTGCTCTCTGATTTGGGCAGCCTCGGCCAGACCGGTCTCCTCTTGACCACCAACGATCTCCGCGCGGACATCGTTGTGTCCGGCCTGCCGGACGAGGGCGAGCCGCTCTCGGACCAATTGCTTGCCGCCATTCGTCCCAAGGTCATTGTGATTGTGGATTCAGACACGCCTTTCGCGAAACACGTCGGACCGGGGTTGAGAGACCGGCTTGCGGACCAAAATGTTCCGGTGATTTACACGCGCAACGCCGGCGCGGTGAAAATCACCATGAGCCGCGCCGGTTGGAAAGCGCAAACCCTGGACGGGCAAAAATTCGCCGCGCGGAACCAATAGTTGATAATCATCAACAATTTACAGGATTTTTCACCGCGCCGCGTGTCGCGGAGGCGGCTTTTTATTCTGCTTGCCGGGATCGAGTCGAAATTCCATCACAAGCTGTGACCGAATCGGACTGGCAAAATCTGCCACAGCTTGGGGCGGAAATTCTGTGGTGACACTCCGCCTTGGCGCCGTAGGCGCGGCCTCTGTGGAATCAAAAACAAAAACAATTTGTTGACACAAAAAAGGCTGCGGTCGGAGTGACCGCAGCCTTCAGGGGATTCGCCAGTTTACCAGAACTTGATATAGAAAGTCACAATGCAGGCGATGACAATCAGGCTCAGGACCACGTCCATCGTATTCCAGCTTGCGCGGGTGGCGGCTTTTTCTTCCGGAGAGGCGCCATACCAGGAATATTTGAGAACTTTCGGGTCCGGCGGCGCGGTCATCAAGCTGATGATCACCATTAAGACAGCCGTGACGACGAACAATAGCTCGGTGAAATACCACTGGTGAAACTGCTGGAAGTCGAACAGCCAGGCGCCATAGTTGGCCCTAATCGGCGCGATGCTGTCGCTGAATTGGGCCAAGGAAAGCGCGACGATAGAAATTCAAGCCTGTTTGCCGGGTTTAACCCAAAGGGTTTCCATTTGCTCGAGGGTGCGACCTTTCGTTTCTGGAACAAATTTCCACATGAACAGCGCAGCCAGAACACTCATTACGCCGTAAATCCAGTAGGCAAACCCGTGGTGAAATTTATTCACCAGAGCGGGGTTGTCATTGAGAATGGGAAACGTCCAACTGACCAGGAAATTAGCGATCCATTGGGCAGCGACGGCGACCGCCATTGCTTTGCCGCGGACTTGATTGGGGAAAATTTCGCTTAACAGCACCCAGACCACCGGGCCCCAGGACACGGCAAACCCTGCGATGTAAAGCAACATACAGAGCAGCGCCATGACGCCCTTGACTTCAAACGCGAACGCGGCGCCCAGCGCCATCATGGCCACAGCCATCACCAGAGCGCCAATAATCTGGAGCGGCTTGCGACCCAACTTGTCCACGGTTACGATGGCGACCACGGTGAAGATGAGATTGACAGCGCCGACGATAATGGTTTGGAACAATGAGGCATTCGTGTCAAAGCCCACGTTCTTGAAAATTTCCGGTGCATAATAGAGGACGACGTTGATGCCGACGAATTGTTGAAAGACGGAGAGCATGATGCCAATGAAAATGAGGAGGGCGCCATAGGAAAAAAGGCGTCCGGAATGGTGTTCTGACAAGGAAGCGCGAATTTCGGAGATTTCACGTTCGCCCTCCTCGGGGGTTGCCAATTTGGCCAACACCGCCCGCGCGCCGGTTTCGTCGCCCTTGAGCATCAGGAAGCGCGGCGTTTCGGGAACAAAAAACAAGAGAAGCAAAAAGGCGATGGAGGGGATGGCACCTGAGAGGAACATGTAGCGCCAGCCGATGGTGTTGAGCCACTGGTCGCCGCCGCCCGCCTTGGAAATTCCGAAGTTCACAAAGTAAATTACCAACATGCCGAAGATGATGGCAAACTGGTTCCACGCGACGAGATTGCCGCGAACTTTCGCGGGCGCGATTTCGGCGATGTACATCGGCGAGAGCATGGACGCCAGACCCACGCCGACGCCGCTGAGGATGCGGTAAAAGACGAAGTTCCACATATACCCGGGGCCACCGTGGCCGATAGGCGCGAAGGGAAACTCCGGCGCGGCGGCACCGAGGGCCGAAAGCAGGAAAAGCACGGCGGCGATGATTAATCCTTTTTTGCGTCCAATGTGAGTGCTGACCCATCCACCAATGATGCCGCCGATGATGCAACCGATAAGCGCGCTGGAATTGACAATCCCCCACAGCGAGTTGGCAGCATTGGGGTCGGTCAAATGCCGGGGATCAATGAAATAAGCTTTAAGGCTGCCGACCGCTCCGGAAATGACAGCAGTGTCATAGCCGAAAAGCAGGCCGCCCAAAGTGGCAATGAGGGTGAGTAAAACAACGTGCGCATTCAGCGTTCGTGACATAGGTTTGCCTGAGGCTTATGACGGGATTTTACAAATATAACCGATGAGGTCAATTCATTTTGTCTGAAAGAAAAAGGCTGCGGCCAAGCCGGCCGCAGCCTGATGCGATTAATTTGATTACCAGAACTTGATGTAGAACAGCACACAGAGGCCGACGACAATCAGGCTCAAGACAACATCCAAACCGTTCCAACTCGCCTTGGTGGCCGCCGTTTCCTCTGGCGTCGCGCCATAATAGGTGTATTTGATCGTCTTCGGATCAGGCGCCTTGGTCATCAGACTGATCACCACCATCAACACCGCGGTGAGGCCGAACAGGGCTTCGCAGTAATACCATTGGTGAAAGGTCTGAAAGTCGAAGATGATGAAACCGTACTTTGCCTTGATGGGGGCGATCGCGGCGTTGTATTGATCCAGAGTGATGGCGCTTTGGTAGAGTTGGTCTTTAAGTTTGACTACCGTGTCGGAGTCGTTCCGCATAATAATATCGGCGCCCAGCTTGGCGAACCCCCCGATCACACCGACGCCGAACGACCACAAGGCCGCAGGCGCGGTGGCACGTTTCCAAAAGACGCCTCCGATGAACAGCACGGCGATGGCGGGCGAAAGGTAGCCCTGCACGTTCTGGAGATAGTTGTAAAGATTCGAGTGGAGACTCTTGATGACCAGCACCCAGCAGATGCCGACAAAGACAATCACGGCCGTGGCGATGCGGCCCACTATCACCTCGGCGTGTCCGGAGGCGTTGGGAAACCATTCCCGATAGAAGTCCATGGTGAACAGGGTGGCACAGGCGTTGAATTTGGAACCCAAGGAGGCCATGAGGGCGACGATCATGCCACAGGCGACGAGGCCCCGGATGCCGTGAGGCAAAATCTCCGCGACCAGCGAGGTGTAGGCCGCGTCGCCGCTGGTGCTGAAGCCGCTGCCGGGCGCCTTGGTGAGGGCAAACGCAATCATGCCCGGCACCAGGAAGATAAACACCGGCGTCAGCTTGAAAAAGCCGGCCAGGATGGTGCCCCGGCGGGATTCCTGCTGGTTCCTGCCGGCCAGCACGCGCTGGACGATATATTGATCGGTACACCAGTACCAGAAGCCAATGATGGCCGAGGCGGGCAAGACCGCCGGCCAGGGGAAGTCGGGGTTCTTGTAGGAACGGATGAGGTGGATATTGTCGCCGACGGTGTTCATGGTGGTTTGCCAACCTTGAACGAGGCTGCCGTGGCCCAGGACATGCAGCCCCTCATAGAGGATGCAGACCGAACCCAGGATCAGCACGGGGGCCTGGAGGACGGAAGTGTACATGATTACGCGCAAGCCGCCCAAAACCGTGTACAAGCCGGTGGTGAAGGCCAGCCCCAGCGCGATGGCCCAAAAAACATCCATGTGATAGCCGAAAATATCCACCGTGTTCACGTTGAGCAGGGTGCGAACCACCACGTCGCCGGCGTAGATGGTCGCGGCAATTTTCGTCAGCACGAGGCTGGCCACGGTCAACAGGCTCAAGATGTTGCGGGAGCCGCGGCTGAAGCGGAGTTCGAGAAATTCCGGCATGGTGAAAATCTTCATGCGGTCGTAGAGCGGCACAAAGACCCAGCCGAGAATCAGAATCATCCAGCCTTGCATTTCCCAATGGGCCATGGCCATGCCGGTGACAAAGCCCGCGCCGGCCAAGCCGACGAGGTGTTCGGAGCCGATATTGGAGGAAAAGATCGAAGAGCCGATTTGCAACCAATTTGCGTCGCGGCTCGACAGGAAGTAATCTTTGCCGGATTCGGCCTTCTTGCGAATGGAGAGCCAGATGATGGCGATCATCGCGAGGCAAAATGCGATGATCACCGCCAAGTCGAGGCCGTTAAACACCGTGCCTTTAATTCCCCCCGCCGCGGCGGCCGTGGCGAGGGCGTTGGTCGCCACCTCCACGCTGTTGGTTATTTCGTTCATAGTAGATGGGTTTCCGGTCGGACTTTTTATTCAGCGCTAAATTTATATTCGATGGTGTTGTGGTAGGTCTGGCCGGGATCCAGCTCGGTCGGGGGGAAACTCGGATGATTCGGCGAGTCGGGATAATCCTGCGGCTCCATGGTGAAAGCGGAGCGGCGCGTATAAACTTTGCCGTCCTTGCCGGTGAGCGTGCCGTCGAGAAAATTGCCGGTGTAGAATTGCAGGCCGGGCTGGTCGCTCCAGACCTCCAACACGCGGCCGCTGTTCGGATCGGTCACGCGCGCCTGCAAACCAAATTCGCCGGACGGTTTGTTAATGACCCAATTGTGGTCGTAGCCGGGGCCGTATTGCAATTGAGTATTGGGATCATTGATGCGCGAACCGATGGCGGTCGGAGTGCGAAAATCAAATGGCGTGCCTGTCACGTCCACATAATCGCCGGTGGGGATCAAGTGGCTGTCCACCGCCGTGATTTTGTCCGAATTAATATAAACCAAGTCGCCGAGAATGTCGCCGTTCCCCTGCCCGGACAGATTGAAGTAAGAATGGTCCGTGAGATTGACCACTGTCGGCTTGTCGGTCGTCGCGGTATAGGCCAACTTCAACCCGTTGTCGTCCGTCAAGGTGTAGGTCGCCGTGACGTTCAAGTTGCCCGGGAACCCTTGCTCGCCGTCCTTGCTCAAATAATTCAGCACCAACTCCGGGCCGTCGGGAGCAACGTCGGCCTTCACCGCCGTCCAAACAACCTTGTCAAACCCTTGGACGCCGCCATGCAGCGTGTTGCCGTGGTCGTTCTTGGGCAGCGTGTAAGTCTGACCGTCAAGGGTGAACTGGCCGCCGCCAATCCGGTTGCCGTAACGCCCGATCAGCGCGCCAAAATACGGGCAGGCCGAAGTGTAATTTGTCGCGGTATAACCATCGAGATTGTCAAAGCCGAGGACCACGTCGGCGAGGTTTCCATTCTTATCGGGCGCTTTGAGCGAGGTCATGATGCCGCCGTAGGTCATGATTTTGGCTTGCATGCCGTTGGTGTTGCGCAAGGTGTAGATTTCAACCGGCGTGCCATCGGGCATGGTTCCGAACGGCGCTTTGCTGATGGTGCCGCTGGCGTTCGGGGTGGAGACGGAGGCGCAGCCGACGAGACCCGCCAAGGCGAGTCCAGCGGCAGCCATTGTTACGAGATGAATGGATTTGGTCATAATGGATGTTGGTTGGTTACTTCCGGCCATGATATGCCTTCCGGGTGTGTTTGCGAAGAAAATGTTTATTGACCAGCAGCGGGCGCATTGGCTTGGTTTTGGGATTAATCCACAAGGTCTCGCTGGCCAGGCGCGCGATGAATTCCAAAACGCCGGCGTTTTGCACGGCCTCGCTGACGTTCCGGCCCCAGGTAAACGGCCCGTGGCTGGCCACCAGAACGGCGGGGCGATCCATGGGATTGCTTCGACGAAACGTCTCGATAATGGTTTTGCCGACGTTGAGTTCGTAATCGTTTTTAATTTCCCTCGGCGCCAGGGACCGGGTGCAGGGCACCTCGCCGTGCCAGTAACCGGCCTGGGTGGTGCCGTAGGACGGAATTTTCCGTCCCGCCTGCGCCCAGGCGGTGGCATAAAGGCTTTGGGTATGGACAATGCCGCCGATTTGTTTGAACGCCCGGTACAGGGCCAGATGGGTGAGGGTATCCGAACTGGGTTGTAATTTTCCCTCGACCACCGAGCCGTCAATGAGCGAAACCACGACCATGTGTTCCGATTTCAAACTCGAGTAGAGCGCGCCGGAGGGTTTGATGACGACGAGGCCGCGCGCGCGGTCAATGCCGCTGGCATTGCCCCAGGTCTGCATGACGAGGCCTTCGGTGACCAACCCGACGTTCGCCTGGCAAACTTCCTGTTTCAGTCGTTCAACCGCGCCGGTTTTGATCCCGTCAATGAATTGTTTCATCAGTCGCTCTGTTTCCGGTGAAGAGCGGATTGTTTCATATTCCGCCGCGGAATTCCAATTAAATTTTTTACGCCGTCAAATCGCGACGCCAGACAAAATCAAAGGATGTTTTGCTTCGAGCGCATCTTGGTTTTAGGTTCGTCGATGTTTGCAATGGTTCACCCGTTGCAAATGTCAAGAAGTTCGCTTTACTCGATTGACATTTTCTTTGCTTGCGCCTTTTTTATTGGCCCGCCATTGCCAGACGGCGACCTTTCTGAATTATGGGCGGTCCCGACCAATTCAGAAGAAGTTGTCCCGCTCATCATTTACCCGCCAGGCTTCGACACCAACAGCCTGATCGTCTTTTCAGCTTCGCCTTCGGACATACAATCACTACGATCCGCTTCCAGCGTCGGAGCGATTTCCGCTGCGGATAGCGGGGGCGGTTTTTCGTCAATGGATTCCGGCGACAACTATTCCGGCACCGCTTCTCAATCTACCGCCGGACCAACCCGCAAGTCGAAAGTCGGCAACAAAGGGACAATCGGAACATTTGGCATTCTCTACAAAACCCACGGGACGAATGGATTTACGAGCCAGCATCCGACCACGGGCCGGCCATACCCGTTGCAAACGCTTGTTGCAATTGATGGTCAGTCTGCGACTGCGCTGACAACTGATTATCGCGTTCTCCAATTTAAATATATGGCTAATGGTTTCGCCGAGGGCATGAAAAAGGCCGCATGGAAAGTGGCGTTCATAAAAGCCGACAACCAATGGAGCGCAACGGATATCAAAAAGACGTCGCTGGGTGGAAATCAGATTTTCGACACCTGTAACCTCGGTATTCTCATGACGCACGGCTCTTTTGCGACCACGCCCGAAGATGATAACGTCAAATATACCTATGTGTGGCTCGGTGGAAATGATTATGTGCGGCTGTCTGATATGGGATTTGGCGATTCATACAATTTGAAATGGATGACGATCATCGCTTGCAATATACTTCGAGCCGCCAACATTACCAGCATGGCGAATAATTCGAAACTGCCGATCGGTGACAACTTGCATCTGCTATTGGGATGCTCCTCGACCGCGTATGCGGCGGTCAATATGGGCAAGTACTATGCAAGCAACCTAGTTGCCAATGTGACTATCCCAAATGCGTGGTATAACTGCGGCAGCCAGGCATACAGCGACAATTCAAAAGGCATCACCAATACCGTTACATTCCGTACGATGGGGCAGCAGAACTGTTTTGGCGATACTCTTTCAGTCAACAACGCCCCTGATGAAAATACGGCGTTTCAAATCCAAGATCAGACCGTCTTTACCTATCCATGATCCGCATATTGCCAATCTTTATTTTGGCAATCGCAAATTCTCTTTCCTTTGCCGATGAGCTTCGGCTAGAAGGGGAACCGTATCAGCCGGCCATACCGATTGTCTGGAAGGCAACGAACGAGATTCCTCGGAGCCTCACCGTTTACCGTGCCATCCCGCGACAATTCTCAAATGAAATCATTTCCAACATGCTCCAGATCGCGTCGTTCGAGCCGGTGACGATGGAACTTTCGGTGGACAAGAAAACGATGTCGTGGCGACATTACGGAAATGACGGGAAAATGCTCTTGCGCTCCCTTGACATCTCTCCCGCCTACGGCTACATCTCCCACCACAACTACCAAACCATTGAAACTTCGACCAATCAGGCGCAAGCCGTCCCCACGTTCGAGCAGGTCGAAGCGCTCGCACTCGATTATTTACAAAGGCTTGGTGGAGACACCAACGAATTGTTCACGCGGTCGAGTTCAAGGACCGATGAACACCGGACACTATATGACAAAAAGCCGTGGAAAGGTGGGCATGTCATTGCAGAGGATTTCACTATGCGTGGAGTCATGTTTACCCGTCAGGTTGACGGCATACGATTCGTGGGCGAAGGCGGGCGGGGTGGCTTTTCAATTGAGTTCGGCAGCCACGCCGCAATTTCCCACTTGGAGTTGGTCTGGCGAAACCTGCGTCCCGACAAACAATATGCAACGGCAAGCCCTGATGAAATCATTGCCATGATAAAAACCGGGAAAGCCGTCGTGCCGTTGATGCAAGACGCTGATCTTGATGAAGTACCACAAGTTAAGGCGCTTACGATCACGGGAATAACTCCGTATTTTTGGGGAGAAATCGGCGGCGCACCGCAGGATTTTGTGTATCCGTTTGCGGAACTTCAAGTCGTCGGAAAGATCAATGAAACAAATACTATCTCGTTCGTCCTGCAGTGCCCCATCCTCTCGACGAATACAGTTAGTCCATAAAAGCGACTTCCCTTGAAATTCAAGTGAAGCGGCTCAAAGTTGTCTTTTGCGTATGTGAGGCTGATCTCCTGAAATGGAAATGTTAATTTCCGCTCAGGGCAATTTGCATCTGTTGCGCGGCTTCCGCCTGGGCCTTGGTTGAATCCGCCTGCCAAGCCGCCCGGCTGACAATGTTCCAATAAACGGAATAACGCTGGTCATTCATTTCATAAAACGGAATCAGCGTAATATCGTTCGGCTCTCCCAGATTTTTCGTGCGGAAGGTCAAGGGCTGGTCCGTGGCCTTGATATGCTTGAGCAAGGTCGCTGCATCGCCCACAAAAACCGGCGAGGGAGGATCATGACGCCGGTTGTACGCGGTCTGGTTGCTGGCAAAGTGAACCGGCATGCCGTTCGTGCCCAGTTCGCCCGCCAGCACAATCGGGCCGTAAAGCACCGCGACAATGTTCGTCGTCTCAGGCAGCGGTTCCGTGCGCAGTTTCATCTGAAAGCGGATTTCCACGCTGTCGCCGTCACGCCACTCGCGATTCACCGTCACGTACGAACCGGGAGTCCCGGCAATTTTCTGGTTTTTGCCGTTGACACGCACGGAAAGTTCGTCGGTCCAGGCGGGCCAGCGGATTTTCAGCGCCAGCGGTACGGGTGTTTGACATTTGAAATCCAGTTTCGTCCGGTCACTTTCCGGGAATTGGGTTTCCTGCCGCACGACCAGATTTTTCTCCGGCCAAGTCAGTTCGGAGGGGATGAACAGATTCAAATAGAGCGACTGGTCGTTGTGAAAGTAAATGGTATCGCCATATTTGGAATGGTTTTCCATGCCGGTGCCCACACAGCACCAAAAGGCGTTGGTGGGGGTGGAAAAGGTCTTGAAATGGCCGGGCTTGAGTGACATGAGATAAACGAACATGCCCGTTTCCGGGTCCTGCGATGCAAGTATGTCATTGTACAGCGCCCGCTCATAGAAATCCATTTCCACCGCATCCGGCGACCATTCGAATAAATGGCGCGTGAGCTTGAGCATATTGTAAGTGCAGCAGGACTCGGCGGTGGCGGGGGAGAGGTGTTGGGCGAAATCATTGGTGGAAAAGAAATGCTCGTTGTCGCCGTTGCCCCCGATGACGAAGGAACGATGCAGCGCGACCTGGTCCCAGAAAAATTTGGCGCTGCCGGCGTAACGCTGGTCGCCGGTCAATTCGTAAAGGCGCGCAAGGCCGTTGATTTTGGGGATTTGGGTGTTGGAATGTTTGCCGGTGAGGTCGTCGTTTCCCGCGGCCAGCGGATCGAGAATCGCATGGTCGTAAAATTTTTCCGCCACTTGCAGATACCGGGGATTGCCGGTGATGCCGTAGAGATTGGCCAGCGCTTCGTTCATGCCGCCGTATTCGACAGCCAGCATGGTCTGCCATTGGTCGTCGGTCAAGTTGGCGGTGGTGGCATCCACCCAGTTGGCGAGGTTGGTGGCGACCACGAGCGCCTGCGCGTTGCCGCAGAGTTGGTTGGCGTCAATCAAACCAGCCATCTCTTTGTGGATGGTGTACCAGGGCGCCCAACCGCCGTTGAGGCCGCCTTGGTTATTTACCACGCCCTGGGCGACTTTCCCGAAAATGTCCTTGCCTTTGGGGATGGCCGCGATGTAGCCGTTGCCATTGGCCTGCTGGCATTCGGCCAGCTCGCCGACAATATAATTGACCCGCTCCAAAAAACGGGTGTCCCCGGTGGACTGATACATGAGCGAACAGGCGGAAAGATAATGTCCCAAGGTATGGCCGGCCAATCCCGTTGATTCCCAGCCGCCATAGACCGGGGCTTTGGGCTGCAAGCCGGCTTCCTTGCGATACCAACTTAACAATCGGTCCGGCTCCAAACTTAACAGATATTTTCCATCCAGGTCCATCGCCTGCTTGAAGGGACTGTCGAGCAGGCGCACTTGTGTCAGCGGAAACGGCTCCGCCTGCGGAGAAAACGCTTTATTCACATCGCTGCGCGAAATCGCCGCAACGGAAAGGGCGGCCAGCACGATGAGGCCTTTTTTTAAAATATGCATGGTCTTATTTGTTTGTCGTGACCCAAACACCAGAGAGCAGTGGTCAAGAACATTTGGATCACGTCGCAACTTGCCAAGGTGGGACGACCCTGCCAAGCAAAAACCACAAGCGAGCACGCAAAAAAATGCGTTGGCCTAATGGTCAAAATCATGTTCAATGAACACGCTTGAGCAGCCACCACACCATCAAGTTGTTCAGATGAACCACATTGCACCGCAAATCCTAATTGTTGGAAGCGACCCGAAATTTGCCGCCGCGCTGGCGCTGGTGCTGGAACAGGAAAACGCGACGGCGTCCCATGCCAACGGAGCCAATGAAGTTTTCCGTCTGCTCCATGACTGGACCACCGACCTGATTCTGCTCGATTCGGGTTACGGCGAGCTGCTTCAGGAGTTAAAAAACGATCCAATCACGCAGGCCATCCAGGTGATCGCCTTCGTGGAAGGAGAGGATACCGGCGCGAAATTGCGCGCGTTTGAGTTGGGCGCGAGCGATTGCCTGGAAAAACCCTTCAACGCCGCGGAATTGCGCGCGCGCCTCCATGCGGCGTTGCGGGTCAAGCGGCGCTTTGATGAACTGGCGAAAAAGCAGCGAGAGTTGAACGAGGCGCGGCTGGCGGCCGAATCCGGCGCGCGCGCCAAATCGGATTTTCTGGCGGCCATGAGCCATGAAATCCGGACGCCGATGAACGGGGTGATCGCGATGGTCGGATTGCTGATGGAATCGCCACTGACGCCCGAACAACGGGGCTACCTGGAGACCATCCACACCAGCAGCGAATCGTTGTTGACGATCATCAACGACATCCTGGATTTTTCGAAGATTGAGGCGGGCAAGATGGAGTTGGATTCGCGTCCGTTTGATTTGCGAGTCCGGATTGAGGAGACGCTGGATTTGATGGCGGCCAAAGCCTCGGAGAAAAATCTCGACCTGATCTGCCAGATTGATCCGGCCATTCCGGCCACGGTGGAAGGCGATTCGTTGCGGTTGCGCCAAGTGCTGGTCAACCTGTTGAGCAACGCGATCAAATTCACTGAAACGGGAGAGGTTTTTGTCGAGGTCAAATTAATTTCGCGGACACCAGTGACAACGCCCGGTCGCACGCAGTTGCATTTGCATTTCTCGATCCGGGACAGCGGCATCGGCATCACTCCGGACAAACTGGCGAAGCTGTTCAAGCCGTTCACGCAGGCCGAGAAATCCACCGCGCGGCATTACGGGGGCACCGGGCTGGGCCTGGCGATCAGCAAGCGGTTGGTGGAGATGATGGGGGGCAAGATGTGGGCGGAAAGCGAACCCGGCCACGGCTCGGCGTTTCAATTCACGTCGAACGTCCAGGCCGACTCGATGGCCGCGCCGGAAATCACGTTGCGGCAGCAGAAGCTGGCGGACTTGCGGATTTTGATTGTGGACGACAATTCGACGGTGGCCCGGGTGCTGGGCGAGCAAACATCGCATTGGGGAATGATCGCCGAGATGGCGGGGAGCGCGGATCTGGCCCTGGAAAAAATCCGAGTTGGCCAGCCCTTTGACCTGGCCGTGGTGGACCTGCATTTACCGGGAACGGACGGAGTTTCGCTGGCCGGGGAAATCCACAAGATTCCGGGGGCGGCGATGTTGCCGGTGGTTTTTCTAACGCCGTTTGGCACGCGGGCCGAGGGTGCCGACACGCATATCGCCTTTGCGCACGGCATCACCAAACCGATGAAACCAAGGCAACTGCTGGCGGGGATCGAGCGCGCCTTGTTCAGCAAGAAAAAAGCGGCGGAGATTCCGGCCACGCCGGCCGCCGCCACACAATCGACGGCGGAACGATTTCCGCTCAAAATCCTTTTGGTGGACGATAATTCCATCAACCAAAAGGTGGCGGCGCGCATCGTGCAACAATTGGGCTACAAACCCGATCTGGCGGTAAACGGACGCCTGGCACTTGAAGCGCTGGACAAACAACACTATGATCTAGTTTTCATGGACGTGATGATGCCCGAAATGGACGGATTGGAAGCCACCCGGACGATCCGGGAGCGGCAGAAGGACCCCGGGGCGAACCCCAATTACCGGGAGCGGATCCTGGTGATAGCGATGACGGCGCACGCGATGCAAACGGACCGGGAAAAATGCCTGGCGTCCGGCATGGACGATTACCTGGCTAAACCGATCCGTCCGGGTGACGTGCGTTGCATTATTGAGAAATGGGCGCCACAAATCACGCCGATCCAGGCCGTGCCCGCCCTGCCGCCGGATTTTCTGGCGGCGACCACGCAGGCCGCGCCCGTCACAGCGAACGAACCGCCGGTGGACTTGGATCGTTTCAATGACATGAGCGGCGGGGACGCGGCAATGGCCCGCGAGTTGATTGAAATGTTTGACAAACAAACCTCGCAACAATTAAAACAAATCGAAGAAGCAATGCGCGCCAAGGACGCCTCGAAAGTCGGACACGTCGCCCACAGTTGTAAGGGCGCGAGCGCGACGCTGGGAATGAAGCGCCTTGCGGCGGTGATGTTAAAGCTGGAAAAGCTCGGCAAATCCGGCATACTGGAGGGGGGGGAAGACTTTCTGGCCGAAGGGAAAGAGGAGTTCAAAAGTGTTCAAAGATTTATCGAGGGGAATCCCAGTCTGGCAATGAAGACGCAGCAGCAAGTTAATGAAGACGCAGCAGCAAGTTAATGAAGACGCAGCGGCAAGTTAATGAAAAAAATTCTAATCATCGAAGACAACCAAATCGTCGCCAATGTTTATCGCAATAAACTGGCGGTGGAGGGGTATGAGACCGAAATCGCGCTGGACGGCGAAGGCGGGCTGAAGATGATGCGGATGCTCAAGCCCGACGTGATCATCCTGGATTTGATGCTGCCCAAAATGTCGGGCGTGGATGTGATCAAGGAAATTCGCGGGGAGGCGGATTTCGCGAAATTGCCCATCATTGTTTTTTCGAACACCTATTTGACCAACCTGGTGCAGGAGGCGTGGAAGGCGGGCGCCAACAAATGCCTGTCCAAGGCGAGTTGTTCGCCCAAGGAAGTGCTGGAGTTGATTCGCACGACGATCGGGGAAAGCGGCTCGATGCGCAAACCCACCGAGGCCCAGCCGGAGAAGAAAGCCGAACGCCTGACCAACGGGGGTCCGCAGGACGCGGTGTTCCAGTCCGATTTGAGAAAAACGTTTGTGAACAGCCTGCCGGCGACGCTGGCGACGTTGCGCGCGGGCCTGCAGGCGCTGATCAAGGCCGACGGGGAAATGGCGCAACTCAAGCAGATTTACGAATTGTACCGCCGCCTCCATGCGTTGACGGGAAACGCCGGCATATCCGGATTGAACACGATTTCGAAGATGTCGGACGCCATCGAGGCGTTGTTGAAGGAGCTTTACGAGAAGCCCAAGAACATCAACACCTCGACGCTGCGCACGGTGGCGGCGGGCATCGACTTTCTGGGCTTTCTGTTCGAGCGCGGCATCGTGCCGGAAAAGCAGGAGATTCCCACGGCAAACATCCTGGTGGTGGATGACGAGCCGATCTCGCGGCGGGCGGTGGTGTATGCGCTGGAGAAAGCGCATTTGCCGGCGACGAACGCCGAAGACGCCAACACGGCCTTGCAGTGGCTGCAGGACAAAACTTACGACCTGATCTTCCTGGATGTGGACATGCCGGTGATGAACGGTTACGAGTTGTGCGCGAAAATCCGGGCGATGCCGCAATACAAGAAGACGCCGGTGGTGTTTGTGACGGCGTTGAGCGATTTCGACAGCCGGACGAGTTCGATGATGGCGGGCGGGAATGATTTCATCGCCAAGCCGTTCCTGTTCATCGAACTGACGGTCAAGGCCCTGATCCATATTTTACGCGGCAAACTGGCTCCGCAAAAATGACGGTTTGAAGCGCCATTGGCGCCACGGAATAGTTGAGAGGGATTTGAGGTGAGAGATATGTGGAAACATTCAACAACCAACATCCAACATTCAACATCCAACATCCAACATCCAACATCCAACATCCAACATCCAACATCCAACATCCAACATCCAACATCCAACATCCAACATCCAACATCCAACATCCAACATCCAACATCCAACATCCAACATCCAAC
>JBKQUF010000058.1:0-6699 GCA_052140285.1 Limisphaerales bacterium | reverse complement strand
GGCGAAATGTACTATGGCGAGGGGCGCGGTTATAAAAACGTGGTCGGGGTGATCTGCGGGACGGGGCTGGGCAGCGGCGTGGTGGTCAATGGCAAACTGTACTCGGGCACCAACTGTGGCGCGGGCGAGATCGGCAATATCCCGTACCGGAAGAAGACGCTGGAGTATTATTGCAGCGGCCGGTTTTTCGAGCGCGAATACGGATTGGACGCGCTGGCGGCGGAACAACTGGCGGACGCGGGGGATCCGGAGGCCAAAAAAATGTTTGAGGCGTTTGCGGAGCATTTTGCGCAGATGATTCTAACGGTGCTGTACGCCTTTGACCCGCAAATGATCGTGCTGGGCGGCGGGGTGAGCATGGCGTTTCACCATTTCCAGGAGCCGTTGTGGAAAAAACTCCGGGCGGAATTCCATTTTCAGCATTCATTGACGCGGCTGAAGATCGTCCCGAGCAAAAAGCCGAACATCGCCGTGCTGGCGGCGGCGTCGCTTTGTCTCGACAAGGGATGAAAACTGCGGCAGATTGTGTTTGCCAGGGCCTGTGGATTGCGGACTTACAAATCCCGCCAGGGCCGGAAGGCAGCAACGGTAGTTTGCTTTGCATCTGCCGCAGTCACCCTGGCATTTTTCATTTATGATTTACGATTGGCGATTTACGATTCATCCGCGAGGCGGGATCATTCAATTGTTGGTCAAATCATAAATCCCAAATCAAAAATCATTTTTTTGCCGTGGCTTATCAAGTAATCGCACGCAAGTACCGCCCGCAGCGGTTCGCCGACGTGGTCGGCCAGGAACACGTCACCCAGACGCTGGCCAACGCGATCCGGCAGAAACGCATCGCCCACGCCTATCTTTTTTGCGGACCGCGCGGCACGGGCAAAACCACGATCGCGCGCATTTTTGCCAAATGCCTGAACGTGACGGACGGGCCGAAGGTGGATTTTGACGAAAACGATTTTCACGCGCAGGAAATCACGGAGGGGCGCTCGCTGGACGTTCTGGAGATTGACGGCGCGAGCAACAACGGCGTGGAACAGGTCCGCGAACTGCGCGAGACGTGCAAGTACGCGCCGGCCAATTCACAGTTCAAGATTTACATCATCGACGAAGTCCACATGCTCTCGACGGCGGCGTTCAACGCCCTGCTGAAGACGCTCGAAGAGCCGCCGGCCCACGTGAAGTTCATGTTTGCGACGACGGACCCGGAGAAGGTCCTGCCGACCATCCTCTCGCGCTGCCAGCGATTCGATTTGCGCCGGATTCCCGCCGCGCTGATCACGAAGCATCTCGCGGAGATCGCCAAAAAGGAGAAGGTAAAAATTGACGAGGCGGCGCTTCATGCGATTGCCCGCGGCGCGGACGGCGGGATGCGCGACGCGGAATCCACGCTGGACCAGTTGATCAGCTTTTGCGGCGAGCAGATTGAAGAAGCCGACGTGCTTTCGATGTTTGGCCTGGCCGCGGAAAGCCAAATCCTGAAATTGAGCAAGGCGGTGCTGGATGGCGAAATCCAGACGGCGCTGACACAATTGAACGAACTGGCGCAAGGCGGCAAGGACCTGGGGCGATTGCTGGGCGATTTGCTGAATCATTTCCGGAACCTGCTGATTTTCCAGATTTCGCGGGGCGACCTGAATCTGTTGGAAGTTTCGGAGGCGGAAATTGCCGCGCTCAAGGAGCAATCGGCGCTGGCGAACGCCGGCACGCTGACGCGCATCCTGGAGGCGCTGGCCGAGGCGGAACTGAATTTACGCGACGCGGCGTCCAAAAAAATCCTGGTGGAGGTGACACTGCTGAAAGCGATTGAAACGCGAAACGCGGTGCCAATTGACACGGTCCTGAAACAATTGAATCAAATGCGCGGCGGCGCCGCCGGAAGTTCTTCGGGAACAAACGTTGCCCCAGCCGAATTACGCGGCTCGCAGGCGACGCCAGGCCCTGCCCTGGCGGCCAAACGGGACGGCGCGGCGGAGTCCCACTCCGCCACCATTGCGGCCGCGCCAGCCGAATTGCCCGGCTCGCCGGGGACGGCAAGCCCCGCCGTTTCGGGGGAATTATCGGAGTTGTGGGTCAAGCTCATCGAAGCGGTTGGCCGCGTCAGTCCTTTCACCCGAAGCTATCTCGTGGACGCGCATCCGGTGTCGATGGAGAAGAATGTCCTGGTGATTGGGTTCGACCCGGAATTTGAGGATCATCTGGGTTTGGTGGACAATGCCCGCAATCACACGCTGCTCCAGACGAAGCTGGCGGAAATGGGCCGGGCGAATTGCCAGATTAAATTCATCAAGGCTGAAGCGCCGGCGATCCGGCCGGAAATTCCCCGGATGGCCTCCGCGGAAACCAGTCCGAACGCCACCGCACCGGCGGCAGTGCCGGCGGCAGCGGCACGGGAAGGCTCCGGGGAAAAAGAAAAGGGGGCGGCGCCGTTCAACAAGAATGATTTCAAGAATGATCCGTTGATCCAGAAGGCGCTGGAGATATTCAAGGGACAGATTGTGGAAGTGCGCGCGTAATTTTTAACATTCAACCCTCTCAAAAAATGTCGAGCATTGGAAAATTAATGAAACAGGCGGCGCGGATGCAGCAACAGATGGAACAAATCCAGGCGCAACTCGCCGCGCGGACGGTCGAGGCGACCAGCGGCGGCGGCGCGGTGAAGGTGACCGCCAAATGCGACGGCACACTCGCGGCGGTCAAAATTGATCCGCAGGCGCTGAATCCGTCGGATGCACAGGTGCTGGAGGACATGATTGTAACGGCGGCGAACCAGGCGCTGGGACAGGCCAAGGAAATCTCCAACGCGGAGATGGGCAAGGTCACTTCGGGCTTGAATCTGCCCGGTTTCGGCTGATTGACATGGCCGCCCTGCCCGATTCCATCACCGCGCTCATCGGCACGCTTGGCAAACTGCCCGGCATCGGCCCGCGTTCGGCGGAGCGGATGGCGTTGCATCTCGTGCAGGCGGATGCGGCGAGCGTAAAATTGCTGGCGGACACGATTCTCCAAGCCCGCGAGAAGATAAAATTTTGCGACATTTGCGGTGCGCTCACGGAAATTTCGCCCTGCGCCTTTTGCACGGACGCCCGCCGGGACGCTTCGCTGCTTTGCCTCGTGGAACGCGCGGTGGACATCCTGAGCATCGAGAAGGCCGGCTCGTATCGCGGAAAGTTCCATGTGCTGGGCGGGAAAATCTCGCCGCTAGACGGAGTGACCCCCGAAGACCTGCGGATAGCGGATTTGGAAAGCCGTCTGACGCGCGAACCCATCCAGGAGATTGTCATCGCCCTGGGAACGGACGTGGAAGGCGACGCCACGAGCCATTATCTGGCGAAACGGCTGGCGCGGCCGAACCTGAAGATTTCGCGCATCGCCTACGGCCTGCCCGCCGGGAGCGGCCTGGAATTTGCGGATGAACTGACGCTGAGCCGGGCGATGGAGGGACGAAGGGAGATGTCGTGAAGCCGGCCATAATTTTTGACCTGGGCAAAGTGCTGGTTGATTTTGATTACGCCATCGGGGCGCGGAAAATCGCCGCCCGCAGCGCAAAAAAGCTGACGGAGTTGCATCGGTTCCTGGGCGGCTCGGACATTCTGGCGCGATTTGAATCGGGAGTTTTGACGCGCCACCAATTCTTCGGGGAAATGAAAGAGGCGACGGGATTCCTGGGTGAAATCGATGAATTCGTCGGCGACTTTGCCGATATTTTCCTGCCGATTCCCGCGATGATCGAACTCCATGCGGAGTTGCGGCGGCGCGGATTTGAGACTTTTATTTTCTCCAATACCAACGACATTGCGGTGGAGCACGTCCGGCATAATTTCCCGTTCTTCAGCAATTTTGACGGCTATATTTACTCGTACCGGGTCGGCGCCATGAAGCCGCTGCCACAGATTTATGACGCGATGGAAAAGCTGTGCGGACGAAAGGGAAAGGAAATCATTTACCTGGATGATCGTCCGGAAAACATTGAAGCGGGAGCAAGGCGCGGCTGGCAAAGCATTCTGCATGAATCGCCGGAGAAGAGCGAAGAGGCGCTGAAGAACCTGTTGCCCTGAGCCGTAAGGATGCAGTTGAAAAGAAATTTAACCACGGATGAACACTGATGCACACGGATAAAAATGTTTCGGAGGCACGGTCGTGGTGCGAGCGGGGTGGACACAGACGCTGGAGAGGTTCCGTTGCGAGCGGGTTTTCCGCAGGGGCGCGGAAAACTGCACCCGGGGCGGGTGCGCTCCCCGAACAGTCGTGCGCAGCAGTTTTAGGTAAATCGCATGGATAAAAAGCAGGGCAGGCTGTTTTTGATTTGGATTGAGCAAATGTTTTTGCCGCCTGATTCTCTCGCAGAGGGAACTTGAGAATTGAAAATCCCGTGTTCATCCGTGATTCATAACTGAATTGTTCCGGTTAAGCCGAACGGTTTGCAATGTCACCGGGCCTTGCGCGGCTCCATTTTTTTCAGGCCGACTTCGCCGGCAATTTCGTCAAATTCCTGGCGGGTGACGTTTTCCAATTGTTTGCCGCGGGACTTGAGTTTTTCGTTGATCTTGATGGTTTTTTCGACCATCACTTCGTGAGTCTCCTCGGTGCCGCCAACCAACGCAAAATTTTCCCCGGTGGTAATGCGTTTATGGCCGTCGGAATCCAGGCCCACGCCCAGGATCACGGCTTTGCGGCTTTTCTTTTTCGCGCTCATCCTTCAAGAGCGTAAGCGCAGAGGGCGCCGGATTCAAGAATTAGGTGGCGATCCAACCGATCTTTCCTACGGCTTCACCGGACCGGGAAAGGCGGCCTCAATGACGGCCAAGGTCCCGCAGTTCCTGACCAGCGGCGGAGCGCCGGTGGCTTTGGCACACCGCGCTTCAGAGAGCGACAGATAGGGCGAGTTCGTTTCAAGCACAAAATCTTCGCAAAAATCCTTGTCGGGAATTGGATGCATCACTGAGGCTGGATAAACGGCAGGCTGAAAACCGAAGATCGCGCCAGAAACGGCCAGCTTTTCATCCGTCTCAAAAATGAGGGGATAAACAAAGGACATCGTGGTCCAGACGGCGGGGATTTTGTCCCGAACCAAAACCCGTTCAACTTCGTCGAGGTCCGCGCCGGGGATCCGTGTCATTCGGTATGGATTGGAGGCGCCCCGGAAGAGCGCGGCATTATCGAGGGTCAATGTTTCGATCTGGTCATGACGCGCGACCTGAATTTCGGTGGAAATACCGGCGGCCAACATCACGAAGGCTAAAAGAGCGCCGGCACAGCGCCACTTCACGGAAGGAGCAACGAAACACCGGCGGAGCAATCGTCCAATCAAAAGGGAGAGAAAAAAGCAGCCTCCCAACAGATAGCCTGGCACGCGGATCGGGGTGATGAGATAGGGAATGGAGCACGCCAGAAGCAAGACAAAGACGAGGAGGCCCTTGTCTGCATCAGCTTCAACGGGGCTATTTCCGAAGAGAATTTTCATTTTAACCGGCGCCTTGAAAAAAGGCGTCAGGGCGACCAGGACCGCCAGGGCGGCAATTCCGTAGAAAATCCAACCGACAAACGGTGTTTCAGGAAAGAACCAGAGGACGGTGTCCGGGCCGAAGAATTTAGGCAATTCAACGAACAAAATGCGACCAACGGCGGACAAATGAAAGGCGGAGGAAGGCGCGCCGGCTTTGGCCAGGAAGATCAGACGCCAACTGGAAAAGTGGTGGGTGAAATTGAAAATGACGGCGGGAAGGTAACCGATAAGGAAACCGGCGAGGCCGGCGGCGCTGGTTAATGCCGACAATCGGCGGCGTAATGCCAGCAAAATCCAGAAGGCGGCGGCAAGCGAGAGAATCAACTCGAGGCACCAGACGCTGATACCGCAGGCCAATCCGAAGAGGAAGAGGGTTCGGGCGCGCGGAAGTTGGGAGCCAATCGCGATGGAAAAAAACATTGCCGCCAGGATTGGAATCGCCAAAAAATAAAAGGAATAGCCGCGGACTTGGAAATCCCATTTCAGGAGCGACGGCAAGAGGACGAGCACCAGACTGGACCACCAGGCGGTGGTCCGGCCGTAAAGTTGGGAGGCCAGCCGGTAAAAGAAAACGAGCCACAACATCGACACCAGCAGGATGCAGCTTTTTAGCTGGATGACACCCACGCCGAAAAGGGCAAATACGCCCGCTGCCAGGTAGGCCTCCCAGGCGGCGCAGGCGTTGTAGGGCTGGCCATACATGTAAAATGGATAATACCGGCCCTCCAGGATGTGCTTGGCCATGAGTCCGATGATCGACTCATCGCTATGCACATGGGTTTGGGAGCATAAGAGGATGACGATGCGGGACAAGGCCACCAACGCCAGAAGCGCAAAAAACGGTAAATGCTTTCGCATGAATGAATTCATTTTAAATTCCGCCAACGGGAAGTCAAAAGCGAACGGTTTTGCTGGACCTTCAGCCCTCCATAAACCGACATGGGACGAATGAGACCAAGGGGACGAATGGGACGATGACCTTGCGGGCAAACTTGACTGAAGACTGATTAAAAGAGGGAAACATCGAACATCGAACATCCAACATTCAACATCGAATGGGGAAAGCGGGGGCAAGATGCGGCAAGTTCAGGGATTCAAGGCGCGAATTTTTCGGGGAATTTTCACCCTCAACCTCAAGAGACAAGAAGGACGGGCGGATATAATTCTCATCCTGAACCCGGGGGACCCTCACC
>JBKQUF010000057.1:0-26373 GCA_052140285.1 Limisphaerales bacterium | reverse complement strand
ATTGGCACTCGCCTGCCGTTCCCTCTCTGCTCCCATCGGATGGGAGGGGAGAGGGCCAGGGTGAGGTGTGGGTCCGTCTGGTTCATAGAGAGGATGGTTTTCATAAACTTTGTTTTTCGATTTGGTTGATTTCTGCAACCACGGCCGCGGGAGTATTTTGGTTTAGACCATCGAAGTAGCCGCGCAGAAGGCCGTGGGTATCCACGACGGCAACACGTTCGGTGTGGGCAAAATTGCCCGGCATGTAATTAAAGGCGTCATCAGTGTCCGGCGCGAGGAAGCTGGTCCCAATCAGATGATACAACTGGAACCTTTGGCCGGTGAGGAAGAGCCAGCGATTGGTGTCGGCGCCGAAGCGTTCACCATATTTTTCGAGCACCGCGGGCGTGTCGTCGTCCGGGTCAACGGTGATTGAAACCAGTTTCACCTGCGGATCATTGGTGGTGAGTTGCTGGATGAGGGACATCCCGGTATTGACGGCCGGACAAGTCAGCGAGCAACTGGTGAACAGGAAATCGACCACCAAGACCTTGCCGGCGAGGTCCGAACGGGTCACGACGTTGGCGGCGGGGTTGGTCAGGGTGAAATCGACCAACTGCCGCGGATGATCCGGCGGGATAAGGAGCGAGGGCGGATTTTCCAGGGTTTGGAGGGATTCCGCCGCCGGAGCTTTTTCCTGCCGGTTCAAGGCGACCAGCAACAGGCAAAAGGCGGCGGCCATCACGAACGAACCGATAATGGCGGCATACAGAAAGACCTGTTCGTCATTTTTCTTTTTTTTAGTTGGACGTTTTTGTGGCATAGCAAACTGCTTTTATTGGTCTTGTTAAAATTCAAAGTTGCGGAAACACGACACGCGTTTCCGGGTTAAAAAAGGCTCCACACCCGCGACAGCAATGGCGCGAGCAACGACAGGAGATTTAAGCGCAGAGTCCGCGCGGCGGTGGCGTCGGCGGTTGTTCGGGAAGGGATTTTACGACGGAGGGAGCGAGGGGGAAATTATCCTGTCGGGGAGGCGCGATCAGGATAATGGAGTCCTTGAAGAGGGGGAATTCCAATTTTTGAGCCTGGGCCAAGGTGTTTTTCTTTTCGTTTTGCTTGCCGGCGGCGATGGCGCGGCAGAGCGGGCAAGGATGCTGGCCGTCGAATGTCATGGCCATGGCCTCGTGCAGGGGATTGAATTGGAGATTGTCCGCGAGCATCGTCGTCCAAGCGACGGTTTGGAGCAAAGCCCAATTGCCGCCGAGAATGCACATCAGCGCGAAGGCGAGAACGACCTTTCCAAAACGAACAAACACGGGAGAAAGTTCGGATGGAGGGAGGATTAAGTCAAGAAGGAAGAGAGTTTGGGGCGGGTCACTTTGAAATCATTACGGCCCCGGCACGGGGTTTGTCCATTTGCCTGTTAACTCATAATTTGCTGCGAATGCGCGCCACAACAAATGCTGAGGACAAAAAACTTACTGGCGCGAGAAAAATCAGTAATTGAATGAACAATCCAAAGGATGATGAAGCCAGACCAAAGAGAATTATGTATAAAGACAAGCCGGATAAACCACCTGTCAAAACAACTCCACATGTAACATACTCCCCACGGAATATTCTATAACGACAGATGATATACGTTGACAGGGCGGCAAACATTGCCGGCCAAATCACTACGTATATTAAAAAGTTTAGAGTCAGAAGCATATTCTGCGGCCTAATGTTCCAAAACTGAACCGACCAGTTCCCCAAATCAAGCCGCCAAATTGCCGGGGGCGGGTCAGTTTGAAATCAGTGCGGTTCCGGGCGATGTTAGGAGGCTGAATTTATTCATACCAATAATTGCCTGCATATTCTTGTCCAACCGTGACCCTATACCAAACCAGACACCCATAAAATAATCCGAGTAAAATCGGAAATGATGCCCATGAAACCCAGAGAAAATCAGAAAAGGAGAACTGGGAATCGATCGTGGAAATGAGGAATATTGTCATTGAAATCAAACTGCAAATGACACAAATAAAACATGGAACCGCAAGCAGCGCGAAGTTTGGCCAACTATTTCCACCCCAAACCCTATAACCAATAAAGCCGATAACAAAAATCCATAAAGGTGACGAAATGGTGATCGCCGCCAATTTTGTGATGCTCGTTTTGTGATTGAGCCAAGCACTCATAAGCTATGTTATCCAACAGCTGATTAGCCAAAAACTGCATTCCCTCCATCAGAAAATCAAGGAATAATCCAATACTTTCTTCCAAGGTCCAAACAGGGTCTGTGATGTCCGCCTCCATCACTGGTGTCACAATCCAAAACGCAAAGCGATGAGAGTCACGGCTCGACTGAGAGGCCCGCCCCACCAGGAAAGAAAGTCAGAGTCCCGTTGCCTTGTCTCCTACGAAATAAATAAATCATTTGACTGTTCAGTCAACAATGTTATCTTGACCGAAATGGCGGCAGGAATGCGCCATGAACTGAAACTATTGAAATAATCATGGGCCGACCGAGTGAAGCCAAAGAACGACTGCTGCAAGTGGCGTTCGATTTGATTTGGAACCAGAGTTATGGTTCGGTGAGCGTGGACCACATCTGCGAGCGCGCCCGGGTGAACAAGGGCAGTTTTTATCATTTTTTCCCCTCGAAATCGGATTTGGCGGTGGAAGCGTATGAGGAGCATTGGCGGGAGAAACAACCGGAACTGGACCGGATTTTTTCGCCGCAAATCCCCCCGTTGGAACGGCTGGAACTCTGGTGCAAGCACGTGTGCGAAAGGCAGAAACAAAAAGCGGCCAGGTACGGCCACGTGTGCGGATGTCCCTATGCGAGCCTGGGAACGGAACTGGCGACGCAGGATGAACGGATCCGGGCCAAAACCGAGGAACTGGTGGACCGCAATCTGCGCTACGTGGAGAGCGCGTTGCGCGATGCGCAACGGGAGGGATTGACCGGGATCAACCCGGCGGCCGGAGCCAAGCGGATTTATGCCACGGCGCTGGGATTGCTCATGTACGCAAAAATCCATAATAATCTCAAGGTGTTGGACGAGTTGGAACCCGCGATGATGGACATAATCGGCGCCCGGGCGTTGGCGGCATAAAAAGAATGGAAAAAGCCGAACGCTTTGGGCAGATTGTTGACTAAACAGTTATTTACACTTGATAAAGAACATCGAGATGAACCCGAGTAGCGTGAATCGGCTGATGATGACTTCTAGAACAATTCGACGCGCTTTGATTGGCGTGAGTTTTTTTCCGCCGGGCTGGGAAGCCCCGGCTCTACGGCAGGCAGGGATGCCCGCCGCTACGGTTCATGGCCATTCCTGGAGGTCCGAGCCAGCCGCGTAACGATATGTGGATAGTCCTTTTAGCATTGCGCCGGCCCTACACGTTTGTGGTGGCGGCGCTGCTGTTATTGATCCTGACGCCGTTCATCTTGATGCGGACGCCGACGGACATTTTCCCGGCGATCAACATCCCGGTGGTGAGCATCATCTGGCAGTACACCGGTCTGGACCCGAAGGAGATGGAGCAGCGCATCGTCTATGTCCACGAGCGTTCCCTGTCGGTGACGGTCAACAACATCGAACACATCGAGTCCACGTCGTACAACGGGATCGGGGTGGTCAAAGTCTTCCTGCAACCGCACGCGTCGGTGGCTTCGGCGGTGGCGCAAATCACGGCGACGGCGCAAACGGTGATCCGGCAGATGCCGCCGGGAATCACGCCGCCATTAATCATCCAATACAACGCCTCGACGGTTCCCGTTTTGCAATACAGTTTCAGCAGCGCGACGATGTCGGAACAGGCGTTGTTTGACGCGGCGGCGAATCAGGTGCGGGTGGGTTTGGCGACAGTGCCGGGCGCGATGATTCCGTGGCCGTACGGGGGAAAGAACCGGGTCGTGGCCGTGGATTTGGACCTGGCGGCGTTGAAGGCAAAAAACATCCAGGCGCAGGACGTGATTGCGGCGGTAAACGCGCAAAACCTGGTGTTGCCGAGCGGGACGGCGAAGATCGGGCCGACGGAATACTCGGTGGCGGTGGACACGAACGCGAAACTGATCGATGACCTGAACCATCTGCCGATCAAGATGGTAAACGGGGCGACGATTTATTTGAGCGACGTTGCGGAAGTCCACGACGGCTACACGCCGCAACAAAACGCCGTGCGGCAGGACGGCGTGCGCGGGGCGTTGCTGACGGTGATGAAGTCGGGCAGCGCCTCGACACTGGACGTGGTCGAAGGCGTCAAAGCCGCGTTGCCAGGCGTGATGGCGTCGGTGCATACCATCGCGCCGGACCTGAAAGTCCAGGAATTTGCGGACCAATCGCTGTTTGTACGCGCGGCAATCAGCGGGGTGGTGAAGGAGGGCGTGATTGCCGCGGCGCTGACGGCGACGATGATCCTGCTGTTTTTGGGGTCGTGGCGCAGCACGTTCATCATCGCATTGTCGATTCCGCTGGCGGTGTTGTCCTCGATCGCGGCTTTGAGCGCGCTGGGAGAAACGATCAATTTGATGACGCTGGGCGGGCTGGCGCTGGCGGTGGGAATTTTGGTGGACGACGCGACGGTGACGATAGAAAACATCCACCGGCACATGGCGGCGGGGCAGCCGCTGGAGGAATCGATCCTGAAAGGCTCGCAGGAAATCGTGCTGCCGGCCTTTGTTTCGGCGCTGTGCATTTGCATTGTGTTTGTGCCGATGTTTTTTCTGACGGGGGTGGCGCGGTATTTGTTTGTGCCGCTGGCGGAAGCGGTGGTGTTTGCCATCCTGGCGAGCTATTTCATTTCGCGGACGCTGGTGCCGACGCTGGTGATGTGGCTGTATCGCGGCGTCAAACTGCACGGCGAACATCTGGACGAGGCGAACACGCCGTTTTGGATGATGCCGTTCATGCGATTTCAACGCGGCTTCGAGAAAGGGTTTGACCGTTTCCGGAACGGCTACCGGGCGCTGCTCTCCAGTTGCTTTGAGCACCGGAAAGTTTTCGCGCCGTTATTCCTGGCGTTTTGCGTGTGTTCGTGGATGTTGGTGGAGGCGCTGGGGCGGAACTTTTTTCCAACCGTGGACACCGGACAATTTTTACTGCACCTGCGCGCGCCGACGGGGACGCGAATTGAGGAAACGGAACGGCTGGCTGGCGAGGTGAACGCGGCGGTCCGCAAAGTGGTGCCGTCCAAGGAACTGAACGGCATCCTGGACAACATCGGTATTCCGAACTCGTCGATCAACCTGAGTTACAACACGAGCGGAGTGATTGGGGCGGGCGACGCGGACGTGCTGGTGTCGCTCAAACAGGGCCATGCGCCCACGGACACCTACGTCCGCAAATTGCGCGAGGAACTGGCGCGAACGTTTCCGGGCGTGATGTTTTATTTTCTGCCGGCGGACATCGTGAGCCAGACGCTGAATTTCAGCCTGCCGGCGCCGTATGACATTCAGATTGTGGGGAGGAACCAGGCGGCCAACCGCGCACTGGCGGTGCGGCTGGCGGAGGAAATCCAAAAAATCCCCGGCGCGGTGGACGTGCGGGTGCAACAACCGAACAACCTGCCGCAATTCAAAATCACGGTGGACCGGACCAAAGCGGCGGAGTTTGGGTTGACGGACCAGAACGTGGCGAATTCAGTCTTGCTGGGGTTGAGCGGCAGCAGCCAGGTGCAGCCGGCGTACTGGCTGAATCCCGACGTGGGCGTGCAGTATCTGATCAACGTGAGCGCCCCGCAATACGCGATTGATTCGGTGCAACAACTCGAGGCGATGCCGGTGAGCGCGGGCAAGGGGGGCGACCAAATCCTGGCCAACGTAGCCGACATTCAGCGGGTGGAGATTCCGCCGGTGATCTCGCATTACGACGTGGCGCCGGTGATTGATATCTATGGCGGAGTCGATGGACGGGACCTCGGGAGCGTGTTGAGCGACATCCAACCCAAGGTCAATGAAATCCGAAAAGATCTGCCGCAGGGCAGCAGCAGCATCCTGCGCGGACAGGCCGAAACAATGCGGTCGAGTTACCTTGGGCTGGGGCTGGGGCTGGTGATGGCGATTATCCTGATTTATTTTTTGCTGGTGGTGAACTTCCAAAGCTGGCTGGACCCGTTCATCATCATTACGGCGTTGCCGGGCGCGCTGGCGGGCGTGATTTGGGGACTGTTCCTGACGCAGACGACGTTGAGCGTCCCCGCGTTGATGGGGGCGATCATGAGCATGGGCGTGGCCACGGCCAACTCGGTGCTGGTGGTATCGTTCGCGAGGGAAAATTTACTGCGGGGCGTCGATTCGATACATGCCGCGCTCGAAGCGGGCACCAGCCGCATCCGCCCGGTGTTGATGACGGCGCTGGCGATGATCATCGGCATGTCGCCGATGAGCCTGGGGCTGGGCGAAGGAGGCGAACAGAACGCGCCGTTGGGCCGGGCGGTGATTGGCGGACTGGTGTTTGCCACCATCGCGACCTTGTTTTTTGTGCCGGTGGTGTTCAGCTTCATGCACCGGCATCATCAGCCGCAGCCGAACAATCCAAGTTTTAAGCAATGAACTCAACCACTTCACCGCCCTCCGGTCCGCCGCCCATCCGCTTGCGGCGGGTCGGCGAAATTGTCGTCATTTTAATCCTCATCGGGTTGATCATCGGTTTTGTGCCGCGCTATCTGGCGCACCGCCGGCTGCTGACGGAGACGCACACGGACTCGGTCCGCACGGTGACGATCATAACCCCGGCGCCGGCCGCGCCGGACCTGGGGACGCCGCTGCCAGCGGACGTGCAGGCCTACGTGGAGGCATCGATCCATGCGCGGGCGAGCGGTTATTTGAAGAACTGGTTTGTCGATATTGGCGACGCGGTGACGAACGGCGAAGTGCTGGCGGAAATCGAGACGCCGGAACTGGACGAGCAACTGGCGCAGGCGAAGGCGCAGGTGGATCAGGCGCAGGCGGCGCTGGACTTGTCGAAGGTCACTTCCGACCGCTGGACGGAATTGCTGAAAACGGCGAGTGTGAGCGAGCAGGAGACCGCGGAGAAACAATCGGATTACGTCCTGCAACAGGCGAATCTGGAGGCGGCGCGCGCCAACGTGAAACGCCTGCAGGATCTGAAAGGGTTTGACAAGGTGACGGCGCCGTTTGCCGGCATCATCACGGAACGCAACACGGACATTGGACAATTGATCGCGGCCGACAGTGGGCCGGAACTGTTTCGGATGGCGCAAACGGACCCGTTGCGGGTCTATGTGCAGGCGCCGCAGGAATACGCCTACGCCATCACGCCCGGGCAAAAGGCGGAGTTGACCTTCCAGGAATTGCCGGGGCGGACCTATACGGCCAAGGTAACGCGGACCGCGGGCGCGGTGGACCCATCAACGCGCACGTTGCAGGTGGAATTGCAAGTGTCCAATCCGCGCAATGAAATCCTTTCGGGCAGTTACGCCCAGGTGCGTTTCGATGAAAACGCCGCGCCGAAGGTGCTGACGCTTTCCGACAACGCGATCATCTTTCGCGCCCAGGGAACACAAGTGGCGGTGGTTGATGATAACAATATCGTACACTTGCGGGCGGTAAAACTGGGGCGGGATTTCGGCGATGTGATTCAGGTGCTGGACGGCATCCAGGCGACCGACCGGATTGTAAATAATCCGCCCGATTCAATTGCCGAAGGGATGCCGGTGCAGATCGCGCCCGCCCCCGCCGCCAATTCCGCCAAATGAAAAACCCGGCGCTCATAGCGATCCTTGCGCTCGGCCTGGGATTGGCCGGTTGCGCGGTGGGGCCGAATTATCAACGTCCGACGGCGCTGCCAAGCCAGGCGATGCCGCAGGCGTACACGGAGCCGGCGGTGGGAACAAACGGGGTGGTGTGGAAAGTGGCCGAGCCGTCGGCGGACCTGCCGCGCGGGGAATGGTGGCGGGTGTTCGGCGAGGACGAATTGAACCAACTGGAAACGCTGGCGCTGACGAACAACCAGGACTTGATGGCGGCAGGCGCGCGGCTGGAACAGGCGCGCGCGACGCTGACGGAGGTGCGTTCGCAATTTTTCCCGCAGTTAACCCTGGGCGGCACGCCCGACGGCGACATCACACGCCAACGCACGAGCGTCAACGAACCCGAATCCGGCAAGGCGGCCGGAGCCACGGAGACGTACAATACCTTCACCGCGCCGTTATACCTGGGTTGGGAGGTTGATTTATGGGGCCGGGTGCGGCGCGAGGCGCAGGCGGCGCGCGCCAGTTACGCGGCCAGCGCGGATGACTGGGAATCGGCGAAGCTGGAGGTGACCGCCGAGGTGGCGGACGATTATTTTGCGCTGAGAACTTTGGATGCGGAATACAACGTGGTGACCAACAGCGTGGAGGCATACAACCGCTCGCTGGAACTGACACAGAACCGGCGGAGGGGGGGGATTGCGTCGGATTTGGATGTTTCGCAGGCGGCGACACAATTGCACGTGGCGCAAGCGCAGGAGCCGGCGATTTTATTGCAGCGCGCGCAAACGCTCCATGCGCTGGCGATTATTTGCGGGCAGTCACCGGTGGATTTTGCCGTGGCGCAAAATCCTACCACAAATTCTTCCGTGCCGGAGGTGCCGCTGAATTTGCCGAGCGAGTTGCTGGAGCATCGCCCGGACGTGGCGGCGGCGGAGCGGCGCATGGCGGCTGCCAATGCGAACGTGGGCGTGGCGGACGCGGCGTTCTTTCCGTTGATTCGCATCAACGGCCTGGTGGGATTCCAATCGGTGGATGCGAGTTCGTGGTTCAACTGGTCCAGCCGGTTGTGGTCGGTGGGACCGTCGATTGAACTGCCGATTTTCACCGGTGGCTTCAACCGGGCGAATTTGGCCGCGGCGCATGCCGCGTACAATGAAACCGTGGCGGAATATCGGCAGACGGTTTTGAACGCGTTTGGCGACGTGGAGGACGAACTGGCAGCGCAACGGTTGCTGGCGGACGAATGGAACGCGGAGAATGAGGCCGTTGGCTCCGCGCAACAGACGCTGGAGATTGCCAACAACCGGTACAAGGCGGGGTTGGTGACGTACCTGGACGTGGCGACCGCGCAAACCGACGCGTTGAACGAGAAACGGACGGCGGTGGAATTACAGGGAGCGCGCCTGACGGCTTCGGTGAATTTGATCAAGGCGCTGGGTTGCGGGTGGAAATAAGTGTCCCGTTAATTCGCCATCGCCGGCTCCGCCGCTTCTTTTGGCTCTCCCGTTTTGAGGAACTTCACGCTCACCATCTTGCTCACCCCGTGCTCTTCCATCGTCACGCCGTACAACACGTCCGCCATGCCAATCGTGCGTTTGTTGTGCGTGATAATGACGAATTGAGAGCGGGTCAGAAACCGTTGCAAGATTTTCACGAAGCGCACCACGTTTGCCTCATCGAGCGGCGCGTCCAACTCGTCCAGCACGCAGAACGGACTCGGCTTGACCTGGTAAATCGAGAAAAGCAGGGAGACGGCGGTCATGGTTTGCTCACCGCCGGAGAGCAGAGAAATACTCTGCAATTGTTTGCCGGGCGGGCGGGCCACGATGTCGATGCCGCTTTCCAGCACGTCATTCTGGTCGAGCAGGACGAGGTCCGCCTTGCCGCCGCCGAACACTTCCACAAACATCGTGCGGAAATTCTCCCGGATTTTTTCGAACGTCTCCAAAAACATTTGCCGCGTCTGGGTGTTGATGCGGTTGATCACCTCCAGCAATTGCGTCTTGGCATGGACCAGATCGTCATGCTGCTGCGTCAGGAATTGATGGCGCTTTTCCGTTTCCTCATATTCCTCAATTGCCACCAGGTTGACGGGGCCGATTTCCTCCAACCGCTTTTGCAGCGCGTCGATCTGTTGCGCCACCGCGTTCCAATCCGTGGCCACGCCGCTCGCCGCCATTTCCTCGGGCGTGAGCGTTTCCACTTTGGCCGGGCCTTCGTCCGCGTAGGTGATGGTGATGCACTCGCTGCGGATGTCGTCCAGGTTGAGATGATATTTTTGCTGGATTTTCTCGCGCAAATTCTGCACCGCCATGTTTTTCTGCGCCAGTTCCACTTCCACCGCGCCGCGCCGGCTTTGCCAATCGGTCAACCGCGCGCGCCGGGACCGCAGATTTTCCTCTCGCGAAGCAACCTCCACCTCCTGCGAATCCTTTTGTCCCGCCAATTCCGCCGCCTGCGCGTTGGCCTGCTCGCGTTCGTGCGAAACCCTTTCAATTTGCGAGCGCGATTCCAAAATTTCCGATTCCGCCTGTTCTTTGCGGGCAATGACCGCCGCAATCTCCGCGCGCCGCTGTTCGACGATCTGTTTCAATTCAGAGATGCGCTGTTTCAGCGCCTGTTGCTGTTGTCGGAACGACGCCAGCAATTGCTCCTCGCCCGCCAGCGCCACCTTGCTTTCGGTCATTTCCGTTGTGGCGGTGTCGCGTTGCCGGCGATGGTCCTCCAGGTTTGCGGTGAAGTTCGTGACGCGTTCCTGCTCGCCGCGTTCGCGCGTTTCCAGCGTCTCCAATTGCGTGGCCAGTCCCTGACGCTTTTGCAATCCTTCCTGCTCCTGCGCCGCGAGGGTCTGCACCTCGAACACCACCGTCTCAATCTTCTGGTTGAGCAATCGGAACGAATTTTGGAGCGCGTTGAATTCGCCTTCACGCGTGGCGATGGCCACTTCCTGCTCGCGCAATTCCGTTTGCGCCTGTTGCAAACTCGCCTGCAATTCCGTCTGCTCCGCCAGCAACGCACCGCGTTTGCGGCTGGCTTCGGCGATGCGCTCCAGAATCGCGCCCAACTCAGTCTGCAGGTCGGAAATCTGGTTCTTGCGCCCGAGGATGGACGCCGGTGCCTTCGGATTTCCGTGGCCGTTGAGATAACCGCCGGTGTAAATTCCGTGGCGGCTCAACAAATCGCCTTTCAACGTCACAAAATCACAGCCCGCATGGCCGTTTTGAATCTGCGCCGTCGCCGTGGGCAAATCGGCGGCGATGAACGTGCGGCCCAGAAGCGACCGCAACAGTTTTTCCACCGACACATCGGATTGGATGACATTCAATGCCGGAACCATTTCACCGGGGGCCAGGTCAGCGTGCTCAAAGTCGGGCTTGCCGGGAGCCAATTCGCCTTCAAAGACCAATTGATTGTCTTCCTTTTGCTGGATGGCCAGCGCCGCCACGCAGGCGCGGCCGGCTTTGCTCGCGGTCAGCTCCGCCAGGATTTCCTGCGCCGATTCCGGCTGTTCGGTCAGCACCAGTTGCAGGTGGTGTCCCAAGGCGTTTTCCACCGCCACCACGAATTTTTCCGGCACGCGGATGCGGTCGGCCAGCGAGCCGATGACCGAGCGCGATTGCCGCAGCGCCGCCACCGCTCCCGCGTCGAACCCCTCGCGCGAATGCTCCAATTGCTCGATAACCGTCAGCCGCGACCTTTTTTCCGCCTGTTGCTGGAGCAAACCGTCCTGCTCCAGAGAAGACGTTTGCAATTCGGTTTGCAGTTCGCGCAGGCGGCTCTGGCGTTGCTCCACGGAACCGCGCTTGGTCTGCGCGCTCAGTTTTTCCACCTCGACGCTCGCGGTAAATTCATGCAGCCGGCTGTCCAGACGTGTCCGTTCCTCCTCCAATTGGACCTTTTCCGCCGAAAGTTTTTCGAGCCGCACCACGTTGCCCTGCTTTTGCAAATCGAGCGCCGTGAGCTCATTGCGGATGCGCGATAACTCCTGCGCCGCGGCAAAGGCAGCCGATTGCGCCTCGCGCAATTGCTCCTGCAACCGTTTCAGGCCGCTCTCCACCTGGTTAAGGGTGGCCTGTTTCTGTTCCAGGGCCGACCGGTGCCCGGCGAGCGCCGCCTCGGATTTGCCCAAAAGTTGTTCGATGTTCGCCAGTTCGTCTTCCGCCGCACGGCAGCGTTCCTCCGCTTGGGCAATGTCCGCCAGCGCCTTGGCATTTTGCGCCTCCAATTCGCGCAAACGTTCCCCGTCATATTGGATGCGGCTCTCGTGGCGCTCGATTTCGCCCTTCAATTCCAACCCGCGCTGTTGGCGCCCGGAAACTTCATGTTCCAATTCGGCCAACCGCTCGCGCAATTGCTTGATCTCATCCTCGCAACGCAGCACGTCCGCCGATCCCGTTTCAATCTCGCTCCGCAATTGTTCGGCCAGGGCGCTTTTTTCCGTGATCTCGCCCTGTAACACGTCGAACTGGTGCCGCGCCAGTTGCGTTTCGAGGTTTTGCAATTCCAGCGAAATTTGTTTGTACCGCCGCGCCTTGCCGGCCTGGCGTTGCAGCGAGCCGATCTGCCGTTTCACTTCGCGGATCAGGTCCGCCACCCGCAACAGATTTTGCTCCGTGTATTCCAGTTTGCGGAGTGATTCTTTCTTTTGCGACTTGAATTTGGTGATGCCAGCCGCTTCCTCAAAAATCATCCGGCGGTCTTCAGGTTTGCTCGAAAGGATTTGCGTAATGTGGCCCTGCGCCAGGATGCTATAGCTGGTGCGGCCCACGCCGGTGCCCATGAACAGTTGCTGGATGTCCTTCAACCGACAGGGCGTCTTGTTCAGGAAATACTCGCTGCCGCCATCGCGGAAGATCCGGCGGGTGAGGGTCACCTCGTCGTAGGCCACCTCCACGCCCGCCGCGCGCAGGCTTTCCTCGCCCACCTCGCCGAGCGTCAGGGAAACCTCGGCCATACCCATGGGTTTGCGCCCGTCCGTTCCGTTAAAGATCACGTCCGCCATTTCGCCGCCGCGCAGGGCCTTGGCGGATTGCTCGCCCAAGACCCATCGGATGGCGTCCGAAACGTTGGATTTGCCGCAGCCGTTTGGGCCGACAATGGCCGTTACCCCGGGCTGAAAATTCAGTGCGGTTTTGTCCGCAAAGGACTTAAACCCCAATACAGTCAAATTCTTGAGATACATGCTAAATAAACTGCCATCAGGCAACCATAATTGGCGACACAAGTAAAGCGAAAACCACAACATAATGCGGTTTCCGTTATTGCAAGCACAACTAATGGTGAGGAACCGTGATTTGGCCTGTGCCCGCCATAAACTTACTTTTATACCACCAAATCGTGGGTTTTATACGCTATTTAGGCGGATTAGTCAATTGAAATTCCCCTCATTTTGGGGCTTGACTATTATAGATATTTAGATAAATATCTAAATATCCGTCATGGATAAACTGTTTAAAGCGTTGAATGACCCGACCCGCCGCGAGATTCTCATCCTGCTCCGGAAAAGGGACATGAATGCCGGCGAGATTGCCGCGCAGTTTGACATCAGCAAACCGAGCATTTCTCATCATCTCGATTTGTTGAAACAGGCGGATTTGGTGCTGGCCGAAAAGAACGGGCAATTCGTGAATTATTCATTGAACACCAGCGTGCTGGACGAGTGTCTGGCGTGGTTGCTGGAACTGAAAAACAAAAACAAACCCGAATCGTAATATGAAAATCCTCAGAAGAGATTGGTTGCAAGTCATCGTGTTGGCCGTCCCGTTTATCGTCGGGGCGTTGGTTTGGAACCGGTTGCCGGCCCGAATGCCCATCCATTGGGGCATCACCGGCCAACCCGACGGCTACGCGGATAAATCCATGTCGCTGCTGTTTCTGCCCTGCATCAGTATTGGCGTCTGGGCGCTCATCCTGGTGCTGCCGCGATTCGATCCCAAAGTGGCGACTTACGATGAAGACACCAAGGCCAGCCTTCAGCGCACCTTTGCGGCGATACGATTAGCGATGGCGCTCTTTTTTTCCGTGATGTCCGTCGGTGTTTTGCTGACTCCGTTGTGCCCGGCCATTCAAGTGCCGGTCATTGCTTGCAGCGGCGTTGGCGTGCTGTTGATGGTGCTGGGCAACCTGATGAGCAAGCTGCGCCCGAATTGGTTCTGCGGCATTCGCACGCCGTGGACGTTGGAATCGCGCGAGGTCTGGGCCAGGACCCATCGCCTCGGTGGCCGCCTCATGATGGCCTGTGGCGGGCTGATTTTTGTGTTCGGCTTGCTGCTACCGATGAAATTGCTGCTGTTGCTCATCCTATTGCCGGCCATCGCGGTGATCAGCATCGTGCCCCTTGTTTACTCGTATGTCATAGGCAGAAAACCGGCGAAATAGTCAAGAAGGCGGCGTTCATAAGAAAGCCGCCTTCTTCAATCTTCCCAATTTGCGGCGCTCTTCCAAGCGTGCTACGATTAGGGTTTTACTGCGTTACCGGGATGGCATTGACGTTCACCTGATTGGTTGTTCCGATGGTGGCCGTGCCTGTCACGCGGACATTGGACAAAAGCAGTTGCTGCTGTTGAACGACAGACTGTTCCGGCGCCTCGGCCAAGGCGTTGGAATTGTTTTCGATAACGGGCGCATTCGAGATGGCGGATAGGCTGCCAGCGAAGACCACGTTCTGTCGCAATGTTGCGTTCATGCCGATTACCCGGAACGAAAGATTTCCTGCGGCGGTTTGAGATGTGCCGTTCAAACTCATCATCGGTTGCCTTTGGGCCTGCACCGGCGAGTTGCCCGCTGGCGCCATCTTCGCCTTCAGGACAGTCTGCTCAGTCGTGTCCGACGACAATAGAAAGCCACTATACACAGAACCGTCGCCATCGACGATTCGGATGGCATTGCCATTTTGTTGCAACTGAAAATTTGCCAGCACCGGTTGGTTCGGCGCGCGAATGGCATTCATCAATTCAACTCGGTCCGAATTTTGTGCCACTGAATTTTGCTGGGCTGTGTTTCTAAAAAACAACGCCCCGGTCCCCACTGGTTCGTTGGCCACCGCCAGAGAAGCGGCGGCCGGCGGAGCCACTACCGGTGATGAGACAACTGGCGGAGAGCCGACTGCCGGGCGGTTTCCACCGAAACCGCCACCGCCAAATCCGCCGAAGCCTCCCAAGCGGCGCGCGGAATTGGTTGAAGTGTTGTACGCCAGGGCCCCGGTCACGGTTACCACCGGGGTTGGGCTTGAGGCGCTGGCCGCTTCCCCTGCGGTTTCTGTTGCCACCGGCACTGGCTTGCTGCTTGGGCTTGAATTTTCAGCGAAAGCGCCGCGCGCCGACTCCGAAGTGTTTAATTGAAATGAATTTTGTTCTATCGTTGTCGTGTTGTTCTCCGCTCTGGCCACGAGGGCGGGTCGCCGGGACGCTACTTCAACGTCTTTCGCAAATTGTTCCGGTGTATCCAGCGCCACCCGTCCATCAGCAAATAGGACCGCGCGCGCTGTTGCATTTTTATCTTCCGGCGAATAGGCCACCACACTGTTGCTGGACAAGTCCGCCAAGGTGGCGCCGCCAGCCACATAGATAATACGTTTGCCGGTCAGCGGATCGTCCAGTATTTTGTCCGAGGCTAATTCATTGGTCAGGTCGTTCAATGATTTCGGCAATTTGCCGTCGTTGCTATCGGCGTTGATCTGGATGGCGAGGCTGATTTCTTTTAGATTATTCAGAACAGTGATGTTCTGTGCCTTGCGTTTGGCGCTGCTGAGCGCCGGCAGCAGGAGCGATGCGCAAAAGAAAATTATCAGCGCAAATCCAATCAGCACCGCCCATTCCTGGCGGAACAATTGCCAGAGCGATAGCGAGTTTTCCTCTTTCGGAGCGCGGCGCGCCACTTCGCCTTGCAAAATGCGGCGCATCGCCGGATGCATCTTTGACGGCTCGCCCGCGTCGGCACGGCGCTTCTTCGCGTACTCCCGCAGCAATTTCTCAATTTTTCGTTCCGGTTCCATTATTGGCCAGGTGTTGGACGGGAAAACGTTTGTTTTTCCCCCATAAATATCTTTCGCGCGATTTCTTCCAGCCGGTCCAGGCATTTGCTCAAGCGCGAACTGACGGTCTTTTCGTTCAAATTCAACGTCGCACCCAGTTCCTCGTAGCTCAAGTCACCGAAATACCGCAACTCGATGATTTCGCGGCACGGTTCGCCCAGTTGGCCCAGTGATTCATGCACGAGCGCCAAACGCTCGGCGTTCATCAAAAATTCGTCCGGCGCCGGCTGATTTCCCGGCGGATCGGGGGCCAGGCCGTTCTCCGGATTGGCCGCTTCCAGCGACACGGTCGTCTGCCCACCGCCGCGCTTGGCCGTCCGGCGTTTCTCCAGAAAATCGCGGGCCTTGTTCACCGCAATCCGGAACAGCCACGTCTGGAATTGGCTCCCGCCATTGAACGAATCGAGGTTCTTGATCACCGCCAAAAAGACCTCCTGGCAGATTTCCTCGGCGTCTTCCCGCGTGAGATCGGGCGAAAGCTGGAAGACAAACCGTCCGGCCGCAGCGTAATGCAGGTCAAACAATTCGTCCCAGGCGTCCGCTTCGCCGAGCCGGCAGCGCGCCAGTAACGCGGATTCCGATTTCATCCGCCCCAATCTATTTCAACATGCCCCGCGTGAACAGAATTTCCTTGGGAGTATTTCCCAGGTTTTCCCGTCTGACTGGACGTGAACGATGATTTTGATTCAACCATGGATTGATTATGAAAAAATTGATTTTCATCCTCCCGACCCTTTTGGCGCTCGCCCTTCATGGCATCGCCTCGGGCGCCAAACCCACCCCCACCGCCGCCATTACCTTCCGGCAGGCCGGCTACGATGGTGTTTTATCCGATGACCAGGCGCGCTTTGCCGTGACGATTGACGTCGAGACCGCCGGTCCCGGCTCCGCCGAATTATTGCAAGGCGATGTGGCGATTCTGCCGGTCAAATTGCCGGGGGCATTGGATATTGTGCGGGACGGGAATCGTTACACCTTGGTGGCCACGCGCCCGGCGCATGTCAAATTTCAACTCGAGGTGGTCGCCAAAATCCAGCGCCTCGATCCGTGGAACCAGATTTCCTTCATCGGCCCCGCGGCCGCCATTTCATCAATCACCGCGCGGGCCTCCGGCACCAACACCGAGGTGCAATTGCTGGAGGGCACCTTGCTGGATGCCGCTACCACCAATGGTGTTTCCACCGCCACGGGCTTTTTGGACGCGGACAACACGGTGTCCCTGCGCTGGCAGGCGAAAACCGCCGAAATCACCCATCAGGCGTTGTTCACGGTTGATTCAACTCTTGCCGCCCTGGTCACCCCGACGGTCGTCAAATATACCGGCAACTTCCATTATGACCTCGTCCAGGGCAGCGCCTCGGAATTGACCCTGACCCTGCCCCCAGCGCAGACCCTCACCCATCTGGACGGGCAGCAAATCCGCGATTGGCACGTGGCCGCGGAGGGCGACCACCAAAAACTCACGGTTTCGTTCCTCAAGCCGATTGAGAATTCCTATGATCTGGCCGTTGATTCCGAAGAGACGGTCACAAATTCGAGCGTGACCCTGGACCCGCCGCAGCCGCTGAATGCGGACCGCGAATCGGGACTGTTCACCATCTCCGCCCAGGACGAACAGGTCCGGATTTCCGCCCCGAGCGGCCTCCGCCAGGTGGATGCCTCCGGCGCCGCCGTAGCTGCCTACCAGTTCGACGCCCGGCCGCTCACGCTGGCGCTGACCCTCCAACCAATTGTCCCTGAAATCACCGTGGCCGACCGCGTATGCGCCCAATTGGAGGAAGCCCGCCTAGTTGTCTCCCACGCCCTCACGGTGGATGTCGAGAAGAGCGGCGTTTACGCCCTCACCCTCACTCCGCCGTCCGGCTTTGCCGTTGCGGATGTTCATGGCAACGGCATCGAAGATTGGAACATCGTCGATGGAAAAATCGAGGTCGATTTTTCCGCGCGCGCGCTGGGTTCGCGCCAGTTGAACGTCCAGTTGGAGCAGGCGCTCAAAACGTTTCCCTCCCAAATCATCATCGCGCCATTGCCGGTGACCGGCGCGGACAAGGAAACCGCCCTGATCGGCGCGGCCTCCGCGCCGGGAATCCAATTGCGCACCGGCGCGCTTTCCGGCCTGCGCGAAATTTCCATCGACCGTCTGCCGGACCGCTCCAACGAAATCCTCGCATACACCGCCAGCCAGCCGGGCTGGCAATTGACCATCGCCACCGGGCAACTCGCGCCCCGGATTGTTGCCGACGTTTTCAACCTCGTCACCGTCGGGGACGGAATTGTCGGCGGTAGTGCCACCATTCGTTATGGCATCGTCAACCAGGGCGTGCAGGAGTTTAAAGTGCGGATTCCGTCCAGTTTCAAAAACGTGGATTTTACCGGCCCGGACATCCGCGGCAAAAATGTTTCCGGCGATGTTTGGACCATTGATTTGCAGGACAAAGCCTGGAGCGGTTACACCCTGGTGGTCACTTATGATTATCAATTCGACGCCGCGGGCGGCGCATTGCCCGTGGGCGGAGTTCATGTAACGAACGTCGAGCGCGAAACCGGCTCCATCGCCGTGACCACCGCCTCCAGCCTGCAACTGACGCCCAAGGCCTCCGGCGACACTTTGCGTCGAATCGACGAAACCGAATTGTCCGCCGCCGACCGTTCGTTCATCACCCGTCCCGTCGTGCTCGCCTATCGCTATTCGGGCGGCGACTACAATCTTGCCCTGGACGTGGCGCGGTTCGCGCAGCAACCGGTGCTGGAAGCCATCGCCGACCGCACCCAGATCACCTCCGTCCTTTCCCCGGACGGCGAAATGCTGACCCAGGCGTCGTTCATGGTGAAGAACAATGGGAAGGAATTTCAACGGTTCGGCCTGCCTCCCCATTCCAGGCTCTGGAGCTGCTACGTGAACGGACAGCCGGCCAAGCCGGAAACGGATGGCGACTGGGTGCTGGTGCCGCTTCCGCGCGGGGCCAATCGCGACCAGGTCTTTGCCGTGGACATCCTCTATGCGCAAACCAACGGAGCGCTCGCTTCCACCTTCGGCAAAAATCTTGTGCTGACCGCGCCGCGCACCGACGTCCCGAACACCTATGCCGAGTGGCAATTGTTCGTGCCGCCTGCCTTTCGTCTGTCCCATTTCAGCGGCAGCATGAGCGTGGCCGAAGGTACTACCTATGAACTCCTCGATGCCTGGGAAAAATTCCTCTCCTTCTATGGCGCGGTCCTGCGCGAGGCCGGTGGCGCGATTCTCGTCATGGGTGGCCTGGGCATCCTCGTCGTTGCCCTGGTTATTTCCGCCGCCCGGCGCGGCTGGAGCGGCGTTATCACTTTACTTGTCGTGGTGACCATGTTGGCGGTGTTGGGGGCAATGCTCATGCCTGCCCTGGCCAGCGCCAAACGAAAGGCGCAACGCATTAATTCCGTCAACAACCTCAAGGAAATCGGCCTCGCGGCAAAGTTATTTGCCGGTGACCATAATAACCGTTTGCCGATGTCTTTCGAGGAGATGAAGGACGAACTCGGTACGGATAAAATCACCTACGATACCGAAACCGAACAACGCTTTGCCTACCTCGGCGGCGGAATGTCCCTGGACAATCTGCAGCCCGACTCGGTGTTGGCCTACAGCCCCATCGTCAACGGGCATTGCGAAGTCCTTTATGCCGACGGCAGCGTGGCCATGGTGAGCGACGCGGAATTTGCCGGCCTCTCGCAACGCGGCTTGGTCCAAATCGCCGCTCCCCAGAATTCCGCCTTGGCGGAGCGCGCGATGAATAATACACAAGTCATGGAACAAAACTCCGCTTCTCTCTCGGCTAAGTTATCTCCAGTCGCCCAGCCGCCTGGTGGCGGCGGATTCGGGGGCAGTGGATATAGCGGTCACAGCGCCAATAATGAACAATCGGTTTCGGCGCTGGCAACCGCTCCGGCCGCTCCGGCGGCAGTGCCTGCATTCGAATTTAACGGCGGTTCGGCAGCGCCCGCGCCGGTTGCCAGCGGCATTCGCTCCATCCGCATTGATCTGCCGGAAAGCGGCCAGCCGTTTTTGTTCACCAAGGTGCTGAACGTCAACGACCAACCCTTGTCCATCAGCGCGCATGTCATGCCCTACCATTCCTTTCAAACGTTCCAAATGGCTTGGCAAACGTGCGCCTTCCTGTTCGGCCTCGGTCTTTGGTGGGTTCAATGGCGCCGCTCCCGCCGCAGCCTCATTCTCACCGTCGCCCTCGTGCTGGTTCTCGGCTCGGTTGGCAGTTTGTTGGTCGAGCATCGCGCCCTTCATGACGCCCTCATCGTTGGATTTCCTGTTGCCGCCCTTGCCGCCATTTCCATCGCAATTTGGAAATACTGGCCTCGCCGGCCTGAAAGCGGACTGGCGCCGCAATCACCCGTTCATGAGCCGCCGCCCGTCATCATCGCTCCCGCCGCCACCGCTGTCGTTCTCCTCCTGGTCCTGGGCTTGTCCAGCGCCTCCGCTGCCAGCCCGAACCTCCCGGTCAACGCCCCCTCCATCGTTTCCGCGGTTTATGCCGGCACAGTCAATGACCGGGTCGCGCAATTGGACGTTATTCTGCAATTTGCCTCGGCCCAGCCGGGCCAGACCGTGCCGGTGTTTGGCCAGGACGTTGCCGTGCAGCAGTTCAATGTCAAAACCGGCAAGGCCGAATTGGTCCGCCGCAACGACGGACTGGCTTTGACCTTCGACACGGCCAACGCCACCGTCGAGCTGAAGCTCCTCGTCAAAATCACCGGCGATGTCACCAAACGGCAACTGGCCTTTGCCGTGCCGCCCGCGCTCTCCAGCCAGGTCAAACTCACCCTCGATGAACCGGGAGTCGAGGTTGATTTTCCCACCGCAATTTCCTGCCGGCGCATCCCGGACGGGAACCTGACCCGCCTCGAAGCCGTCATGGGTTCCGCGGACCAAATTCAACTTTCCTGGACCCCGCGGGTGCAAAACGCGGGGGAGATTGCCGCTTCTGTGTTCTGCCAGAACAATTCGCTGGTTGCCTTCCAAGGCGGCCTCTTGGACATCACTTCCACGTTTGATTATCAGATCACCCAGGGCGAACTGCGCCAAGCCCGTGTGCGCCTGCCATCCGGTCAAAAACTCCTGCGTGTCGATGGCGACGGTATTCGCTCCTGGGAAACCCGGGAAGATCGGGGGAGCCAAATCCTCGTGGTTGACCTCCTGAAAGGCGTCTCTTCTTCCTGGCGCCTCCTCGTCGAAACCGAACAATCGGTCTCCGCCCTGCCCGTGACGGAATCCATCACCGTCCCTCATGCTCTCGATGTCCAAAGCGAAACCGGCCTAGTCGCCTTGCAGGCCAGCGACGAATTGGGATTCTCCGTTCAATCTGCATCCGGCCTGCAACGCGCCGACGCCGCGGAATTTCTACAGGCGGTTCCCGGCGCTGGAAACCTCTACTGCGCCTTTCAATTTCCCCGGCCGGAATTTGACCTGCGAGTCCGCGCCGCAGCCATCCAGCCCGAACTGGAAGCCGTCACCCGAAATTATTTCACGGTCAGCGCCGGACAGGTTTCACTCTCCGCCGCTATTGATTTTACCATCAAACGCGCCGGTGTCTTTGGCTTCCAAGCCACCTTGCCCGGCGACTATCGCGTGGATGAAGTGGATGGCCCGAATCTCCAGCAGTGGACCGTGAAACAAGAGGCCGGCCAGCGCATTCTTGAAGTCACCCTCCGGGACCGCACCAGCGGCGCTTATCCGTTGACCCTCCAGCTCTCTCGCGATCTAAAGCAACTGCCGGACTCGGTTGCCTTTTCGGGTGTCTCCCCGCTCGGCGTCTCGAAACTGACCGGTTTTGTCGCCGTCTCCGCCACGCCGGGGGTCGCCCTCAACCTCGCCTCCTCCGACGGACTGGCGGAAATTCCCGCGACCGCCCTGCCGGCCCGCTCGCCGACCGACAGCGCGGGAACGGTCCTCGCTTTTAAATTCATTTCTTCGGAACCCAATTCCGCACCACAGTGGGAGTTGTCCGTTGCCGCGCAAACCGTCGCTGCCTGGGTGCGCGCGGAAATCGTGAATTCGTTCACGCTGGGGGAATCGCTGGTCAACGGACGGGCTGTGGTGCGGTATACTGTCGCCAATGCGCCCGTCAAGGAACTCCAAGTGCGGGTACCAGACGGTTTCCGCGACGTGGAAATCACCGGACCCGACATCCGCAGCCGCGAACAGGATGGGAGCCTCTGGCGCATTGAACTCCAAAATCCCGTGCTCGGCGTCTGTCAGTTGACGGTCACCTGGGACCAGCCGCTTCCCGAACAGACCAATCACCTGGAACTCACCGGCGTCTCCGCCGTGAACGTCGAGCGCGAAACCGGTTTGCTCGCGATTTCGGCCGGCCCGCCCCTGCAAGTGGAGGAATCCGTCGCCTCCGGCCTCCAACGCGTGGACGCCGGCGATTTTCCCGCCTGGGCCGGCATTCCGGATAATGCCGCCACGCTCGCCTGGCATTACATCCATCCGGGTTATGAACTGGCGGTGAACGTCCATCAACTCGATGAGGCCGCGGTCTTGCAAGCCATGATCGAAAAAGCACAATTCACCAGCGTCGTGGCCGAGGATGGACAAATGATGACCGAGATGGCTCTGTCGCTGAACAGCAACGGACGCCAGTTCCTGGAAGTGGCGCTACCGCCGGGCGTCAGTCCGGATGGCGTTTGGTCCGCCTTTGTTGCTGGTCAACCGGTCCGCCCCAGTTGGCGCGACGGCAAGCTCCTCCTCCCCATCCAGCAATCCGCCGGCGACGACGACGCCCTGTCCGTGCAGTTGACCTGGGTCGGCACCAACGCCTTTCCCCGCAACGACGGCGAAGTGGGATTGGTCTCGCCCGGATTCGATGTGCCCATGAAAAATGCGCGGTGGGAAATTTATCTGCCACCCGATTACGAATACAAAAATTTCTCCGGTACCATGGCGCCCGAACTTGTTTCCGGGGCCGCGTCCGGCGCTTCGACTTCGAGCTTTTCCATCCTCGCCTATTCGAGCATGGAACAAACCAAACAATTGGCCGCCCAAAATGAAGTTCAACAGGATGTGTCCGAAGCGGAAAACAAACTGGCACTGGGCGATGTTCGCGGCGCCAATGAAAGTTTTTACCGCGCCCGCGCCGAGGCGCCCCGCGGCAGCGCCGACGGCGCGCTCTCCTGGGTCCAACAAAATTTGCAAAATGCCGCCGCCAGCAATTTAATCAAGGCGCAAAATGAGTTCGCCTTTCAGAACTCATCTTCGGTCCAGGCCGGCAGCGCTTCCGCCGCTGCCGCGCCCGCGACGCCATACGACGCTGCCGCTGCCGGGGAACAATGGGACAAGCTGCAACAAGCCCAGGAAGTCACCTCCGCCACCGTCCAACCGTTGCACGTGAACCTCCCGGTGCGCGGACGGCACTTCGCCTTCACCCAGGTCCTGCAAACGGAGATCGACCGGCCCATGGTCATTCAACTCTTCGCCGCCAACACCAAAGTCATTCATTGGCCCATCAGGATCTTTGCCGTGACGCTCGTTTTTCTCGCCCTTTGGGCAACGGTCGCCATCCTCTCCCGCGTGGCCTTGCGGGCAAAGAGTTCCTGAATTGAAATTTTGTAGGAGACGACATAAGGAGTCTCTGATATCAGCCAAAAATCGTGGAAAATTAAAGGATGTGGTTTTCTCCCGATAGCTGCCACTCACTTTTGGAAGGATCCGATTTCATCCCGCAATTGAAATCTTCCGCGCTTTTTTGCACTATCCATGCAATGCGAATCCTTTCCCTCGATTTTGGAACCAAACGCATCGGCGTTGCCGTCAGCGATGAAACCAAAACCATCGCCCAACCCCTGGAATTCATTCCCGCCGAACCCTTCGCCGCTTTTTTGGCGCGGTTAAAAACCATCCTCGCCGAAAAGGAAGTGGATTTTATCCTACTGGGATTGCCGCGCAACATGGACGGCACATACGGTCTTGCCGCGCAAAAGGTCGAAGCCTTTGCCACCGCCTTGCGAATGGCCATCACCATTCCGGTCAAGTTGTGGGACGAGCGGCTGACCAGTTCGCAGGCCAATAAAATTTTAATCCAGGGCAACGTCCGCCGCGACAAGCGCAAGGAAAAGGTGGATAAAATGGCCGCGGCAATCCTGCTGCAAAGTTATCTCGATGCCGGCCGATGAGCGCCCCCGCCAAAATCAAACTCGTCATCGCCTATGATGGCACGAATTACGAAGGCTGGCAGACCCAAAAGACGGGAACGGGCGTCCAGCAAATCGTCGAGGAGGCCCTGGCCAAATTATTCCCGCGCGCGCCGCGCCTGCACAGCTCCAGCCGCACAGACACCGGCGTCCATGCGCTCGGCATGGTCGCGCATTTTGAAATTCCACGCGACGAATTCAAAATGACGATCCGCAGACTCGCCTTGGCGCTCAATGCCTGGCTGCCCGAGGATGTCTGCATTTTCTCCGCCACGCGCGCCCCAACGAAATTTCACGCGCGCTTCGACGCCCGCGGCAAGCAGTACCGTTATTACGCCTGGAACCATTCGGCCATGAATCCCCTGCTCCGCCGCACCGCCTGGCACGTTCCGCGAAAACTCGATCTGCCATTGATGCGCGCCGCCGCGAAATTATTCATCGGCAAACACGATTTCCAATCATTCGCCGCCAATCCCGGATACCAAAAGGCATCCACGGTGCGGACCCTGACCCGATGCGGCGTGAAGAAGTCCGGGCCATTATTCACCTTCATCATTGAAGGCGACGGTTTTCTTTACAAGATGTGCCGCGGAATTGTCGGGACCATTGTTCAGGCCGGCCTTGGCAAATTTCCGCCCGGCCAAATCAAGTCCATGCTCGCCAAAAAGGACCGGCGCGTCGCCGGCATGACCGCGCCGGCGCATGGATTGGTCTTGTGGAAGGTGTATTATGCACGTCGTCCTCGTTGAACCGGAAATCCCGCCCAATACCGGGAACGTTGCGCGCCTGTGCGCGGCCACCAAATCCGTGCTGCATTTGATCGAACCGTTCGGGTTCAAGCTGGACGATGCGCAGTTGAAGCGCGCCGGCATGGATTATTGGCGGCACGTCGAATGGCATCGCTGGAAAACCTGGAATGCGTTCATGGAAAAAGTTCCAGCCAATGCGCGATGGTGGTTCGTCGAATCCGGCGGCCCGAAACTTTACAGCGACGCCGCTTTTTTACCGAGTGACTTTTTGGTCTTTGGCCGCGAGACGGCGGGTTTGCCGAAGGCATTGCTGGAACAAAATCGCGAGCGCTGGCTGCGCATTCCCATGTTCAACCCGCAATCGCGTTCGCTCAACCTGTCCAATTGCGTTGCCCTGGTTCTGTTCGAAGCCTTGCGGCAGCAGCATTTTGTCAACGAGTCATAAAGCTTGTTCACCACGGATGTACCCGCCTCCGCAGGGTGACGTGTTAATTTGCGTTAATTAACGCTAAAACACTTTAACTCGCGTCGAGTCAAAATGCGTCAATTCGCGTCCCTTCACGCAAAATCGCGCAAAATCGCGCAAAAACCCGCAAATCGTGAATGGGAAATCGTGAATCGTAAATCGCACCGATCCCGGCCCGGTCTCCAGTTTTTTTGCGCTGGCTCTCATCGCAGCGATTTAAGCATAAAAGGAAGAAAGCGTAAAGTTATCCGGAAAGAATAAATTGCGGAAGAGGACCAAAGCAGCAAGTGCCTTTGTCGTTGTGACTTGGGAGACGGGCTTGCCCGAAAAAATGGACACGGATAAAACTGTTTCGGAATCAAGACCGTGGAGCGCGCGGGGCGGACACAGATGATTGAGAGGTTCCGTTGCGAGCGGATTTTCCGCGAGGCGCGGAAAACAGCACCCGAGGCGGGTGCGCTCCCCGAACAATTCGAAATTATCAACTCTTCCATAAATGTGCAAAGAAAAGCGGTGTCACGGCCACCGCAGTCCACGACGCAAAGCGACTTTCGCCTGTCTTGGCGGGCATATGTGGTTCCCCAATCTGGGCGGGTCACACGGATATGCGGCGGCAAAACCGGCTTCCAGGCCGGCGTGTGGAAAATTGTGGTTTGTTGCCTTGATTTTCCGACAACTACGGAGCAATTTCGAATAAATATATAAACCAGTAATCGCATAATCAGAGTTAGCCCACATTCACAAGTTGTATGAAAGAGGAAGATGAGCCAACACCGAAGCCGCAGCCAAATAGTTCGCCGCCACAACCACCACACGGGCCGACCATAGCCATCGGTTCTTGCGGCGAGAACGACGACATTTGGGATCCTGTCACCGAAGAAAATACTTGGTGCGAGGAATTGCGGATCATGCGACGGGGGTGGACGCAATTGAGCAGATAGCTGGCTCAAACACTACCGGTTTTTACGTTGCCTGCTTGGGCGTGATGGATGCCGCCACACATTTTGTCAAATCAGAGTACTTTGTAAGCCGTGCGGAGTTTTTAACAGAGTTGCGGCGACTGATAATTGAGCCGACACCGCCATCTCGTCCCGTTCAAAACATTGAGGAATACCGACGCACTCAAAGGCGTTGCCTAGCAGCCTGTCTGACTTAGAAAACGCATTTTTTGTCAGACAGATTGAACTGCCGCAAGGCGTTCGTGTCTGAAACTCATGGCGACCCGCTTTGTTTCGATTGACCGCGACACCCCGCTGCTG
>JBKQUF010000056.1:0-7824 GCA_052140285.1 Limisphaerales bacterium | reverse complement strand
GTTCCAAATCCGTGTTTATCCATGCGATTTTAAAAGCTGCTGCGCACAACTGTTCTGGGAGCGCACCCGCCCCGGGTGCTGTTTTCCGCGCCCTCGCGGAAAACCCGCTCGCAAAGGAACCTCTCAAACGTTGGTGTCCGCCTCGCTCGCACCACGACCGTGCCTCCGAAACATATTTATCGGTGTCCATCCGTGGTTAAAATGCCTTTTTCGAGTATTTTGTGTGTTTTGTGGTTAAGAATCTGTTGTTTCCGTTTTCTTTATAATTTTGCGTTCTTTCGTGGCAAAAAATCCGTGTCCATCCGTGGTTAGTAACTGAATTTTTTCCAAAAATTAACAAAAGGAACTTGTTCACCATCCGCAAATCGCACCGCAAAAAGGTGTGAATAATCCCCGGAGGCAATTCCAAAAAAACCTTTATTTTATAGGGATTAAAGCGTTCATCGCAGTTTATCCACAACGCCATTCCGGTGAACAAGGTGTTCATATCAATTGATTGAAGAAGATTAGAAATTTGTTAGGATGTTGTGAGTTCTTTGAATGAACGGAGCGGGCGGCGGCGGATAAAACCAACGTTGACTGTTCCCAGGATAATCCCGGGTGACCGGGGAAAAGTCGGGCCAGGTTGATTGGTCCGGCTCCTCTTAAACGGCCGAAAGGCTGGCGGCGGAGGCAAAATTCACCGGTTCGTCTGGCGCGTTCGCGCGCGTCAAATGCGAATGACGGATCGGCGGCGCGGGGCGATGAGAAACCGTTCCGGGCCGGGTGAAGTAGTCCAGGCAGGTTTCGAACCTGGACGAATCGCAGTTGCCGAAACAGGCAATGGTTGCTACTGCGGATCAACACGGTGCGAATGACTCTGGCGGATGCAATAAAAAAAGTTGAGACCGCCAAAAGAAAAACGCTGAAAAGCGGACAAAAAGAGCAGTCGCAGCGGGAAGGTCACGACGGCTGGGCAGGCCGCGTGAAAAAACTTCCGAAGACCGGCGATGTTAAAAACGACACCGCTGGACTGTGAGAAAAGCAATCTGTGAGTGAAGAGGCGAGACCCGTGGCGCCGGGCGAACGCGCTGCCAAAAGCAGCGGCTGACCCGGAGCCAAGTGGTTAAGACGCGAAAGAATCGCAGGCGTGTCTTGACCTGGTTCGCAGGCCGGTGGCGCAACCACCAGTTGAAGCGAGCTGAAAAGCCTCACTCGAAATTCAGCGACCGAAAGGCGCTGGACGGCCCTGCCACGAGGCCGAAACTCCGCTTGCCGTGGAGAATGGCGTCGGGAAACCGGCAGCCCCCGCGAGGGGAGCGTCTAATGCCGGTCCGGGAAAGAGAGATTGACGAACTCCCATTCCCCATTTGTCCCTGCTCGACCGAAAGGTCGGGCGGGGACTTAATGTTTTTTGGGGCATTTCATTGACTCGAAGATTGGAATGGTTTTCCCCGGCAAATAGCTATTCGACCATGCCGGTGTTCAGCAGCGATGGCAGCCTGCTCGTATTTCAAAGTTTTGCTTCGGACCTGTACGCGCCAGCTTTCAACGAATTCCGTTCGATATACGCATTTGATATAACCAATTACCCGGTGGCCGGCGGACCGGGCGGGGGCGCGGGTGGCGGATCCGGCGGCGCAAATTCGGGAATAAACATGCAATTGGTCTTTCCAAGCGGGGCGTCGTATCCCCAATTGGCATGGCCGCTGGCCGCTGGCCAAAATTACCAGGTGCAATTCGAAGACGATTTGAGCGGAACAAATTGGCAGCCTGTGAATGGAGGAGTGGTGTTTGTGGGCGGAATGGCAGAGGTTGAAGATCTTTCGCCATCGAATACAAATCGTTTTTATCGCCTGGTCCTGCCATAAGTCCAACGGGTTTGCTTTTATATTCCCCGCCCGGCCAGGGTGTTGGGCGGGAAATTAATTTTTTTAGGCGAAAAAAAAATTGCTTGCCCGCGCCACGCTTTCAGCGCAATTTGACCAAAGAAATTAAACCAAAGAGACATTTATGGGTCGCATCTACAACAACATCGTTGAAACCGTCGGTCACACGCCGCTCGTCAAATTGAACAAGGTCACCGCCGGGGTGCCGGCCACCATCCTTCTCAAATGCGAATTTTTCAATCCGCTCTCCAGCGTCAAGGACCGCATCGGCATGGCGATGATCGAGGACGCCGAGAAGCGCGGCGTTTTGAAGCCGGAAACCGTCATCATCGAGCCGACCAGCGGCAACACCGGCATCGCGCTGGCGTTTGTGGCGGCGGCCAAAGGCTATAAATTAATTTTGACGATGCCCGAGACGATGTCGCTGGAACGCCGGACGTTGCTGGCGATGCTGGGCGCAAAACTGGTGTTGACGCCGGGCGCCGAAGGCATGAAAGGCGCCATCGCCAGAGCCGAGGCCCTGGCCAAAGAGACGCCCAATTCCTGGATTCCGCAGCAATTTGACAACCCGGCCAATCCCGAAATTCACAAAAAAACCACCGCGGAAGAGATTTGGAACGACACCGACGGCAAGGTGGATATTTTGGTGGCCGGAGTCGGCACGGGCGGCACCATTACCGGCTGCGTCGAGGTCATCAAACCGCGCAAGCCGTCGTTCATCGCCATTGCCGTGGACCCAAAGGATTCGCCGGTGATTTCACAGACGCTGGCCGGCCAGCCGCTCAAGCCCGGTCCGCACAAAATCCAGGGACTTGGCGCCGGTTTCATTCCCAAAAATTTGCACTTAAAAGACTCCGCCGGTCATCCGCTCATCAGCGAAGCCATCCAGGTTTCCAATGACGACGCCTTTGTAATGGCGCGGCGGCTGGCCAAGGAAGAGGGCATTTTGTGCGGCATTTCGTCCGGCGCCAATGTCGTTGCCGCCATCGAAGTCGGCCGGCGGCCCGAGAATAAAGGCAAGCTGATCGTCACCATTGCGCCCTCCACCGGCGAACGTTATTTGAGCACCCCGCTCGCCGCCGAGGCCCGGGCGGAAGTGGGTGGATGACAAATTTTAATGGCTCCGGAGATTTTGACCGGAAAAACGGGTAAAAAATAGTTGTTGCGCTTTGCAGTGATTCAGCGTAATTAATCGGTGTCGAAGGTTTTAAAGAGCCTCGTCTTAATGCAAAGGCGGGCTGCTTCCCAAGATTCAGCAATTCTATATTTAGGGTATTCAGCCTTCGAAAGACAAATAATATGACCAGTTCTGAGAACAACGGCGAAAAGACCGCTAATTACGGCGCGGGCTATCTGGAAATCTCCGAAAAAGGCTTCGGTTTTTTGCGGACCTCCCAAAACCATTATCACCCCAAGCCGACCGATATCTTCGTCACCCCCGACACGATCCGCCGCAGCTTTTTGCGTGAAGGCAGCTACATTGAAGGCCCCACGCAACCGCCGCATCGCGGCACCAGCCCGCAGCTTAAGGCCGTCGAAAAGGTCAATGAGATGACCTTCGACGAATACACCAAGGCCGTTCGTTTTGAAAATCTCACGACGATTGACCCGATTGAAAAATTCAGTTTGGAAACCCAGCCCGACGTGATTGAAACCCGCGTGATTGACCTGGTCACGCCGATTGGCAAGGGCACGCGCGGCCTCATCGTGTCGCCGCCGCGCACGGGCAAGACGACCATCCTCAAGCAAATCTGCAATTCCATCACGACCAACCATCCTGAGGTTTTTGCCTTGGTGTTGCTCATTGACGAGCGCCCCGAGGAAGTCACCGATTTTCAACGTTCGGTAAAGGCGGAAGTCGTGGCGTCATCCAATGACATGGACTTGGAGACACACGTGCGGCTTTCGCGTTTTACGGTCGAGCGCTGCCGCCGGATGGTCGAGAGCGGCAAGGACGTTTTTGTTTTGATGGATTCGCTCACCCGCATTGCGCGCGCGTACAACAGCGTGCATGGCGGCAGCGGGCGGACGATGACCGGCGGCGTGGACGCCCGCGCCCTGGAAATCCCGCGCAAAATGTTTGCCTCGGCCCGCAAGATTGAGAACGGCGGCTCGCTCACCATTCTGGCCACGGCGCTGATCGACACCGGTTCGCGGATGGATGAATTGATTTTCCAGGAATTCAAAGGCACGGGCAACATGGAGTTGATCCTCGACCGGAAACTCTCGGACCGCCGGTTGTTCCCGGCGATTGACATCCCGAAATCCGGGACGCGCAAGGTGGATAAACTTTTCCCGGCGAAACAGCTCGAAGCCGTCCGCAAATTGCGCCGCACGATGGTGGATTTGAACCCCATCGAAGCGATGGAAACGCTGGTCGCCGCGCTCAAGAAACACAAGACCAACGACGAGTTGCTGGCCAAGCTGGACAGAGGCTGATGAACTTGTCTTTGCAACGATTTCGGAGGGGCGCTAATTTCGGGTCGTTGTGTGAAAACGGTTAAACCTTCATCACCGCTTTCGCGTCCGCCGCTGGAGCGGATGGTGCGCATCCATCAGGCAATCCAATCCGGCCACTTTCCCAACGCCAGCAAACTGGCCGCGGAGATCGAAGTCGCGACGAAAACGATTCATCGCGACATTGAGTTCATGCGCGACCGGCTGAACCTGCCCATTGAATACAACGCCGGCCGCAACGGTTATTTCTACGCCGGCGAAGTCAGCGCCTTCCCGACGATGCAGATCACGGAAGGGGAGTTGTTTGCGCTCGTGGTGGCCGAAAAGGCGCTGCAACAATATCGCGGGACCAGTTTTGAAAAGCCGCTGCTTTCGGCCCTGCGCAAAATGGAGCAGGCCCTGCCCGACACTATTTCGCTCAACCTGGCCGATCTCGAACAAACGATTTCGTTTCGCACGCGCGCCGAACCGATTTTGAACCTGGGCATCTTTGACGCCCTGGCCAAGGCGGTGGCGCGCCGGCAACAATTGGAATTCAATTATCGCAAGCCGGGGGCGAAAAATGCGGAAAAGCGGATTGTTGATCCATATCATCTGGCCAATGTCAACGGCGAATGGTTTCTGTATGCCTTTGACCATGGACGAAAGGATTTCCGAAAATTTGTTCCCACGCGGATTCTGGAAATCAAGCCGACCGGCAAAACCTTTGAGCGGTCGCGAAAATTTTCGCTGGAGAAGGAATTGCGCGACAGCTTTGGCGTCCACTCCGGCCAGGGGGAATTTGAAGTGGTGCTGCGCTTCAGTCCGCGCGCGGCGGATTACATCCGCGAAAAGAAATGGCACGAATCTCAGGAGTTGCGCGAATTGAAGGGCAGGGGAGTGGAACTGAAACTGAAGCTGTCCAGCCTCGTGGAAATCGAGCGTTGGATTTTGAGTTGGGGCGGGGACGCGAAGGTTTTGAAGCCACGCGAATTGGCGGAGTCCATCCGTGTCGCGGCCAGGAAGATGTTAAATGGTTGAGAGAGGTTGGAGTTGAGGGTCGAGGGGAACCGCGGATTACCTCATCCTCATCCTTCACCCTTTTCGTTCAATCCGTGGAGTTGAGCCTCGTTGCCAAGGCTCAAAGTTTGAAATTTGGTGATTGCGAAAGAAACTTTTTGGGATTGTCGAAAAGGATTTTTTCGACCGTCTTCGCCAAATGCCCGCGCCGTTTCATTTCCAAGGCCGTTTTCGGAACGGCCAGGGGATCGCTGGTGCCCCAGTCGCAGGCGCTGTTCAGCCAAAAACGCTCGTGGCCGTAGGTTTCCAGGATGTCAATCGCGCGGGCGGGAGTGCATTTCGTTTCGGGGTAAATCGTCATGCCCGCCCACATTCCGGCGTTTAAAACCATCCCCACCGTGTGCTCTTCGACATGGTCAATGATGCAACGGCCGGGCTGGATGCGCTGGTCATTCTTCAAAACATCCAGAATCAACCGCGTGCCCTTCAATTTATCCTCGAGATGCGGCGTATGAACGAGGATCAATTGACCATGTTCGGCGGCGAGGTTCACCTGCATCTCCAGGACCCGCAATTCATTGCGCGAATTTTTGTTCAGGCCGATTTCGCCGATGCCCAGGACGTTCGGGCGGTCCAAAAATTTGGGGACCAGGGCGATGACCTCTTCCGCGAGTTTCACGTCCTCGGCTTCCTTGGAATTGATGCAGAGCCAGCAGAAATGCTTGAGGCCAAACTTCGCCGCCCGTTTCGGTTCATGTTGGGTGAGTTGCGAAAAATAATCGAAAAAACCTTCAACTGTGCTGCGGTCAAAGCCCGCCCAAAACGCCGGCTCGCAAACCGCCTGACATCCGGCCAAAGCCATCCGCTCATAATCGTCGGTCACCCGGCTGACCATGTGGGCGTGAGGTTCGATGTAGCGCATGAGCAAGTTGAGAGAAATTAGAGTTGAGAGTTGAGAGGTTACGCAAAACCCAACGAACGGCGCAGGCCGGTCAACATTTTACTTTGCTCTTCCGCGGCGGCGTATAAACGCCGGCCATTTTCCTCGGATAAATAGTTTTGTTTTTGTGCGATAAACGATTGCGACGCCACTTCAAAAACCGACCCGGTGGCAATTTCGAGAAACCTGGCATAATCCTCTTTTGAATGCCGTGACGCGCCTTCGGCGATGTTGGATGAAATGGAAACGGCGGCGCGGCGCATCTGACTCGTCAGGCCAAAGCGCTCTTCATCTGGGAATGCACGGGTGATCGAATAAATCAAATCAGCGAAATCAATCGCCTTTTTCCACACTTCAAGTTTTTCAAAATTGAACATATATTTGATTGAGAATAGTTTGAGTTCAAGGTTGAGCGTCGCGCTTTTCCTCTCAACTCTCAACTCAAAATCCTCTCAACTGCTTCGCCGCTCCCACTGCTCCCTTCACCTGCGCTTTGGCAATCGGTTCCGTCGTCAAATCGCTGAACGCCAGCAGAACGTCTTTTGTCCTTTGTTTCTTGTTGCCGGCCAATTTGCCCAGCGCAGTTTGAAACGCTTTCATCCGGAAATCTTCCTTCCCTCCGGCGCGCCCAACGCGGTCCAGAAAGGCCGCGAGGTCGATCAACTTGTGGCGCGCGTCCAAAAAATAGAGGTCAAGCATTTGCTCTTTTGTCATGCTTAAATCCTAGCCCGAATATTTCACACCGCAAGGCCGGAGCGCCGGTTTGCAACCGGCTTTAACGGTCCGACAGTCCCGAGCCAACAACCTGTCGGCGCTCCGGTCTGTCGGTGTTTCATGCTCAATATGAAATTTCCGCGCTGGCCCCCAAATCAACAATCGTAAATCGCTAAAGAATCCATTTCAGAACTTGTTCGGCGGCTTCGCGGGGCGCGGTGCTCAACACATTATGATCGCCGCGATTGATGATTTGGTAGTCGCGCAGCGCGGCGCAGTTTGCCCGCAGCCATTTGCGGACCGACGGCCAGGGCACAATTGGGTCCAGGACGCCGCTCAACGCATAGACCGGGATGGCGGTGGATTTCGCAATCTCGCGCGGGTCATTTTCCGCCACCAGGTGAAGGCGATGTTCCGCCGCCCGCAAATCCAGTTCGGTTCGCCGTTCAATGAATTCATGGAGCTGTTCCATGGTCTCGGGGGAACGGCGATACCGAAAACGCGCGATTTTTGCGTAGCCAAAAATGATGGCCGTGACCATGCGCAAGGAAATGCCCCCAAACAATTTCCCGGCCAGCCGCAAATTCCACCGCATCGGATGCCTGACGAAGCCACCGGCCAGAATGACACTGTCCACCGCTAGTTTTTTGCGCGCGATAATCATCCACAGCACCGCTGAGCCGAAAGACTCGCCCAAAAGCCAGCCATGGCCGACGCCATTTTCCGAGAGGGCCGCTTCGACTGCTGCGGCATAATCATCCAGCGACCACGTGAGCGTGCGCGGATAGGTCATTTCCACGAAACACACTTTTCCCATGACGTGCTTCCGGAAGCCTCCGATTAATG
>JBKQUF010000055.1:0-24729 GCA_052140285.1 Limisphaerales bacterium | reverse complement strand
GGGCGGCATCGGCAGGGCGGTTTTCCATTTCCGCCAACCGGCCCTCGGCAATCAACACCTGCGCCAATCGTTTTAACCCGGAGAGTTCTCCTTCCAGATGAGCCTCCATATAATTCGTGGAAAATTGCAGCGGCACGGCGCATTGGTTGCTTAATGCCTCGCGGGCCAGCGCCAACGCCGCGGCATTTTTGGAAACCAGTTCTCTCAGTTGCGATTGGTCCATTTTCTCATAATTATCCGTACCGGAAACCATTTCGCCGGCCTTCACCAAATCCGTGTAGCCATTGGGATTAGGCAGGGGGGGCAGAGGCGGCAAAGCGAAGATGTCCCCATGGTCAAAAAGGAAGCAGGCCAGCAAGACAGCGAACGGGAACGCCAGGATGAAGGCCAGCACCAGACGATTACGGAGTTTTGCCTGCATAATGAGGCAGCTTGGCAAATCGACCGGCGACGTCAACGTTATTGAGCGCGCGAATCAATACTCAAGTTCCTGGCCCGAAGGCAAAATCGCAATGACATCCTTCAATTCCTGATTGGAATAAACCGCCCGCCAAGTCCCGTTTTCCGTGCGGCAGGCCAGGCATCGGTAGCCGCGGCACTGAACCAGCACATGTTCGCCGACTGCGGGCAACTCTTCGCTTATGTTTTTATTTTCCATCGCGCACATACCGACAGTATCGGCCAAAGGGCGGCGAGGCGCTAAACATATGTTGTTTTTGTGACGCCAATTTTTGGCTTTTGTGTGAATTCAGAAAACCCAAGACAGGCCGAAGCGAAACCCGGTTTTGTCTGCTTTAAGTTTCCATGCCGGCATCGGCAATTCCGTCGATGAACTGGCGGACAATGGGGTCGGTGGAGTTAAAAATCCGGTTCGGCGGGCCGTTGGCGTGGACTTTGCCCTGGTGCAACATGATGATGTGCTGGCCGACCCGGCGGGCGCAGCGCATATCGTGGGTGACGACCACGGTGGTGACGTGCAAGCGGTCGCGGACGCGCAGCATCAAATGGTCGATGCTGTCCGAGACAATCGGGTCGAGGCCGGTGGTCGGCTCGTCGTAGAGGACGATCTGCGGCTCATAGATGACGGCGCGGGCGAGGCCGACGCGCTTTCTCATGCCGCCGGACAGTTCGGCCGGGTTTCGATCTTCCGTGCCGGGCAAATCAACGACCTCGAGGGCATGGGCGACGCGCCGGGCGATTTCGGCGGCATCCAGTTGTTTGTTGCGCTGGAGGGCGAAGCCGACATTTTCGGCGACGGTCATGGAATCGAACAGGGCCGCGCCCTGGAAGACCATGCCGAATTTCATGCGCACGCGAAGCAACTGGCGTTCATTCATCGGCACGATATTTTCGCCGTCGATCAGGACCTCCCCGGAATCGGGTTTCAGGAGGCCGATGATCAGCTTGAGCAGGACGCTTTTGCCGCAGCCGCTGCGTCCGATGATGGCGACGGATTCGCCGGTTTCGATGCGGAAACTGATGCCATCGAGGACAGTTTGTTCGCCAAAACTTTTTCGGAGGTTGCGGACTTCAATCATAGCTGGCCGATGAGCTTGCCGAGGAGGAGGGTGAGGAAAAAATTGGCGATCAAAATGGTGATGGAGGAATAGACGACGGCTTCGGTGGTGGCGCGGCCCACGCCTTCGGCGCCCAGCCGGCAGGTCATGCCTTTGTAACAGCCGATGAGGGCGATGATGCCGCCATACACGAAGGCCTTGCTCAATCCGATCACCAAGTCAATGTCGTGGGTGAAATGCAACATGTTATACCACGAATAGACGGGATCGACACCGAGCAGATAAACGCCCACGAGATAGCTGCTGCCGATGCCCAGGGTGATGGCTTCGAGGGTGAGAATGGGCAGGGCGACGTGCCCGGCGATGATCCGCGGCACGACGAGGTAATCAACCGGATGGGTGGCGAGGGTGCGCAAGGCGTCGATCTGCTCGGTCACGCGCATGGTGCCGAGTTCGGCGGCGATGGCCGCGCCGACGCGCCCGGCGACCATCAAAGCGGTGAGGACGGGTCCCAGTTCGTCGCACATGGAAACGCTGACCACGGCGAGGGAGGCGGTGTCCATTTTGACCTTGTGAAATTGGAAATAGGTTTGAGCGCCGAGGACCATGCCGGTGAAGGCGCCGGTGACCCAGACGACGAGCTGCGATTTGACGCCGATGAAATAAATCTGGTACAAGAGGTCGCGCCACGCGAACCTGAATTTAACGAAAGAGGCAAAGGCATCGCGGGCCAGGAAGGCGAGCTGGCCGAGGCCGGCGAGATTGTCATGGATGCGTTTGTTGGCCAACAGATTCATTGTCGCTTGCAAATTACCCATTGCGGGGCATTTTGGCCAGCGCGGGATTCATCGAAGATCAAAAATGAAAAAATACTGGCAGGTCATCGGGATCGGCATCCAAAACAACCTGACGTACCGCTTCAATTATTTGACGCGGACGCTGTTCAGCTTTATTCCGCTGTTTGCGATGCTGTCGCTCTGGCAGAAGATTTACGCCGGCGGCAGTTCGACGCACGGCGGGTGGACGAAGGGGGAAATGATTTTTTATTACCTGATGGTGGCGGTGATGGACGTGTTCACGGCGGTGAACGAGGACGACTGGCAGATTGCGGCGGACATCCGGGAGGGGGCGATCAGCCAGTTTCTGCTCAAGCCGATTGATTATCTTTGGTACCGGATGTGCCTGTTTTTCTCGGGGCGGGTGGCGTTTGTGATGATGGCCGCCGCGCCGCTGGCGCTGTTCATCTTCTGTTTTCGGGGTTATGTGCTGCCGCCCGCGGGGGGGATGGGGCTGGTGGTGTTTCCGATTTCGGTTTTTCTGACAGCGCTGCTGCAATTTTTCATTTCGTACGGGATGGCGATGCTGGCGTTTTGGCTGCTGGAGATTTCCACGTTCATCTTCATCCTGTTCGCCTTTGAATACATTGCGAGCGGGCATTTATTTCCGTTGAACTTGTTCCCGCCGCCGGTGTTTCATCTGCTGCTGTTTACGCCGTTTCCGTACCAGATGTATTTTCCGGTGGGGGTGTATATGGGAAAAATCACCGGGGCGGCGATGTGGAGCGGGCTGCTGGCGCAATTGCTGTGGGTGTTGCTGGCGTATTCGTTTGCGCGCTTCATGTGGCGGCGCGGGGTGAAGCGGTATTCGGCTTTTGGCGGTTGAGGGCCTCAGTCCTTTAAAATAAATTTGACAAACTGCCGTTTATCGCTTTACTATTAATGCGTGGTAAAGACTAGAATTTCAAGTAAAGGGCAGACGACAATTCCTTCCCATTTCAGGAAGAAATGGAAAACCTCCCAGGTGTTTTGGGAGGTTGGCCCCAAAGGGACCGCCGTTGTCCGGCCTGTTCCCGATGCCATGCGGCTTTTGGGCATTGCTGGCAACAACCGGCCGCGCGACCCGCAGGAGATGGAAAAGGCCCACCAAGCCATCGCCGATGACGCCAATGAGGGGACGATGAAATGAGCCGCCGGGTTCACCTGGACGCGAACGTCATTCTTCGCTTTCTGCGCAATGACGATCCGCAGCAATCCGAGACGGCAGCGGAACTTTTCAAGCGCGCGCAGACCAAGGATCTTTGTTTGATCGTCTGGCCGGTAATTGTCCTGGAGGTTTTTTACGTTTTATCCAAAGTGTATGCCATGCCGCGCCCGGAGGCGGCCCGGGTCTTGGATATATTACTGACTTCCGGGCTGGTTCGGTGTGAGGACAACGGCATCACCCTGGACGCCTTGCATCGCATCACCAGCAATAAAATTTCGTTCGGCGACGCTTATCTTGTGTCGGTGGCTGCCCGCTCGAAAGAAGAATTGGTGAGTTTTGACAGAGGAATAGCTGCCTTTAAAGACGCGCGTCTTTTCCCGCTCAATTCGTTGTCCGAAGGCTCAAAGAAATAAGCAAACCAACGGACGGGGGATTGCGCCACGAGACAGGCGTGACGTTTAAATGGATTGCGGCAGTTGAGGCGTGCCGATGCGCGACCACGTAAAAATCCAAATGCATGCCCGCGCCCAGTTTGATCGCCTTGGCTTTACAGGAAGCGACTTGCATCGGGCCGCGCGCGGGCCGTTCGGGTTGCGGTGGGGATGGCTATTTGCTATTGTTTTTTTGTTAGCTGTAATCATATGGTGTCAGGTGCAGCGGATTTTTCCTCACCTGACGACCCCAAGCTAACTTCAGCAAAAGACGCGGGTTGGTCCTGTTGTTTTGACCCCGCCTTGGTGATTGGGTTTAATATCCCGCGTGGACCAGCCGGATATCCGGAGATTGGTTCGACAGCCGTTGCCATGGTCAAAAGCATCCTCTTTAACTTTCTGTTGAAAGCGGTCTTGATTGCGCTGATTGCACTCATCCTCTACGGGGTCGTTCCGGATTTAGTCATCATTCTGATTTTCTTCGTCGTATGGCGATTCGCCTCGTTGGCGGCGGAAGCTTTGCGAAAGCCCGTTTCCGCTGAACAACGGAACACCATTCTGGATGGTTTAACACGCCAATTTGAAATGCTTGCAACCGAGGAACGCACCCGCCAGGCCGCTGCACTCAAGCTCGGCCCGCATTTCACCGCCCGCGAAATGGCACAGGCGCAGCTTGACCGGGTCGCCAAGAATTACCGCCCGCCCCGCTCAAAACGCGAGTTGGCCGCGGAAGCCCTTGGTGTTATCGGCTATGCCGTCCTGATTCCGCTGGACATCGCTCTTTGCACCTCCGACATCTTCTCGTTGCGCGCCTCACAGCATTGGGGCTGGGAGGGGGCAATTGTGGTGGCATTCTCTCTGGGGTTGTATGCCTGGCCGTATCGCGCTTGGAGATTGCCTGACTCCTCCGATCTTCGAATCTGGTGGTGGGTGGTTCCGTTCGCCCTAGGTTTGTTGGTGCTGAATCATGCTGTTCAAACGCGTCATCCTTATCTGAACCCATTCAACCCCGACCGTGACCAGTTGGCGGCCGAACGTGTGCTTTCACTGAAAAACAATATCGTTGCCGGAGCTTATGCCGATTGGGTGTTGCGTTATGCACGTGAATTGGATGAACGGGGAGAAACCCAGCAAGCCATCCACTTTTATCGCGAGGGATTGCGGTTAGATGCCAACGATCGCACCGCCGCCGAGCGACTGGCCCAACTCGAAGCCCGATCTGGCGGCGCTGTAGAAAGCCAGACCGAGCCGCCGTCCTCGGCGCCTTATTGGACGGCGGCCAAGCCAGTCGTCAAACAGCCGCGCCATTCCATTGATACCCAGCTCGAAAACGTCGAAAGTTGCACCATCGTCGTGGTTCCCGTTGGCGACGTGTCCGATGACATCCTCGATTCCGTCGGTTATGTCATTCACACCGAACTCAAGCTGCCTGTTTACATTTCCCCCAACCCGGTACCGCTACCTGACTATACGCGCAAACGCGGGCTCGCCGTCGCACCGCAGTGGGACCTCGGTTCACTGGTAGGAGCATTCAATAACTCCACCCAAAACTTCCCCCGCGCACCAATAAAATACCTGCTTGTCACCCCGGTGGACATTTATATGCAAGATGCAAACTATGTTTTTTCCGCTTCGGCCAATTGGGGCGCGGTGCTTTCTTTCGCCCGGTATGGTGGACCAGAAGTCAGCGACACCCAATTGCGCCAGCGCACCGCAAAACAGGCGCTCTGTGCGCTGCTCAAAAGCTTTGACGTTCCGGCTTCCACCGACCTGAATTGTGTCACCAGCTACACGCGCAATCTGGCGGAATTCGACGCCAAAGGGAACCGGCCGGATGCCGAAACCATGAAGTTATTTGAGCAAGCGCTGGGTGGTCTCAACCAGAAGTGGCAAGTCCAAAAGGCAAAACCGCGAGCCTCTGATTAATGCGGATTTCGCAGATGTTCTGTTGCTTTGACCTTGAGCCAGTAGTGCGATTTAATAATCAGAAACAAGCGTTCCCTCTTTAGGGACCATCAACTGTCGATTCCCGCAGGATAGGCGGCGTGCCTGTCTCTGGATGTTGGAGCCGACGTGAGGAGACCCGAAATAAAAATTGGAAAAGGAAACATTCAGAACCTCCTCACGGCTTCTGCATCCTGGCCGTCCGGCTTAATTCAATCGGTTCAGTGAGACAAATCGCCGGGCGAAGCTTTGTTGCAGAAAGGTCGTTAAACGGAAACGGCACAAGGATAACCTTGCCGCGGGTCAAAAGGTTTGCCATCGGTGGAACAGTAAAGGTCGGGGTCTTCACGCAAGAAATCGAACGACGCATTTTTCGACGCGGCCGACAACCACGCGTCTTCGACAATCTCGTCTTGAGGGTCGTTTGCTTCGACTGGCGAAACGGAGATTTTCAACGGCTGGTTTACCGGAAGTTTTACCGGCGAATCAGGCGCGAGCACTTTCCCGTCAAAGTGCGCCAGCAACGTCGTCATATATATTAAGGTGGGGCGTTTCCGGGCAAAAAACCCAGTCCAAAATATCTTTAAAAAGTGCTTGCAAAGGAAATTGAGCATGATATTTTACACGCTCCTCGTCGCCCGAAAGGTCGCTTGGACAGCATTGTTTGCAGACCGATAACTGGTTTCCTCACAGGAACAGGAATGATGGCCTGCTGACTTCAAAGTTGCTGATAAAAACTTTTTTTTATGCCCGTTAAAACATTTAGACCGCTAACGCCATCGACGCGATACATTACGATCGCGGATTTTAGCGACATTACGAAGACGACGCCGGAGAAATCGCTCGTCGAAATTCGCAAGAAAACCGGCGGGCGCAACGCCTACGGTCGCATGACGGCGCGCGGCATTGGCGGCGGCCACAAACAAAAAATCCGCCTGGTGGATTTCAAGCGCAACAAACACGGCATGGAGGCGACGGTCGCAGCCATTGAATATGACCCGATGCGCTCGGCTCGTCTGGCCCTGCTGCAATATGCCGATGGCGAAAAACGTTACATTGTCGCGCCGGTCGGCATCCAGGTGGGTGGAAAAATCTCCAGCGGCCCCGCCGCGGCCCCGGAAATCGGCAATGCTCTTCCCCTTAAATCAATCCCCGTCGGTATCGCCATTCACAACATCGAATTGACCCCCGGTCGCGGCGGCCAAATGGTCCGTTCCGCCGGCGGCGCGGCCACCTTGATGTCGCGCGATGAGGGTTATGCCCAAATCCGGCTGCCTTCCGGCGAAATCCGCCGTGTCAACGAGGAATGTTACGCGACCATCGGCCAGGTCGGCAACACCGAGCATGAGAACGTTATTTTGGGCAAGGCCGGTCGCTCGCGGCATCGCGGCATCCGCCCGATCAACCGCGGGGTGTCGCGCAATCCGGTGGACCATCCCAATGGCGGCGGCGCCGGCAAATCAAAGTCCGGCGGCGGCTGGCAGCAATTGACATCGCCGTGGGGCAAGATCGCCAAGGGCGGCAAGACCCGTCCCAAATACAAGTATTCCAACCGTTTCATCGTTGTCCGCCGCAACGGACTGCCAATTAAAGTCAAATAATTATGGGACGCTCCATCAAAAAAGGCCCGTTTGTCGATCTCCCGCTTCTGGACAAAATCCAGAAAGCGAAGGAAGCCAAGACCAAGACCCCGATTAAAACCTGGTCGCGTCGATCCATGATCACGCCGGATTTCGTCGGTCTCACCTTCAACGTCCACAACGGAAAAATTTTCAACGCGGTCTTCGTCACGGAAAACATGGTCGGTCATCGGCTCGGGGAATTTTCCACCACCCGCGTTTTCAAAAAGCACGGCGCGCATACCGCCAAGGCGGAGGCCAAATAATAATATGGAAGTTTTCGCAATCACAAAAAACATCCCCATGTCGGCGCAGAAGATGCGAGAGGTGGTGCGCCAGATTCAGGGCTTGCCCGCGCTCCAGGCCCAGGCGGTTCTCGACTTCGTGCCGCGCAAAGGCGCCCGGGCCGTGGCCAAGACCCTCAAATCGGCCATCGCCAACGCCGAAAACAACAACAAATTGAAACCGGAAAGTTTGCGCATCAAGGAAGCCGTCGCCGGCACCGCCACGAGCATCAAACGATTCACCCCCAAGGCGCGCGGTTCCGCCGGTCCGATCATCAAGCGCCGTTGCCACATCAAAATCACTTTGTCTGACGAATAAATATGGGCCAAAAAACAAATCCAATCGGTCTGCGCGTCGGCGTCAACAAGGACTGGCGCTCGAAGTGGTTTGCCAACAAAAAAGAATTCGGCCAATTGCTCAACGAAGACCGGGAAATCCGCGCATTGCTCAAGAAAAAGCTTGAAACCGCCTCGGTGCCGAAAATTTTGATCGAACGCGCCACCAACCGTTGCCGCGTCACCATTCTCACCGCGCGCCCCGGCGTCGTTATCGGCCGCAAAGGCGCCGAAATTGACAAGCTCAAGGAGGAACTCAGCCGCAAGACCGGCAAGGAAGTTTACGTGGACATCGTCGAGGTCAAGACCCCGGAATTGGATGCCCAACTCGTCGCGGAAAATATCGCCCTCCAACTTGAACGCCGCGTTTCGTTCCGGCGCGCCATGAAGAAAGCGTTGCAGACGGCGAAGGATTTCGGAGCGGAAGGCATCAAACTGCGGGCGGCGGGCCGTCTCGGCGGCGCGGAACTGGCGCGCGTGGAGCAATATCATTGGGGCCGTGTCCCGTTGCACACCCTGCGCGCGAACATCGATTACGGCTTCGCGGAGGCCCTCACCGTTTATGGCAAGCTCGGCATCAAATGCTGGATTTGCCGCGGTGAAAACAAGCCCCAGAAAAAGGAACTGCCGCCTCAGGCCGAGCCTGCGCCCGTCGCCAGCTAACGAATTTTATGCCATTACAACCGGCCAGAGTCAAATATCGGAAAATGCACCGTGGCAGCCGCAAGGGCACCGCGCGCAGCGGCCATACCGTCGCCTTCGGCGAATACGGTTTGATGGCGCTGGAACGGTGCTGGATGGACACCAAGCAGGTGGAAGCGGCCCGCGTGGCGATTGCGCGCCACATGAAGCGCAAGGGCAAGATGTGGATCCGCATCTTCCCGCAGAAATCCTTTACCAAGAAACCGCTGGAAACCCGGATGGGCAAGGGCAAGGCCCCCATCGAATCCTGGGTGGCCGTCATCCGTCCGGCCAACATTTTGTTTGAAGTGGACGGCGTCACCGAAGCGGAAGCGCGCGAATCGCTGCGTCTCGCGGCGACCAAATTGCCCATCAAGACCAAATTTATTTCACGGCATCACGTGGCCGCAAACTGATATGAAAATTTCGGAATTTAAGGATATGACGCTGGTGGAGTTGTCGGCCAAGAGCCGGGACCTGCGGCATGAGATGTTCAACCTGCGATTGCAGCAGGCGAGCGCCCAGTTGGAGAAACCCACGCGCTTGAAGCTCTTGCGCAAGGATATTGCGCGCCTTGAAACCCGCATCTCCGAACTGCGAAACAAAGCGTCCCAATAGCATTATATGGCGGAAGAACCAAAAACTGAAACGGCCGTCGCGCCCGCGGAAACCAAAGCCCGCGGCAATCGCAAGGAACGCGTCGGCGAAGTGATCTCGAACAAGATGGCCAAAACCATCGTCGTCCGCGTCGAGCGCCGCTTCTCCCACCCGCGGTTCAAAAAAATTGTCACCGCTTACAAGAAATTTTACGCGCACGATGAAAAAGCCGAGGCGAAAGTCGGCGACCTCGTGCGCATCGAGGAAACCCGGCCGTTGTCCAGATTGAAACGCTGGAAGCTCGTCGAAGTCGTCGAGCGCGCGGCGGAGGAAACCCCGGTCGCCGCCTAATCATTTTATGTTGCAAGTTCGTTCAAGTTTGGATGTCGCGGACAATACCGGCGCAAAAATCGCCTGGAACATCGGCGTGTTGGGCCGCAACCAGACCTATGCCGGCATCGGCGACGTCATCAAGGTCCACATCAAGGTCGCCGCCCCGGATGGCACGGTCAAAAAAGGCGAGGTCCACGATGCCGTCATCGTCCGCACCCGGCAGATCATCCGCCGCAGCGACGGCTCGTACCTGCGTTTTGACCGGAATGCCTGCGTGATCATTGACAAGGAACTCAACCCGAAGGGGACCCGTATTTTCGGGCCGGTCGCGCGCGAATTGCGCGAAAAGAAGTTCATGAAGATCATCTCCCTGGCCCCGGAAGTCATCTGATAATTTTATGAAGTCTCATATCAAGAAAGGCGATGAAGTGATCGTGCTGGCCGGAAAGGAAAAAGGCAAGCATGGCAAAATCATCGCGGTGTTTCCCAAGAAACAGCGCGTCATCGTTGAGGGGGCGCAAATGATCAAGCGTCATACCCGCAAGAGCCAGCAGCACCCCAACGGCGCCATTGTCGAACGCGAGGGCACGATCCACCTCTCGAATGTCAAACGCTACGAGCACGAGGCGCACCAGGAACAACCCGCGACCCCATGACGATTTTTTCACGGCCAAATCCGTGACCCAAAAAAATGAAATCCAGACTTTACGAAAAATATAAAAGCGACGTGGTGCCCGCCCTTAAGGAAAAGCGCAAGTACCTGAACGTCCACCAGATTCCGAAGATTGAGAAGATCGTCGTGAACATGGGCGTCAGCGCGTCGCTGGAGAAGGGCGCCATCGAGGATGCCGCCAAGGATTTGTCCCTGATCACCGGCCGCAAGGCGGCCGTCAGCAAATCCCGCCACAGCATCGCCAATTTCAAGTTGCGGGAAAACCAGCCCATCGGCTGCCGCGTCACGCTCCGCAAGGACGCCATGTACGAGTTTTTTGACCGCCTTGTGGCCACCGCGCTGCCCCGCATCCGCGACTTTCGCGGATTGTCGCCGCGCAAGTTCGACGGCCGGGGCAATTATACCTTCGGCATCGCCGACCAGACGATTTTCCCGGAAATCGAATTGGACAAGATCAAACGCACCCAGGGCATGGACGTGACCATCGTCACGAGCGCCCCGACCAATGAGGAGGCATTTGACCTGTTGAAACTGATGGGATTCCCGTTTGCAGAAAAATAACCGAACGATTATATGGCCAAGACAGCATGGAAAGAGCGCAATAAGCGCAAAGCGGAAACGGTGAAGAAATACGCCGCCATCCGCGCCGAATTGAAGGCGAAACGCGACTACGCCGGCCTGGCGAAATTGCCGCGCGACGCCAGCCCCACCCGCCTCGTCAACCGCTGCGCCATGAGCGGCCGCCGCCGCGGCTACCTGCGCAAATTCGGTGTGTCCCGTTTGACCTTTCGTGAAGCGGCCTTGAACGGCCTTATCCCCGGCGTTGTAAAAGCCAGCTGGTAAAATTTATGAGCGATCCGATTTCTGACATGTTGACCCGCCTTCGCAATGGCGGACGCGCCCTGTTGCCGGTGGTGGAACTGCCCCATTCCCGCATCAAGGAGAACGTCGCAAAAATTTTGAAGACGCAAGGCTACGTCAGCGACGTCGCCGTCGAGGGCGATACCCTCAAAAAGATCAAGATCCGTTTGAAATACAACGGCAAGAAGAGCGTCATCGAAGGCTTGAAACGGGTCAGCAAACCCGGCTTGCGCAAGTATGTCGGCGCCACCGAAATCCCCCGCGTCCGCGGCGGCTTGGGTGTGGCGGTCCTCTCCACCTCCGAAGGCATCATGACCGATGTCCAGGCCCGCAAAAAAAATCTCGGCGGAGAATTGCTCTGCTATATCTGGTAAAAATTTATGTCGCGAATTGGAAAACAACCGATTGACATCCCGCCCAAGGTCAAGGTGGAGGTCAAGGGCCAAAAAATCCTCGTCGAAGGCCCCAAAGGCAAACTCGATTGGGAACTGCCCCGCCGCACCAGCCTGAAAGTCGCCGACGGCAAGATCATCGTCAGCCGTGACGGCGAAGACGCGCACGCCAAGGCGTTGCACGGCTTGAGCCGCGCGCTCGTCAATAACATGGTCCGGGGGGTGACCGAAGGTTTTGTCAAAAAGCTCGAAATCCAGGGCGTCGGCTTCAAGGCCGCCGTCCAGGGCAAGGTCGTCAACCTCGCCCTCGGCTTTTCCCATCCAATCAATTACAACATCCCCGACCAGATCAAAGTCACCGTCGAGGAAAATACCAAACTCACCATCGAGGGGCCGGACAAGAAGGTTGTCGGCCAGGTGGCGGCGGAAATCCGCGGCTTTTATCCGCCCGAGCCTTACAAGGGCAAAGGCGTGCGCTATGTCGGCGAACACGTCCAGCGCAAGGAAGGCAAGACCGTGCAATAATCATTCGTTCACGGCCCATTCCGTGAACCCCAAAAAATGAAGACCGAAAAAAAACATCAATTGCAGCAACTGCGCCGCTGGCGTCTCCGGAAAAAAATCTCCGGCACCAAGGACCGCCCCCGCATGGCCGTTTGCTTCTCCAGCGAGAACATCCACGTCCAGTTCATCGACGACGAGGCCGGTAAAACCCTTGCCGCGGTTTCAACAGTCGGAAAATCCTCCGCGGCGAAGGACCTTTCGGCCAACGTCACCGGCGCCAAAACCATCGGCGCCATCGCGGCCAAAAACGCCCTCGACAAGGGCATCAAGCAGGTCGTATTTGACCGCGGCGGCAGGCTGTATCACGGCAAGGTCAAGGCCCTCGCCGACGCCGCCCGCGAAGCCGGATTAAAATTTTAACCAGCAACCAAAGAAATTATTGTGGCTGATCTCGAAAAAACTCCAGGCGAAGACCAACGCGGCCCCCGCCGCCGGCGCAAGCCCATGACCGACGTGCCGGAAAACGCGTTTGAAGGCAAGTCCGAGGAACTCGTCGAAAAAGTCGTGTACATCAACCGCTCCGCCAAGGTCGTCAAAGGCGGACGCCGGTTCAATTTCTCCGCACTCGTCGTCGTTGGCGACAAGCATGGCCGCGTCGGCTACGCCCTCGGCAAGGCCGGCGAGGTCGCCGATGCCATCCGCCGCGCCGGTGAATTGGCCCGCCATCAACTGTTCGCCGTCTCGTTGAAAGACGCCACCATTCCCCACGAAGTCTTTTCCCAATACGGCGGCGCCAAAATTTTGTTGCGCCCGGCCTCTCCCGGCACCGGCATCATCGCCGGCAAGACCGTCCGCGCGGTGCTCGAATCCGCCGGCGTCCGCGATATCCTGAGCAAATCGCTCGGTTCCAAAAACGCGGCCAATGTCGTCAAAGCCACCTTGAAGGCGTTGTTGAGCCTCCGCACCCGTGAGGAGATTTACAAGAGCCGCGGCTTGGAAATCAAAAAAATCGAAGCGCCCAAGCCGCCGGAAGCCATCCCCGCCGCCTGATATTTTATGCGATTACACGATCTAAAACCCCGTCCCGGCTCGAAACACCGCCGCAAGCGCCTCGGCCAGGGTGAATCCAGTGGCCACGGAAAAACTTCCGGCCGCGGTGGCAAGGGCCAGACCGCCCGTTCCGGCAGCAGCATCCGCATCGGCTTCGAAGGCGGCCAGATGCCCCTCATCCGCCGCATCCCCAAGCGCGGCTTCAATAACTCCCGCTTCACCAACCGTCTGGCCTCCGTGAACGTCAGCGACCTCAATAAATTTGATGACGGCGCCAAAGTCGATGAAACCGCCATGCGCGCCCTCGGCCTGGCCAATGGCCGCGTCCACGGCGTCAAAATCCTCGGAGACGGCGAACTTTCCAAAAAACTGACTGTCAGCGCCAGCGCGTTCAGCGCGTCGGCCCGGGCAAAAATCGAGGCCAAAGGCGGCACGTGCGAGGTCATCGTCCGCAAACCCGCCGCGCCGGCCAAGGCTTAAGCGGGACAAATCATGTTCCGTAACCTTTTCAACACGTTCGCCAACTGCTTCAAGATTCCGGAGCTGAAGTCCCGGATTCTCTTTACGTTCGGAGTCCTGGCGGTCTGCCGCCTGACCTCTTTCATCGTCATTCCCGGCATGGATGGGGCGAAACTTGCCCAGTATTTTCACGATCACGACCAGGGATTCGGCGGCTTGGTGGGCATGTATAATACCTTCGCCGGCGGGGCCTTTGGCAATTGCGCCATCGGCGCGTTGGGCATCATGCCCTACATCAGCGCCACCATTATTTTGCAATTAATGACCGCGATAGTTCCGCGGCTGAGCAAACTGTCGCGCGAGGAGGGCGGGCGCACCAAGATCATCCAGTTAGGCCGGTACATGACTATTGGCATTTGCCTTATCCAGGGCGCTTATTTCGCCAATAGCTACGCGAATCCGGGAAGGGTTTTCCAGGGATTCGACGGCCAGTTGGTGATGATAAAGAATGTCTATTTCTATTATTTCCTGGCCGTGACCGTCATGACCACCGGCACCATGCTCTTGATGTGGCTGGGCGAGCAGATTACCGATCGCGGCGTGGGCAACGGCGTTTCGCTCGTTATTACGATCGGCATTCTCGCGCGTTTGCCGGTGGCCGCGCAGGGATTCCGCGACATGTTTTTTGGCCCCGGCCATCCGGACCAATTGCTGGGCACGGGCTTGTTGCTGTTGATCGTTTCCATTTTGGTGATCGGCGGAGTCATCGCGGTCACCCAGGCCCAGCGGAAAATTCCCGTCCAATACGCCAGCCGCATGGTCGGCCAGAAAATGTACCAGGGCGGCACCAATTACATGCCCTTGCGCGTGAATTATTCCGGCGTCATGCCCATCATTTTTGCCTCGTCCATTATGATGATCCCGGGGCCGGTCTTCCAATGGCTGATGGACCACACCCAGCAGCCGTTCATCCATGACCGGTTCCAATGGCTGGCGATTCAGCTCGCCTACGGTTCGTACCTTTACCTGCTGATCTACGGCCTGATGATTCTCTTCTTCTCCTATTTCTGGGTCGCCACCCAGTTCAACGAACTCCAAATCGCCGATGATTTGAAAAAGAACGGCGGCTATATTCCTGGCGTCCGCCCCGGCCAGCAGACCAGTGACTATTTGCACAAAGCCATGAGCCGCATCACCCTCGCCGGCGCCATCTTTTTGACGATTATTGCCACCATCCCCATCTTTTTGGGCAACAAACTCGGCATCAACCAGAGCGTTGCGAGTTTCCTGGGTGGTACCAGCATCTTGATCAGCGTCGGCGTTCTGCTCGATACCATGCGCCAGGTCGAATCGCACTTGATGATGCGCCATTACGATGGATTTTTGAAGAAGGGCCGCTTGCGCGGCCGGTTCTGACCAGACCCGGTCCCGTCTTGATTCCGGATTGTGATCGGATTCAGCGCGAGATTGAGACGACGAGCGATGGCAGCGATTAAAATAAAAACCGTGGATGAACTGAAGCTGATGCGTCCAGCGTGTGCGGTGGCGGCGGAAGTCCTGGAAGAAATCGGCGCGTTCATCAAGCCGGGATTGACCACCCTCGAGGTGGACGAATTTGCGGCCGCCCAGATCAAGCGCCATGGCGCCCGCAGCGCATTTTTGGGCTACCGCAAATATCCGCGGAACGTCTGCCTCTCGGTGAATGAGGAAGTCGTTCACGGCGTGGCCGGCGGACGCGAATTGCATTTTGGCGACATCGTCAGCGTGGATGTCGGCGTCAGTTATATGGGATTTGTCGGCGACAATGCCCGGACCTTTGCCGTCGGCGGTTGCGGCGTGGCGGCTCAGCGCCTCCTCGACGTCACCGAGCAGGCCCTCTATCTGGGCATTGCGGCCGCCCGGCCGGAAAACCGGGTGACGGATATTTCGCGCGCGGTGCAGACGTTTGTCGAAGCCAACGGCTTCAGCGTGGTGAGAGAATTTGTCGGCCACGGCGTGGGCCGCGCCATGCACGAAGAACCGCAGGTGCCGAATTTTGTGGATCGCAAGATGAACGACCGGCTGCGGCCGGGAATGACCATCGCCATTGAACCGATGGTCAATGCGGGGCAACCCGCCGTAAAAATCTTAAAAGATGGCTGGACAGTCGTCACGCAAGATGGTTCATTATCTGCTCATTTTGAGCATACCGTCCTTGTGACCGGCGGTGAACCGGAGATTTTGACATGGCCGGCGGCGAAGCTTTCAAGATTGAAGGTCGCGTGATCGAGGCGCTGCCCAACGGCACGTATCGCGTCGAATTGCGCAACGGCCACCGTTTGACGGCGTTCGTCACCGGGAACGCCAAAAAGAATTTTGCCGGCCTGAAGGCCGGCGACGAAGTGCGGTTGCAATTGACGCCTTATGACTTGAGCATGGGGCGCCTGTTGGTCGAAACAAAAATTTAAAATGAAAGTCCGAGCATCAGTAAAAAAATTGTGTGAGCACTGCAAAGTGGTGCGCCGCCGCGGCGTTATCCGCGTTATTTGCTCCAATAAACGTCACAAACAACGGCAAGGTTAATCATTTATGGCACGTATCATTGGTGTTGAAGTTCCGCCGAATAAGCGCATCGATATTGCGCTGCGCTATATTTATGGCATCGGCCCCGTCAATTCGAAGGAAGTCCTCGAGCGCGCGAACATTGATCCCGCCATCCGCGCCAAGGACCTCACCGAGGCCCAACTCGCGCAAATCGTGCATGCCATTCAGGAAGGCAAATACGTCATCGAAGGCGATTTGCGCCGCGAAATCGGCATGGACTTGAAACGCCTGCAAGGCATCAAATGCTACCGCGGCATCCGCCACATGCGCGGCTTGCCGGTCCGCGGCCAGCGCACCCAGACCAACGCCCGGACCCGCAAAGGCCCCCGCAAGACCGTCGGCGTGCAACGCAACCCCAACGCCAAAACCGGCATCCATTAACCATTAATTTGCAAACCCCCGCACCGCATCACGGCGCTCGAAAGATTTAAAATTGGACCCTATGGCTGAAGAAATAAAAACGAAACCGGCAAAAGAGGCCAGTCCCGAAGGGGCTGAAAAGCCTGTAAAGGCTGAAAAAGCCCAAAAGAAGGCCGGCGAACCGAAGAAAAAAGAAAAAGCGCCCGCGGATGGCGCGGCTCCCGCCGCTCCTGACACTGCCGCTCCCGCTCCGGCCGGCGCCGAGGCTGCCCCCGCCGCCGTTGCCGCGCCCACCGCTGCCGAACTCCTCGGCGAGGACGCCGCTGGCAAAAAAATCGTCAAGGCCAAGCACGCCAAAAACGTCGTCGTCGGCGTGGCCAACATCCTGGCCACCTTCAACAACACTTTGGTCAGCATTACCGACATGCACGGCAATATCATCGGCTGGTCGAGCGCCGGGCGCGTTGGTTTTAAAGGCTCGCGCAAAAGCACCGCTTACGCCGCGCAGCAGGTCGCCCAGGACGCCGCCCGCCAGGCGATGGCCCACGGCATGAAGGAAGTCGAAATCCGCGTCAAAGGCCCCGGCTCCGGTCGTGAATCAGCCATTCGCGCCCTCCAGGCCATCGGCCTCGAAATCTCCTCCATCAAGGATGTTACCCCCGTCCCTCATAACGGCTGCCGCCCCCGCAAAAAACGCCGCGTCTAAAACCGCCCATCCCCAATCGTTAATCATTAATTTCTATGGCTCGCTATACAGGTCCCCGCGTTCGCATCAGCCGCCGTTTCGGCGTCCCGATTTTTGGCCCCTCGAAATATCTTGAGCGCCGCGCCTACGGTCCCGGCGTTCACGGCCCCAAATCCCGCCGCAAGCACACCGACTACGGCCTCGGCCTGATCGAAAAACAAAAGCTCAAGTACTATTACGGCCTGCTCGAACGCCAGTTCCGCGGCGTCTATGAAAAAGCCCTGAAACGCCGTGGCGTCACCGGCGAACAAATGCTCCAGATTTTGGAGTGCCGTCTGGATAACGTCGTTTTCCACCTCGGCTTCGCCAACACCCGCGCCGCCGCCCGCCAGATGGTTTCCCACGGCCACATTTTGGTCAACGGACGCAAAGTCAACGTCCCCTCCTTCGCCTTGAAGGTGAACAACGTCATCGAAGTCAAAAATAACAACGTGTCCCGCCAGCTCGCCACCAAGAACCTGGAAATCGCCACCAGCCGGTCGGTCCCCGATTGGCTCATCCTCAGCCGCGAGGAGTTCAAGGGCACCGTCATGCGCGTCCCCACGCGCGACGAAATCCAGCCCATCGCCAACGAGCAGGCGGTCGTCGAATTTTATTCCCGCTAAACCATAACATTAATCATAACAATTACACGGATTGCCCCGGCGGCGGGAATAAATCGCCGGGCGGTCAGATTAAAATTGTTGAAAGGAAAATATGCCAGTCCGATTAGGTCGTTTTGAATTGCCGAAGCGCTTGCAGAAGGAAGATGCGGGCGCCACGCCCACTTACGCCAAATTTATCGCCGATCCGTTTGAAACCGGGTTCGGCCATACCATCGGCAACTCCCTGCGCCGCGTGCTGCTGTCGTCGCTCGAAGGCGCCGCCATCACCTCCATCAAGGTGGAAGGCGCCATGCACGAATTCACCACCATCGAGGGCGTCGTCGAGGACGTTACCGACATCGTTTTGAACCTCAAGCGCGTCAAGTTCAAGGCCCATTCCCGCGATGAACAGACCCTCCTCCTCTCCGTCAACCGGGAAGGCGCCGTTACCGCCGCCGACATCCAGCTCAACCAGAACATCGAGTTGGTCAATCCCGAGCAGCATATCTGCACCCTCGACAAAAAGAAAAAATTCGAAATGGAATTGACCGTCAAGGTCGGACGCGGCTTTTACCCCGGCGACGAAAACAAAAAACCCGGCCAGGCCATCGGCGTTATTGCCATTGATTCGATTTTCTCCCCCGTCACCCGCGTGCGTTACGCCGTCGAAGCCGCCCGCGTCGGCAACCGCACCGACTACGACCGGCTCATTGTCGAAATCTGGACCGACGGACGCATCACCCCCGATGACGCCCTGACCCAGTCCGCGGTCGTCCTCCAGAAACACCTCGACGTCTTCGCCCTTTACGACAAGAACGCGATTGAATTCGAGGAAGCCGCCGACAAGCAGGACGAAGAGAAGAGCAAGATGAAGAAGCTCCTCAACATGAGCGTCAACGAAATTGAATTGAGCGTCCGCGCCGCCAACTGCCTGAACAACGCCAACATCACCACCGTCGGCCAGTTGGCCATGAAGACCGAGCAGGAGATGTTGAAATACCGCAACTTCGGCAAAAAATCGCTGAACGAAATCAAAGACAAGCTCCAGGCCCTCGGCCTCTCCCTCGGAATGAATTTCGAGCCGGGCCTCCTCGAAGCGCCCAAAGAAGAACCCAAGACCGAATAATCGGAACCATTTTATGCGACACCTCAAACGCACGGCCAAACTCGGCCGCACCTCCGAACATCGCAATGCGATGCTCGCGAACCTCGTTTGCAGCCTGATTGTACACAGGCGCGTCACCACCACTCTGGCCAAGGCCAAGGCCGCCCGATCCGTCGCCGAAAAAATGGTGACCCTCGGCAAGAAAGGCTCCCTCCACCATCGCCGCCTCGCCGTCGCCCGCTTGCACCAGGAGGACGCGGCCAAAATCCTTTTCAAGGAAATCGCCCCGGCCTTCAAGGACCGCAACGGCGGCTACACCCGCATTGTCAGGATGAACCAGCGCATTGGCGACGCCGCGCAAAGGGCCATCTTGGAATGGGTGGATTTTATCGAGGAACCCCCGGCCGCGTCCGAAACCGCCGCCCCCGCCGCGGAGACCAAGCCGGCTGCGGAAGCCAAACCAGCGGCGGAACCCAAGCCGGAAGAAAAGAAAGACTAAACCCAATCATTTCAAGACCACCGCCCGCTCCATCGAGCGGGCTTTTTTCTTGCCGTTTACGGCTGACTCACGTCGGCAACTTGGTTTTATCGGAGCCGGGGTAACGAGGCTCTAATTTCCACCTTCCTCATTTGCCGGTGGGGCGAGATTCGGAAGCCGTGACGCTTATCGCTTTGCGTCTTGGACTGCGGTGGCCGTGACACCGCTTTTCTTCCCGTCATGGCCGCGTATCCTGTCCATCGCGCTGTTTTTTACCTCTGCTCTCTCAATCAAATATTCGCCCTCCCACTTCTCATCCGCAGGGAATGGAAGTCAAATTGGAATCGGAACATGTGCCGAAAAAGGCGGCTAACTGAAAAAGGGCTTGCAAACTTGTGGTGTCGGAACAGAATTGCCAAAGGGCCTGCGCTGGTTTTGGGCAGGAAATCAGAAGGAATTGCCAGTTCAACTCGTCAAATCATGAAGCCAAAAAGCGTGAAGTTCATAATGATCGCGGCGTGCTGCGCGTGTCAGGCCGGCCTTGCCCCGGCATCCGCGCAGGTCCCCACCTGGCAACTGACCAGTGCCCCCTCAAATGCCTGGACTTCGGTGGCAACTTCTTCGGACGGCTCCCAGTTGGTGGCCGTCGGCAGCCGTTTCATTTATACCTCGACCAATTACGGCTCCACTTGGATCTCAAATAACGCGGCGACTGTTAATTGGACGTCAGTGGCATCCTCGGCGGACGGGACCAAATTGGTGGCTACAGGCGGCGGGGCAATTTTTACGAACTCCGGCACCACTTGGGCACAGGCTTTTGCCAGCCCAAGGAGCGGCCCAAACTACGAACAAAACATCACCTCCGTTGCCTCTTCTGCGGATGGCGTCATGTTGGTGGCGGTTTCCAGTTTCGGCGACCCCATTTACAGTCCGAAACCACTGGTCTATGTCTCGGACAATTTCGGCGCAAGCTGGGTGAACGTTACCAATTCCCCTTCGGACGGGCAGGGGTGGCTTTCCGTTGCCTCTTCTGCGGATGGCGACAAATTGGCGGCGGCCATGATGACGGGCGGCATTTTTGCCTCAATCAATGCCGGCGCCACCTGGACTTCCAACAATGTACCCACCGTCAACTGTCTGGCTTCCCCGGCGGATGGCAATGAATTCTATGGCTCCGGGCCATTTGGCCTTATGGCCTTCACGAATGCGGGCGCGGGTTGGACGTCACTGCCCATCGCTCTTTTCATAACCAACCGCGTCGCCTGCTCGACCAACGGCTTCGTCCTTTTCGGTCTTGGTCGGACCAACATTTACATTTCATTCGATGGCGGGACTGCCTGGACCACCAATGCCGCCCCGCCTGTGAACTGGGCGGCCATTGCCGCTTCCAAGGACGGCATCCGCGCAGCGGCCGCGGTTTCCGGCGGCGGTATTTACACCTTGAACCCGCCGCCGCTAGCCATCACCAACTCCAGCAGCGCCGTGTCCCTCCTTTGGAGCACCAATTATGCCCCGATGGTATTGGGCCTCGCGCAGAACACCGACTTGACCACCGCCGATTGGATCACCGTTTCGAACATCCCCGTCATCAACAGCAACCTTTACGAAGTCAGTTTGCCCGCGACGAACCAACAGATGTTCTTCCGGCTCCAAACACCCTGAAGCTGCTGCTTTGCGTTCGTCTTTGCGCCTTTGGTTCTTATTCCGGCCAAACCTTTTCAATTCGGACGGCTCACTCCCGTATTAATTTTTTGTCATAATTCAGAATGGAATTGATTGGCATCTGGAGAAGTGCCATTACTTTAGTTCACATAACACTTTAACCACATGAAAAAAATTTCGACCGTCCTCGCAGTGCTGGCCATTGGCCTGCTCGCCGCCAAGGTTGCCGCCCAAACCGACACCCCCTATAAAGTCCTCGACACCACGCAACTCATGGGCAACGGCGGCATTGATTACGTCTATGCCGACAACGACGAACGCCGTGTTTACGTGCCGCGCGGCTCCTCGACGTTTGTTTTTGACCTGGACACCCACAAATACATCGGCGCCATCACCAACATCAGCGGCCATGGCGTGGCCATTGACACCGCCACGCATCATGGCTTCAGCAGCAGCCCGCAAATCGGCATGTTCGACACCGAGACCCTGCAAAAAATCAAGAGCATTGAGGTGACCGGCCGGCCTGATGGAATCCTGTTGGAACCGTTTACAGACCGCGTTTATATTTTCAGCCATGCCTCGCCCAGCATGACGGTGATTGATCCCAAGGACGGTTCGGTCGTCGGCACCATTGACATTCCCGATGGCGGAATGGAGCAGGCCCAGAGCGACGGGCAGGGTAAATTATATGCGAATATCGAGAACCAGAAGAAAATCGCCGTTATCGATGTCAAAGCCCTCAAAGTCATCACCACGTATGATCTTGGCGACAGCGCTGGCGACCCGGGCGGCCTCGGTCTCGATGCCAAAAATCACATCCTCTTCGCCATGTGCTCCAATCCTTCCGTCTGCGTCGTGGTCAATGCCGACGATGGCAAAGTCCTCGCCACGCTGCCCATTGGCAACGGCACCGACGGCGGAGGTTTCAATCCCAACACCATGGAAGCATGGAGTTCACAGCGCGACGGCACCCTGACCATTATCAAGGAAAGCAGCCCCACGAGTTTTGCGGTGGAGCAGACCGTGCAGACCAAAACGGGCTGCAAGACCTCCTCGCTCGACACTAAAAACAACCGCATCGTTCTGATTTGCACCGAACGCCTCCCGCAGGCCGCCGCGGCCCCCGCCACCCCGCCGCCGGCTCCGGATACCAACGCGCCCGCCGGGGAAAGACGCCGTGGATTTGGACGCGGCGGTCCCGGCAATCTGGATGTGCTCTGGGTTGGCCGTTAAACAAAAACAGGCGCATCTCCTCTCGGAAATGCGCCCGCCTGAACTGTGGTAATTTTATTTACGGATATATCGGCTGTGCCGAGGTCGTTTCACTTTCCTGCGTCACTGGCTCGTTCGAGATGCGGTTCACCACCTTGACGCCGTTGATGTCTTCATAGGTAAACGCCATCCGGTCGCCGAGCCGCAGGTCGCTTAATTGCCCGGTTGTTTTGCCGTTGATCACAATCGCGCAGTTGTCCGCCAGATGAAACGTGTCGGTGTCGAATATCGATTTCGCCACCACGGTGCGGTTGTCCAGGTTGATCGCCCGCAGGTCGCCGGTGAACGTCGTGCCCGTCTGGTCAATCTCTTTGGCCACCGCCTTGTCGTTGGGCAGTTCATAAGTGACCGTCACGTAGTACCCCGGCTGCACGTCGGCCACCATGCCGCTCTTGTCCCCGGCCAGTTTCACCGGGCAGTTGTCCGGTACCTGGACGGTCTTATCCCTCAAACCGCAGCGCAAGGTCAGTGTATGGGTCGCCGGGTCAATCGTCTTGACCATGCCCTGTTCTGTCATCGGTTCCTGTTGCACCCGGTCGGCCACCAGCACGCCGTTGGCATCCTGATACCTTACCCTCACCTTTTCGCCCGGCCGCAAATCAGCGGCGGTGCCCGCGGGTTCGTTCCATAATGCGTACGCGCAATTTTGGCCCAGGTTGAAGTCCTTGCTGAACATCAACGGCCCTTTCACCTTGAGCGTGCCTCCGTTCGGGTTCACGGAAACCACCGTGCCCGTGTAACTTTTATCCGGTTTGGCGGCTATTGTCATTTGAGCCGCCGCCGGCAAAGCCGCCAGCGTCAGTGCCGCGGCGCCAACGGCCATCCATCCTATCGCTTTTGTTTTCATACCTGTTAGATAATCCAGAAATCCAAACTGTTCAACCCCGGACTTGGCCTCCTGCACCATTTAGCCTTGAAAATTGAGCAAATCTGGGGTGAATACCCCAGTTGTCGTCCGCTGCCGAACCGCGAGGGCGAACGTCCTCACGGGCGGTAACTGCTGGTATTTGTCGGAGCCGAGGTGAGGAGACTCTGATTTCCGTCTTGCCGCCGCTAGCCCGGATATTTCATGTTGAGCATGAAACGCCGACAGACCGGGGCGCCGATATGTTATCGGCTTGGGACTTTCGGATGCCAAAAGCCGGTTGCAAACCGGCGCTCCCGGCCTCGCGGTGTGAAATATCCGGGCCAGCGGCGTGGCGCCTCGCAACGTCACATAACCACGCCGCCAGCATATTGCTGTTGCCCGCGTCATACACCGGGAAATGCTCACCGCTCCGTTCGATGGCGGGAGCAATTAGATTTTCGGCCGGCCTTTCCATAAACCTCCAGGGACCAGAAGGGCGGGCGGATATCATTCTCACCCCTCACCCTCAATCCCTCCCCATGAACCCGGGGAGCCCTCACCTCACCCTGGCCCTCTCCCCTCCCATCCGCTGGGAGCGGAGAGGGAATCCGCCTTCGCCAAGGCTACGGCGGACAGGTGGCAGGCGAATGGCTGCTGTCGCTCGAAAGTCTGGCAGAATGCGGCAGGTTCAGGGGTTCAAGGCGCGAATCTTTCGGGGGGATCTCACCCTGAACCGGGTGCTGATTCAACCCATTCAGGGTTGATGAATTGGGGACGTTTTCCCAGGGTAGCTCGTTCCTCGCAACCCTGGGCTGAATGATGGCAATCCCTTCGGGATAGAAGGCGAAAGATTGCTCGAAAGCCCGGCAGAATGCGGCAGGCGAATTCCATGTGGAAAATACTGAAAAAATTCTTAATCCCGGTACGCCAGTTTCACCAGCCAATTGGCCAGGAAAAACAATAGCGTTCCCAAGATGAATTCCGGGATGCCAAAAACAAAATAGGTCAGTGTGGATGCCGTGGTGGAATCGCTGTCCTGGCTGGGCGGGGACAGCAGGTTTTCGAAGAAGTTGTCAAAGCCGCTCCAGATGTCGTACAGGCCGTAAAGAAGGACGAGGAGGCCGATGGTTCGCACGGCGACTCCAAAAATGTCGGAAGCTTTCATGTGGCGCCCAGCAGACCCGCAGACGCCGGGTTTGTCAAGCTGGGGATTTCGCGAAACAAAAGCTGAAACCACGGATGGACACGGATAAAAATGTTTCGGAGGCACGGTCGTGGTGCGAGCGAGGCGGACACTGACGCTTGAGAGGTTCCTTTGCGAGCGGGTTTTCCGCGAGGGCGCGGAAAACAGCACCCGGGGCGGGTGCGCTCCCAGAACAGTTGTGCGCAGCAGCTTTTAAAATCGCATGGATAAACACGGATTTGGAAC
>JBKQUF010000054.1:0-5349 GCA_052140285.1 Limisphaerales bacterium | reverse complement strand
CTCGTCAGGTCCGCGCCAATCGCCCCAACCACGATCTGCTTCAGTTGGTCCAACTGCTCCGGCGTCCGATTGACCACCTTCCGGTCCGCCCCCGTGCCCTCATATTGCGCCGCCACCGTGACCGCCGCCATCAACCGTTTGACCCCCCCCGCGATTTGCGTCATGTTGCTCGTCGTCTTCCCAATCTCGTATTCCGTCGTCGAAGTCGTCTTCCGCTCGTTCGATCCCGTCACCGGCGCGCTCGCCATCCGCGTCGTGTTCGTGTCCGTCGTCGTGTTCGCGCTGACCCCCGCCGCCGCCGTCGTGCTCGTCGTCGTCGAATCCGTCGTCTCGTCGTTCTTCGTCTCCGTCTGCACCACTTGGCCGTCCGGATCGAATTTCTCCTGCGTCGTCGTCAGCGTGTCAAAATTGATGTCCGCCGACACCCGCACGATGGCCTGCCCGGGACCCAGCACCTTTTCCAGCATGTCCTGCGCTTTCTTCGTCAGATATTGTTCCAGGTTCCGTTGCGCCGTCAGTTGCGACGACGTCAGCCCCGCGATCGAGTCGTTGTCTTCGTTCGCCGAAAGCACGTTCCCCAGATTGTCCACCACCGTCACATTGTTCGGCGTCAATCCCTCCACCGAATTCGCCACCAAAAATCGAATCGCGTTCACCGACGACCCGTCCAGTTGCGTGTTCCCCGACACCCGCACAAACACCGACGCCGTCGGATGCTGGTTCTCGTCCAGCAACAGCCGGTTCTCCGGCATCACGATCATCACCCGCGCCGCCTCCACGTTGTTGATCTGGTTGATCGTCCGCGACAGCTCCCCCTCCACCGCCCGCACGTAATTCGCCCGCTGCACAAAATCTGAAATCCCGAAATTCGGCTTGTCAAAAATCTCGAAGCCAACCCCGTCCCCGCTCGGAATCCCCTTTCCCGCCAATTCCATCCGCGTCTCATACACCTTGTCCGACGGCACCATGATCGAACTCCCCCCTTGCCCGATCTTGTACGGCACCTTTGCGTCATCCAGCGCCGCAATCACTTTCGCCGCTTCCCCGTCCGATAACTTCCCGTACAACAGTCCGTAATCCGTGCGCGACGACCAGAACGCGATCGCCGTCAGTCCCGCCACCAGGACCAGCGTTGCCGCCAATACACTGATTCGCTGGCTCGCGCCGAGCTGTTTCCAGATTTCCGCCAGTTGCGCGCCGAGTTTTGAGAGATTGTTCATTTAATTTAAACCTGCATCTTCATGATTTCCTGGTAGGCATCCATCAACTTGTTCCGCACCTCCACCATCAGTTGAAACGACGTGTTCGCCTCTTCCATCGAAATCACCGCCTGATGCAGCGAGACATTGCCGCCCGACTGTAAATTGTTCACCGCGTTCGCCGCCGAAATCTGCTTCCCGTTCACTTCCGAAACCATCTCCCCCAGCATCGACGCAAACGATTCGCTCGTCGGTTGGGCTGGCGCCAGCGCGTCCGGCTGTTGACCCGGCGTCACCGGCAGCGACGGCGAAATCCCTTCCCCCGGCGTCAGGCCGTAGGCGGACATCGAAGGTTGGATGGAGGTGATGGGTATCATGGTTTAATCAATGTTTGCCGATGGATAGCACTTGCAACGCCATCTCCCGGGCGTTCTTGACCGCCGCCACATTCGCGTCAAACGCGCGCGAGGCCGAGATCATGTCCGCCATTTCCGTGTTAATGTTTACATTCGGCATCGCGACCATCCCCTGCGAATCCGCGTCCGGGCTGCCCGGGTCATAAACCGTTTCCGAAGGCGTCTGGTCCTTGATGATGCCTGCCACCTTCAACGTCGGCGCCTGCTGGCCGTTCATGGCCTGCTGCAAGGCGCTTTCAAACACCACTTCCTGCCGCTGATACGGCTTGCCGTCCGGCCCCCGCGTCGTGTTCGCGTTGGCGATGTTCTCCGAAATCACATCCAGCCGCGTGCGTTCGGCGTCGAGGGCCGCGGCGGAACTTTGCACCCCTGGGAGTAAATCGATCATATCATGTCACGTTGCCCGTGATGGCCATCCGCATCCGGTAAAAACCATTGCTGATCAGTTGGGTTTCCAACTGATTGGCCAGCGAATTCTTGTTCATCTCCAGCATTTCGCTGTCCAGGTCCACCGTATTGCCGTCCGGGCTGACCGGCGTTGCCTTTGGGTCCACCGTCAATTGCGGGTTGACCGCCTCGATCTCCTGCGCGTTCCCGTCCGCGCACGCCCGGGACAACTCCGTGCTGAACGCCGGCGAAACATCAATCCGCTTGTACCCGGGCGTCTCCAGATTGGCAATGTTGCTTGAAATGGCGTCTTCTCGCAGAGAAATCGCATCAAGCTGTTTCTTGGCCGCCAAATAAGCCGGCTGGTTGAATAGGGCATCAATCATTGCACTTTTCCGAACAGTGTTAAGCAACGATAGTGCCAGCGCCAAAAACCGCAGATTTTGCCGGTTTGATTCCCTCCACCCCCGGCCAGTGGGAAAATGTTTCCGGTTACGCTATTAATTTCCCCGTAGGAGCCGATGTGAGGAGGCTCAAACTAAAAACCGAACGCGGAAAGCGCGAAGGCGGAAACAGTCAGAGCCTCCTCGCGTCGGCTTCCACGCGGATATCTATGGCAAGCGGACGGTTCTGGATTTACGAATGGCGGTCTGATGAATTCAGACCTTCATACTTCAAAACGGCGAATTTCGGTTGGTGGGCAAATTGCGTGCCATCGGGTTGAGATGTGCTATCATGCTTCTTTATGCCATTTCACGCACTTGGCCTTGATGCCAAAATTTTGCGGGCGGTCACGGAAGCCGGTTATACGGAGCCGACGCCCATCCAATCCGCCGCCATCCCGCCGATCATCGCGGGGCACGACCTCATCGGCATCGCTCAGACCGGCACGGGCAAGACGGCGGCGTTCACGCTGCCCATCCTCACCAAGCTGGCGGCGCAGCCGGGTCAGCGTCGCGGGACCAAGGTTTTGGTCATCGCGCCGACGCGCGAGCTGGTGCTGCAAATCGAGGAGAACGCGCGGGCTTACGCGAGGCATCTGCCGGTGACGGTGGCGACGGTGTTTGGCGGCGTGGGCGAACAGCCGCAAATCCGGGCGTTGCGCGCGGGCACGGACGTGGTCATCGCGTGCGCGGGGCGGCTGCTGGACTTGATGGGGCAGCGCTGCGCGGATTTCTCCCAGTTGAAATTTCTCGTGCTGGACGAAGCCGACCGGATGCTGGACATGGGTTTTTTGCCGGACATCCGGCGCATTGTGCAACAACTGCCCAAACAGCGGCAGACGCTGATGTTTTCCGCGACGCTGTCGAAGGAAATCGAGTCGCTCACGCATGAATTTCAGCACGCGCCGAAAATCATACAAATTGGCCGGCGCGCGAACCCGGCCCAGACGGTCACGCAACTGGTCTATGAAGTGCCGAAGCATTTGAAGACGCCGCTGCTGCTGCATCTGTTGCAAGACCCGCAGATGGACATGGTGCTGGTGTTCTCGCGCATGAAACACGCCGCCGACCGCATCGCGCGGCAACTGGAGCAGAAGGGCGTGCGATGCGCAACGCTGCATTCCAACCGCTCGCAGAACCAGCGGCTGCGCGCGCTGAAGGATTTCAAAGACGGCAAGGCGCGGGTGTTGGTGGCGACGGATATTGCGGCGCGCGGCATCGACGTGGAAGGCATTTCGCACGTCGTGAACTACGATTTTCCGAAGCAGCCGGAGGATTACGTGCATCGCATCGGGCGCACGGGCCGGGCGCACGCGGTGGGCGATGCCATCAGTTTTGTGACGTCGGAAGACCACGGCGAACTGCGCGCGCTGGAACGGTTCATCGGCCGCGGCATCGTGCGGAAAAAGGCGGAAGGGTTCAATTATTCGCAGGCGGCGCCGGCGTTTGATCCGGCGGATGAACCGCGCCGTTTTCAGCCGGGGCAGAATCGTTCGCAACCTTCGGGGCGGCCGCAGCGTTATGGCCAGAGTCATCCGCCACGTTCGGAGCAGCCACAACGTTCTCAACCTTCAGGACAGCCGCAATATTCTGATCAGCCACGGCGTCCGCACGGTCACGGCGGTCAGCCGCGGCAGGAACGTTCAGGCCGTCCGCGCTGGCGGCGGTGAGGATTTTTCCGGCGGAAGGGGCCAGGAGCGTCGCGCCTTTGAGCAGGCGGCAGAAATCCTTTTTGCTCGTGAGCTGATGCTGGCCGTCGGAGAACTTGAGATTCGACGCGGATTTGTAGCCGACTTCGCGCCGTCCGAGTTGAACAATGCGGACGTATTCGCCGCCGCATTTCCAGACCTGGCCTTGTTGAAGTTTCACGGGAGGAAGATTCATCTCTCTTGCTTCCTAGTTCAAGAGAGATGACGGGAGGCCGCTTATTTCTTCTTGCCGGCGAGCTGCTTGGACACCGCCGCCGCCTTTTGTTTTGAGGCGGCAAGGTTGGTTTTGCTTTGTTTCTGGGTGGATTTCTTCTGGTTGGCTTTCGGGGATCTGTCGCCCATAGTGTATTCCTTTCGTTGACCGCAGTTGACTTGCCGGCGGAATAAATGTTTCTCCATCGGCGGAATCATCATGCCGGGTGAAGCGATGATTGTAAATGACAGTCGCGAGTTCAGCCGATTGGAAATGGCCCGGCATTGAAATGCCGGGACCCAATCCTCGGCAAGGCATGAGTCCCGCAGGGACGGCTGGAACCATCCCACCAACAGGACCTGCGTGTTATTCAGCCGTCCCTACGGGACTGATGCCAATCCGGAATACGGTCCCGGCGTTGAAACGCCGGGCTATGGCCGGATGTCCCTGACGGGACGAGAAGAGGAACTGGAATTCCTGCGTGTCGGCGGGACCAGATCAGGCCCAATCGGCAAGAATCTTCTCCGCCGTCACGACTTGCTCCGCCGAACCGGTAAAGCTGTATTTGTATTTTCCGGCCCGGCGGGTGACATGAACCCCGATGGTTTCCAGGCCGCGGTTTTTCATCCGCAAGCGGAGTTGTTTGTAAATTTCCTTGATCCCATGTTGCTGCAAGCTGTTGCTCATGCTCAAGCTTCAGCGCGCGCCGGACGCATAGCAATGTAATACGCCGGTTATTTTAGGAGGCGCCGTCCAGAGTTCATAATTTGCCCCGCTGGTTTGACTGATTTTTCTTTCGTTCCATTCTGTTTCATCCGGCCCGATGTTGGGGCTTGTGGCAGCGATACCAATATGACCTGGATTTCACTGGAATGGCTAGTGTAGTGTGTCGCAAATGGCTAGACATATGATCTCCGCTTTTTCCGCTTTTTGCGTTGCGACCAACCGGGTTTGACCTCGTCCAACTTCTGGCGGGCTCGCTCAATCTTGGCCATAATTTTT
>JBKQUF010000053.1:0-4458 GCA_052140285.1 Limisphaerales bacterium | reverse complement strand
GCTGGACATAACTCACCTGGGCGAGGAAACCGGCTTGAGTAGGGTCCGTATCGCCATTGGCAGAAACCGTCCAAGTCAGCGTATGTTGGCCGGGAGGAATGACGTACGGAAGGCCTGTATTCTGATTAACTTCCTGATACCAAGGGTTGTCACCGACAATATCGTCCATATCGGTACCGTCAATGTCGAATTGATAATCGAAGCCCAAGTCGGGATCGTTGGCGATGCTCGACCAGTAAAAAGTCAGTGTTCCTGGGCCGGTGACAGTGACGGAAAGGGTTGAAGACTGACTGCCGGTCACACTGCCGCTTTGGGCGGCGGAAGGAGCGCCGTCGTAAGTGTTGGTGGTCTCAATGGTCCAAGAAGCGTCGCCGAATGTCGCCCAGGGCAAATTGGTGGTATCGAGGGCGGCATTGAAATCGGCCGCGATACTGCCAACGGTAAATTGGGAACCGGAGATATCCTGTATATGCGTCGTGGAAACCCAGCTTGAGAGCGGTTGCGAGGCGCTGTTCGTGGGCACGGAAGACACCACGTCGGTGGTCGAATAAAGGTCATAATGCACGGTGAAGGAGTTAAGACCAACCGGCAGGATGAACCCGTTATAACTGGTTTGCGTGGCCGGCAGCTCTGCGTTGTCGGAACCGCCGTACAGGACAAGGTCGCTGTAGTTGGTCGGGCCTTCCCAAACGAAGGTCGGCTGATTGGTGACATCCAACGCGGTGTTCGGGGGATAGAGAACAACCACGGGGGAAATGGAATTGCTGGTAATGTTAGCCGTGACGGTAAAATAATAGACATTGGTCTCCACCGTATTGGTAACGGAGATGGTCCATTGTCCGTTCGTGATGTTTTGGATAAACGAATCGTTGTAATCCGGCGCATCGTAAACTCCAAAGGCGAAATTACCGCCCCCCACCTGGTTGAAACCGTTCGTATCATACTGATACAATGCAGCGGCTCCATTGGTGGGCCATCCCGGCGAGGCCACGAAATAATCGCCGAAGGGAACGGCGGGCGATGCCGAGTTGGTGGTCAAGTTGGGGAAAAAAGCATAGTAATAATTGTTGTTGCCGTAAAAGTCCGTAGCATAATTGCCGAGAACCAAGTCCATCTCCATCGAAAGCCCGGCGTGCAGGACGGGTGCGGCTAAAAAGAACAGGATGCCGAACAGGACACCCTGCCAAAACCGGCAGCGAGCGCGGCAACTGAATGTAGTTTGCATTGATTAAGTCGATTTTCGATTAGGGTGATACTCCTCGATTTCCCGCCCGAAACCAATGCGGGCTTCATCGGATTCTCATCCGTCTTCACGGAGTTGCAAGTTTTTTCTCGTAAGAATTGCGGGAGGATGGAAGAAAGAGGCGACTCTTGACATCGCCAAGTTCCCAAGTGTTATACTCCGCGCATGACTTCGCGATTCCTGTCCCTGCTTCTGGTGCTGGCCGGTTTCAATCTCCCCGCCGCCGATGCGCCCGATTATTCCACGTTCATCCGCACGCCCCCCGCGCCGGACACGCCGCAACTCAACGGTCCGACCATTTTCGGTGTCCGCCCCGGTTCGCCGTTCCTCTACACCATTCCAGCCACGGGTGATCGACCCATCACGTTCAGTGTCGAAAATCTGCCCGACGGCTTGAGTCTGGACGCCGCTTCCGGCCAGATCACCGGCGCGCTTAAAACGAGCGGCGAATATGACGTTGTCTTTCACGCCAAAAACGCGAAGGGCGAGGTCACGAAGCAATTCCGCATCATGGCCGGCGACAAGATCGCGCTCACGCCGCCGATGGGTTGGAACAGTTGGAATTGCTGGGCTGAGTCGGTAAGTCAGGAGAAGGTGCTGAGTTCGGCCCGGGCGATGGTATCGTCCGGTCTGATCAATCACGGCTGGACCTACATTAACATTGACGACACATGGCAGGGCGATCGCACCGGCACAAATCACGCGCTTCAAGCCAACGAAAAATTTCCCGACATGAAAACGTTGTGCGACACGATTCACCAACTGGGCCTGAAGGCCGGCATTTATTCAACGCCGTGGATTACTTCCTACGCCCGGCACGCGGGCGGGTCCAGCGACAATCCGGATGGTTCATGGTCAAATTCGATGGGAAACGGAAGATACCAGCGGTTTGGCCAGTACTCATTTGAGCCGGCCGATGCCGATCAATGGGCCGCCTGGGGCTTCGATTATCTCAAATATGACTGGAACCCGATTGACGTTGAACACGTCAAGGATATGAGCCTGGCTCTGCGAAAATCCGGGCGCGATATTATTTTCAGCCTCTCGAACACCGCGCCGTTCGACCACGCCACTGATTGGGCACAATGGGCGAACTGCTGGCGCACGACCAGCGACATTTTTGACAGTTGGGACGCCCCCGGCGGATTCTGGCAGTTTACCGTTTCGGGAATCGCCTTTTCGCAAGACCGCTGGGCGCCTTACGCCGGACCGGGGCACTGGAACGATCCCGACATGCTGGTGGTCGGTTATGTCGGCTGGGGACCGCAACTCCACCTGACCCGGTTGACGCCGGATGAACAATATTCCCACATCACCATGTGGTGCATGTTGTCGGCGCCATTGCTCATCGGCTGTGATTTGGACCGCCTCGATCCCTTCACGCTTAATCTGCTGGACAACGACGAAGTGCTGGCGGTTGACCAGGACGCGCTCGGGGAACAGGCCACACGCGTGGCGACGATTGGGGACGTGGACGTTTATTTGAAAAATCTGGAAGACGGCGGCAAGGCGGTGGCGTTCTTCAATCGCGGTTCGGCGCCCGAAAACCTCAGATTCAACAAGCTTGGTTATATCGGCATTCAAGGACGCCAGCACGTGCGCGACTTGTGGCGTCAGAAGAATCTGCCTGATGTGGCCAATTCCCTCACCGGCGAATTCACGGTGAGCCTGGCCGCCCACAGCGCCGAACTCTACAAATTCACGGCAGCGAAGTAACCGTAGCGCATGGAAAACAACGCCCCGCGCGCCGCCCGCATCCTGGTGATGTACTACAGCGAAGGCGGTAACACCAAACAAATGGCGGACCTTGTCGCCGAAGGGGCCGGGAGCGTGCCGGATACGGAAGTTCGCGTCAAAACTGTGGCTGAGGCGACCGCTAACGACCTGGTCTGGTGCGACGGAATCGCGGTCGGTTCGCCAACGCACATGGGTACCATCGCCTGGCAAATGAAACGTTGGTGGGACACCGTTGCCCAGCCGCTTTGGCCGAAAATTGAGGGAAAAATCGGCTGCGGTTTTTCCTCCAGCGGCGGCAACGGCGGCGGCGGTGAATTGACCTGCCTCGCGCTTCAGATTGTTCTGATGAATTACGGCCTCCTGGTATTTGGCATTCCGGATTACGTGGCTCCGGGACAGACGCTGCATTACGGCGCAATCTCTGCCGGGCGTCCGCGCAGCGACGGCGAGCGCGAGGCGTGCCGGCGGTTGGGCAGACGCCTATGCGAATGGGTGCAGACGTTGATTTGCCAGCGCCCGGAACACGACCCGCGCAAGGCGACGTACAAAAGATTATTTTGAAAGGCAAAGAAACTGGAGAATGGTCGGGGCGGTGAGATTTGAACTCACGACCTCTTGTACCCGAAACAAGCGCGCTACCAGGCTACGCTACGCCCCGACAATTGAGGATCAGATTATGTCCGCAAATTTTACGGAAATCAATGATGAAATGGGAGTGCCAAACGTCATCAAATTTCATTCTGCCTTTCCCTTTGCCCTTCCCGGAAATTCCGCTAAATTAGACGCGTGAACAGGTTGACGAAGCAGGAGCAACTGGTGCTCGGCGTCATTTTGGGATTGTTGCTGGTCGGATGGTGCGTCCAGTTTTATCGAACCGCCCATCCCCCTGCGGCTGCCGTCACCGAGACCAGGTCTTTTTAATATGCAGGAAATCAATTTCGACGAAGCCATCGAACAAATCATGGCCAACGATCCGCGCTATACCCGCGACGCCTATTTGTTCGTCCGCGAAGCCCTCGATTTCACCCAGAAACTCGTCGTCAAGGACAACAAGGGGCAGATGCGCCACGTCTCCGGCCAGGAACTGCTCGACGGCATCCGCCAATTTGCGCTGCAACAATTCGGCCCCATGACGGCGACCGTTTTTGAAGATTGGGGCGTAAAAAAGTGCAGCGATTTCGGCGAGATCGTCTTTAACATGGTCGAGGCCTGCCTCCTGGCCAAAACCGACAAGGACAGCCGCGTCGATTTTCAGCACGGCTACGATTTCACCGACGCCTTCCGCAAACCCTTCTGGCCGCAGAGCAAGCAGAGCAATCGAACCGAGGAGAAGAAAAACGTCTCCTAATCCTGCCTAGCAGCCTGTCTGACTTAGAAAACGCATTTTTTGTCAGACAGATTGAACTGCCGCAAGGCGTTCGTGTCTGAAACTCATGGCGACCCGCTTTGTTTCGATTGACCGCGACACCCCGCTGCTG
>JBKQUF010000052.1:0-35425 GCA_052140285.1 Limisphaerales bacterium | reverse complement strand
GCGGGTTGAATCCGAATTGCATCATCGCGTGCTCGGCTCGACCATTGACGACGCGGCGGGAGAATGCTTTGACAAAACCGGCAAGCTAATGGGGCTTCCGTATCCCGCCGGGCCGGAGATCGACAGGCTGGCGGAGCAGGGGAATCCCAAGGCCTACGATTTTCCGCGTCCGCTGCTCAACGACGCGGGCGACGATTTCAGCTTCAGCGGGCTGAAGACTTCCGTCCGTTATTTTTTGCGGGACCATCCAGATTTATTAAAGGACGGGCAGAAATTTCGCGACCTCTGCGCGAGCATTCAGGCGGCCATTGTGGAAGTGCTGGTGAAAAAGACGATTCGCGCGGCCAAACGCGAAGGGGTGCGGTGCATCACGGCCTCCGGCGGGGTGACCTGCAACCGGGCGTTGCGTAATGAGCTGGCCCGCGCCTGCCAACGGCATGGATTTGACCTGCGCCTGGCGGAGCGGAAGCTTTGCACCGATAACGCCGCGATGATTGGGATTTTGGCGGAGCGAAAGCTGTTGGCTGGCGTGAAACCGACGCTTTTGGATGATGAAATAAATCCGGCGTGGGAGCTGGTCTGAGGATTGGGGCATTCCTTTCTTGAAAAGCGGCATTTTTGCTTTAAATTCCCGTCGCTCAAATTATGAATTATAAAATCTCAAAAGCCGCCGCGTCGCTCTCGCCATCGCTCACTTTAGCCATTGATGCGAAGGCCAAGGCGATGAAGGCCGCCGGCGAGGACGTCGTCGGTTTTGGCGCGGGCGAGCCGGATTTCGACACGCCGCAGCATATCAAGGACGCCGCCGCCAAGGCGCTGGCCGCCGGGTTCACCAAGTACACGCCCAGCAGCGGCATTCCTGAATTGCGCGAAGCCATCGCGGAAAAGTTCAAGCGCGAGAACGGCCTCACGTACAAGCCGTCGCAGGTGATTGTTTCGTGCGGCGGGAAACATTCCTGTTTCAACGTCATCATGGCCACGTGCGAAGCGGGGGATGAGGTGATCATTCCCGCGCCGTACTGGTTGAGCTATCCCGAAATGGTGAAAATGTCCGGCGCCAAACCGGTGATCGTGCAGACGACCGACCGGACGGAATTCAAGATGACGCCGGAACAATTGCGCCGGGCCATCACCCCCAACACCCGGCTGTTGATTTTGAATTCGCCGAGCAATCCGACCGGCTCGGTTTATACGCCGGAAGAGGTGAAGGCCATCGGCGACATTTGCATCGAGAAAAACGTGCTCATCATGAGCGATGAGATTTATGAGCATTTGCTCTATGACAACGCCAAGGTCAGGAGCGTGGCGAGTTTTTCGCCCGAACACCAGGCGCATACGATTATTGTGCATGGGTTCGCCAAGGCGTGGAGCATGACCGGCTGGCGGCTGGGATTTCTCGCCGCGCCGGAGCCGATTGCCAAGGCGATTGACGCGGTGCAAAGCCACAGCACGAGCAACCCGACGTCCTTTGCGCAAAAAGGCGGCGTGGCCGCGTTGACCGGCCCGCAGGACCATTTGCCGAAATGGCTGGCGGAATTCGACAAACGCCGCCGCTACGCGCATCAAAAATTGACCGCCATGCCGGGAATTTCCTGCGTGAACGCCAAGGGCGCGTTTTATCTGTTCCCGAACATTTCCGGAACGGGACTCAAGTCATCCGATTTTTGCGCCCGATTGTTGGAAGCGGAAAAAGTCGCCGCCGTCCCGGGCATCGCCTTCGGCGCGGACGATTACATCCGTCTAAGCTACGCGACGAGCATGGCCAACATCGAAAAAGGGCTGGACCGGATTGAAAAGTTCTGCAAAACGCTGGTGAAGTGATGCCATCGGCCTTGACTTGCCAGAGTGTAAAAAAAAATACCAAGCGCCAGAGAAACTCCAAGTCTCAAATTCCAACGGCAGGCAGGCAAGAATTGATGTTGCCGCTTTAAATTGGGATCGGCCATTGAAAATCCTCTGGCTGTTGGATGTTGGAATTTGGATGTTTTTCAGGACAAAATCGTTGCTTTCCCTTGTTTCTTCGTTGTTAATCCCTCCGTTTTTGTGTTTTTAACCCCCGCCACCCCCCTTGTGAATAAAATGTGAATAAATGTGAATAGAAGTTCACATTCCCGACACATGTTCGTAACAAACGTGAAATAGAGTTACCGTGCGGCATGAAAAAAATTCTCATTCTCACCGCCGGTTTCGGAGACGGACACAACGCGGCCGCGCGCAATTTGCGCGACGCGATTGAAATGGCCGACGAGGACGCGCGCGCCGAGGTCATCGACCTGTTTGCGGACAGTTACGGCGCCTTCAACACGCTCGCCCGGAAAACCTACCTGGGGATGGTCGCCTACGCGCCGAAGCTGTGGGGGCAGTTTTATTCGCTGCTCGAAAGTCCGCTGGTGGAGAAGCAGCTCGGCAGTTTTACCCGGCTCCAGGCGATGCTCGAGAAAATTCTCGCCCAAACGCAGCCGGATTGCGTCGTTTCCACGTATCCGGTTTATGCGCATGTGATCAAGAAGATTTACGCCAGCCACCACGAGCGCCCCTTCAAATTCATCACCGTCGTGACCGATTCCATCACGGTGAATTCCGCGTGGTTCCGCGCGCCGAGCGATTATTTTTGCGTGGCCAATGACGCGACGGCGGAGGTTTTGCTCAAAGGCGGCGTGGCGGAAAACCAGATCAAGGTCTTCGGTTTCCCCGTCAGCCCGCTGTTCGCGGACAATTCAATCAATCTGCCGCCACCGGTCGGCGACGAGCCGCGCCGCGTTCTGTACATCATCAATACCGGCAAGAAAAAAGCCGGCAAGGCGATTGACCGGCTGCTGGAGATCGACGATGTGCATTTGACGATCACGGCGGGGCGCGACCCGGAATTGCGCGCGAAGCTCATCGAACGCACGCGCGACCAGGAACACCGCGTCAAGATCCTCGGCTGGACCAACCAGATGCCCGAACTGATGATGTCGCACCATTTGGTCATCAGCAAAGCCGGCGGGGCGACGGTGCAGGAGGCGATTGCAGCGCGTTGTCCGATGATTGTGAACCAGGTGATTCCCGGGCAGGAAGAAGGCAACGCGGAATTGATTGAGAAACTGAACCTCGGCGCGGTGGTGGAAAAGAACAAGGAAGTGGCCGAAGCGGTGGAATTGGCCTTTGAAAAACGGGCGACGCTGTGGAATGAATGGCGCAAGAACCTGAAAAAGGTCTCGCGTCCCGACGCGGCGATGAAGATCGCGGAATTGGTGCTGGAGGAGTCGGACAACGATTTTACCGGGCGCGCGGTGAAGCTTTTTGAGACCGAGCCGGAGCGCGTGATGCGGTCCGTGCCGGGAAATGGAAACAGCAATGGGCCTGGCGGCCAGGCGCAGATGCTGCTGTGCGATTTTCACATCCATACGAATTATTCGGACGGGAAATTGTCCGTGCCGGAGATCATTGATTTTTACGGGGAACGCGGGTTTGATTGCATTTGCATCACGGACCATCTGGCGGACCCCAAACGATTGCTGGGCAAATTGTCCGAGTTGTCCAACATGACGCTGCCGCAGGAGCAAATGGGCGAGTATTTTGCGGTGATCGAGCGCGAGCGGCAGCGGGCGTGGCGCCGTTACAAAATGCTGGTGATGACGGGCATCGAGTTCAACAAGGACGGTTACACGCGCAAGACCTCCGCGCACTTGTTGGGCATAGATCTGAAAGCGCCGATCTCGGCGTCGCTGGAAATTCCGGAAATCATCGAGAAAATCCATGAACAGGGGGCGCTGGCGGTGGCGTCGCATCCGCACATCATGAAGAGCGAATGGGGCAAGAACACGCTGTACCTGTGGGAGAACCAGGAAAAATACGCGCCCATGCTGGATGCGTGGGAGATCGCCAACCGCAACAACATCTTCAACGACATCGGGCTGAAGCGGCTGCCGTTCATCGCCAACAGCGATTTTCACAAGCCCAAGCACATTTACTCCTGGAAGACGCTGATCCATTGCGAAAAGGATTATGAGGCCATCAAGGACTGCGTTCGCCGGAATGAGCACGTGGCCATCACGCTGTACCGTGATTTCGCGTCGCCGAAGAGCGCGAAACACGCGTTTGATTCCCCGATGCCGCAGTTGTTCCAGGAGCGGGTCCCGCTGGACGTGGTGAATTCCTAGGATTCGTGATGCAGAAAATCCCTTTGCAAGGTCTGCATCAAATCATTGACGGCGAGCATTAATTCGCCGCGGCCCTCGGCTTCCGTTTCATTGGCTAAATCAATCGGTCCGCTCATCAATTGCGCGTAACGTTTGGTCAGGGCCAATTGTTCATCACGCTGACCCAATGAGTGCAACAGTTCCCGGACTTTTCCCGCGAGGACTTTTGCGGCGGCAATCTTTTTTAGCGCCACGCCGGCGGCCATTTCACCGGCATTAACTTTCTTCAGCAAACCACACTCAAACAACCGGCAACGCTTCGGGCGGTCATCATAAATTTTACAAAGCGCGCCATCGAAACAGGCGCAGGGCTGGGCAAAGGCGATTTTGATTTTGCCTTTTTTATGGAGGGACAAGCCGAGTTGTTTCAGTCGGCGCACATCATCGCCCTGGCGCAATTCCACGTCCGCGAAGAGCGCGCTGTCGCAGCACAGGCCGCAATGGGGGCAGAGTTGAGAAACGGAATCATTCATTTGTGCAAATTAACAGGCGATACGTTCACATCTTTGATCTGCCTTTACAAGCAGTGAGCATTGGCTATTTTTTCTCATCAGCCATGAACCCTTATCAATTCCTTTCGGACCATTTCACTTTAATCATCATCTGTGCTACGCCTTTTATTTTGTCCGGTCAGATGTTTCTTCTGATCCGCAGAATGGGCGAACCTGAAAAAATGTTCAGATCGTTCCCAAATGGTTAAGGCTCATGCCAATCGGTATTCTTTTTCTTCCTTTTATGATTTTGGGTGGCATGACGCAATTCGTCATTTTGTTTTGGGTGGGCATCTCGCTTTGGAGAAGATTGCATGCTGTAAGCACATCAGCCCAGTTGCCGAAGCCAAGCTGATTTCAAACTGTACCACTACCCGCCGCCGGTTGCGGTTGATTCGTGGAAGCGCGTGTGTTAATTTGAAATCGCCCATGCAATTGCCGTCTCCCGATTCCCGTCCGAAAATTTCCGCGCGCGCCCGGCTGCAAACCGACCCAATCACCGGCAAACCCGTGCTGCTTTATCCCGAAGGCGCGCTGCTCCTCAATCCGACCGGTCATGCGATTATATTGCTTTGCAATGGGCGGATGACGTTTCCGGAGATCGTGGCTGGTCTGGCCGCGCGCTATCAAATCTCCGCGCCGCAAATTGAATCGGAAGTGGCGAATTATTTGAACCGTCTGCGCGGGCTGAATTTGCTGGAGCTGCCGGAGGAAATTAAATGATGAATGGTTCCGTTCCCAGGCCGTTCAGTCTGCTCGCGGAAATCACCCATGCCTGCCCGTTGCATTGTCCCTATTGCTCCAATCCGCTTCAGCTCGCCTCGCGGGACAACGAGCTTTCGACCGGGGATTGGAAGCGCGTGCTCAAGGAAGCCGCTGAATTGGGCGTGCTCCACGCCGGCTTTTCCGGCGGCGAACCGCTCCAACGCCCGGACCTTGCGGAACTGGTCGCCGCCGCCCGCGCCGCCGGCCTTTACTCCAATCTTATCACCAGCTCGCTGGGGTTGAATCGCCGGCGCGCGGAAGAATTGAAACACGCCGGACTCGACAGCGTCCAAATCAGTTTTCAATCCGATGAACCCTCGCTGGCAGACCGCATCGCCGGGACTTTGGCGCACGCCAAAAAATTGGAGGCCGCGCAAATCGTCCGGGAATTGGATTTCCCCCTGACGATCAACGTTGTTTTGCATCGCGGCAATATCGAACGGCTGGACTCCATCATTGCCTTCGCGGAGAAACTGGGAGCGGAACGGCTGGAACTGGCGAACACGCAATACTACGGTTGGGCGTTTAAAAATCGGGCGGCGCTTTTGCCGTCGCGCCTCCAAGTCGAACGCGCCGCGTCAATCGCCGCCGCGGCAAAAAAACGGTTGTTCGGCAAAATGGAAGTCTTGTTTGTCGTGCCCGATTATTACAGCGACCGCCCCAAACCCTGCATGCACGGCTGGGGACAAAAGCATCTCACCGTCAATCCCGTTGGCGAAGTTTTGCCGTGCCCAACGGCCCATGAAATCAAATCGTTGCGCTTCGACACCGTGCGCGAAAAATCCCTCCGCTGGATTTGGAACGAATCCGGGGCGTTCAATCGTTTTCGCGGCACGGAATGGATGCCCGATCCCTGCCGAAGCTGCGAATTTCGCGAAGTGGATTTCGGCGGTTGCCGCTGTCAGGCCGCGCTCATTGCCGGTGATGCCGCGATGACCGATCCCGCCTGCTCATTTTCACCCCATCGGCAAAAGCTGACGCAATTCGTGGAGGAAAACCAACCGAAGCCCATCCCGTTTTCTTCCAAAACAAATTCCGGGGAAATTTTGTTTCGGCAAAACGCAGGAGTTTAGTCGGAAAATTCCTCCAAAGCCGGTTGGAAACCGGCGCTCCGGCCTGGCGGGTGTGAAATGTGCGGGCTAAAGCCGCGGCTTAAAGCGCTTCCGAATACGCCGTGCATTCCATGTTTGCGGAAATGATCTCAAAATCCGGCGTGATCCAAGTTTGGTCGTGTTGGTCTTGCATAATAACAGATTGTTCAACTCATTTTGCTAACTAATACCGGGCAAACTAAGACCATCCTTTCGTTTTGTCAATAGGAAGCGTACTTCCCTGCCCATGAACCGGGGGGACAAATGAGACGGATAAGACTGATGGGACAGATACGACGCCAGGGACAAAATAGGATGGCGGATATCATTCTCACCCCTCACCCTCAATCCCTCTCCCCGTTGAGGGGAGAGGGAAGTCACAATCGTCGGACTTGGGAAAACTTGGGGTTCATGGCCCCGATGTGCGTCCATTCGTGGAGGTCGAAGCTCCCCATGAACCTCAAGGGACAAGAAGGGCGGGCGGAGATCATTCTCACCCCTCATCCTCAATCCCTCCCCATGAACCCGGGGGGACCCTCACCTCACCCTGGCCCTCTCCCCTCCCATCCGATGGGAGCGGAGAGGGGAGGGCAGGCGAACGCGCATAGTCGCTCGGAAGCCCGGCAGGATGCGGCAGGTTCAGGGGTTCAAGGCGCGAATCATTCGGGGAATTCTCCCTCCCTCAACGGGGGGAGGGATTGATCGCCTCCCGGCCTTCTTGCCTCTTGGATCTCCTTCCGATTTTTCGCATGTATTGGAGCCATGAACCGAAAGCCGCTCCGCGTCGGCGCGAGAGCGTCTTGGAGTGCGGTGGCCGTGACACCGCTTTAAAATTGAGGGTGATTTCCAAATGTCCAACGTCAGGCCCAGATCAGCGCCAGGCCCAAAGCGGCGTCGCGCTCCGCTTGCCGCCGCCAAAAAACCTCGCGGCAGTTCGGACGGTTTAGGGGGAGGTGAAAACGATCTCCGCCCTTCTTGTCCCTTGCTGTTCATTGTCACCGTGCGATCGCCCGGCCTCGACAGGCGGATGCTGAACGTTTAAATTGCTTCTCATGCGCGAACACTCTTTAAACTTCCTGCGAACGTTGGCCAACACTCCCAGCCCGACCGGTCACGAAGTTCGCGGCCAGCGCGTCTGGCTTGACTACGTTAAACCGTTCGCGGAGGAAACTTTTTCCGATGCCTACGGCAATTGCGTGGCGGTCCTGAACAAGGGCGGTTCGCCGCGGCTGATGCTCGCCGCGCACGCCGACGAAATCGCGATGGGGGTGAATTACATCACCGATGAAGGTTTTATTTATGTCCGCAAAATGGGCGGCGTGGACGCGGCGATCACCAAGGCGCAGCGGGTGGTCATTCATTCGCAGGCGGGAGCGGTCAAAGGGGTGGTCGGCAATGTCGCGCCGCATTTGGCGCGCGGCGACGACAAGGAACCGAAGCCGCCGAAAATTCACGACCTGTTCATTGACATCGGCGCGCGTGACCGCAAGGATGCCGAGAAACTCGTCCGGATTGGCGACCCGATTACCCTGGCCGATGAATTTGATTTGTTGCGAAACGATCTGGCCGTGGCGCGGGCCTTCGACAATCGCATCGGCACCTTTGCCGTGGCCGAGGCCCTGCGATTGTTGAAGGAAACCGGCTCGAAACTCTTGCGCGCGGAAATTTGCGGGGTCTCCAACGTGCAGGAGGAAGTTGGCTTGCTCGGCTCGCGCCAAATCGCTTATTCCCTCCAGCCGGACATCGCCCTGGTGGTGGACGTGACGCATGCCACGGATTATCCGACCGTGTCCAAATCGCAGCACGGCGACGTGAAGTTGGGGCACGGCCCGGCCATCACCCGCGGCGGCTGCAACCATCCCGAAGTTGTGGCGCGAATCGAATCGGTCGCCCGGGCAAAAAAAATTCCGCTCCAGTATCAGGCCACGTCCAATACCACCGGCACGGACACGGACGCGATTTTTTGGACGCGCGGCGGCATCGCGAGCGCGTTGATCAGTCTGCCGAACCGTTACATGCACTCGCCGGTCGAGGTGGTGAATTTGAAGGACTTGGAATACATCCCGGTGTTGCTGGCCGCGTTCGCGTTGTCGCTCAAGAAGGGCGAGCAATTCAAAGTCCAGATTTAAGAATTCGCACTCCCTTTAATCCGGATATTTCACACCGACAAGGCCGGAGCGCCGGTTTGCAACCGACTTTTGGCATCCGAAAGTCCCAAGCCGACAACATGTCGGCGCTCCGGTCTGTCGTCGTTTCGAGCGGCTCTCACTGTTCTCCGTCTTTTGGCAAGGCCATTAGGCCGGAACGATGCAGTTCAATCTCACGCAAAGCCCGCCAAGGCCGCAAAGAAATGGAAGGGATGGTTTTTTCAAGAAAACAGCTTGCACCTTTTGGCGGGGCTTTTTTGAAACTCCTTTTTTGAAAATTCCTTTGCGAACGTTGTGGCCTTTGCGCGAGGCCATTTTGCAAAAGAATGGTAACGGCTAAGAGGGTACATCTTGCGCCTGGACCCACGCTTGATTTTCCACGGTTTTCCAATTTCGGCGCCGGGTCCGCCGGGCTGGAAGCGCCGGCTCTACGACAGGCTGGGAAGCCTGCCGCCACATTTCTCAGACACGCCCTAACCAACTATTGTTAAGTAAAACACAATAAATGGTTAGTAAATCCAGAGGCTTCCTCTACCTTCATGGGCAGCAATATGGTTTGCCGCGAGCGGGCCATTCATCTATTAATACATTATGAAAAATCATTCTGAAAAAAATTGCGATAAAATCGCCCGGCTGTTTCTTCTGACACCGCTCCTGGTCCTGGCCGCCGGATGCCATCGCGACAGCGTGCAGGTCTATACTGTTTCCACCGATCAGGACCAACCGCCGCCGCTGGCCCAAACCGCGCCGACCAACATGGTCACGTCCACCCTCCCGCCGGGGCATCCGGACATCTCGTCAATGCCGGTGTCCGGCGCGCCCGCCGCGGACCAATCCGTGTCGCCGATTACTTTTACCATGCCGCCGGGTTGGACGGAAGTGCCTCCCAGCGAAATGCGGGTGGCATCATTCAAAGTCTCCGGGGCGGACGGCAAACAGGCGGATGTGAGCGTGGTTCCGTTGCCGGGAATGGCCGGAGGGGATGCGGCGAATGTTAATCGGTGGCGCGGGCAGGTGGGGTTGGAGACAATCTCCGATGAACAGATCCAAAGCGCGGCGGAGAATATTCAAGCGGCCGGCCAAGCCGCGCAACTTTACGACATTGGCGGCGCCACCAGCCGGATTTTAGGCGTGATCCAGCATCGTGACGGGAACGCCTGGTTTTTCAAAATGACGGGCGACCCGGCTTTGGTTGAGGACCAGAAGTCCAACTTTGTGGCATTTCTCACCTCGATCTCGTTTACCGCAGGGCCAGCGACGGCGCAGTTGCCGCCGGGCCATCCGGAGATTGGCGGAATGGACACAGTTGCGACCGGTCCGATTTCGCACGAAGGGCAACCCAACTGGCAGGTACCGGTAGGATGGACGGAGGTTTCCGGCGGACAATTTCTGGTGGCGAAATTCACGATCAGCGGCGACGGCGGCGCGACGGCGGCGGTGAATGTCAGTTCCTCGGCCGGCGACGGCGGGGGGTTGGCGGCGAACTTGAACCGCTGGCGCGGACAACTTGGGCTGGCGCCGACGGACGACATCACGGCGACGGCGCTGCCGGTGGCGGGCGGGCAGGGGCAATTGGTGGACCTGAGCGGCACGGTAGCGAGCACGGGACAACCGGCGGAATTGGTGGGCGTGATGGTGACGCAACCGGACAAGACGTGGTTCTATAAGCTGATGGGCGATCCGAAGGTGGTCGCCGCGCAAAAACAGGCCTTCACGCAGTTTGTGCAAGGCGTGAAGTATTGAAATGGGTGGCAAACTGTTCATTTTTTTTTCTTCGCTGAAGCTGACTGTGGCGTGTCTGGTGTGCGGCTGCGTCCTCGTTTTTTGGGGCACGCTGGCCCAGGTCCACCTGGGACTTTACAAAGCGCAGACGGAATTTTTTCGCAGCCTATTTGTCTATTGGCAACCGGCGGGCAGCGGTTTTCGGGTCCCCATTTTTCCGGGCGGATATTTGATTGGGACGGTGTTGCTGATCAATCTGCTCGGGGCGCATTTGCGTTTTTACCAGCCGGGAAAGCGGAAGATTGGCATCATGCTGATTCATGTCGGGATAGTGCTGATGTTGGTTGGCCAGATGCTCACCGACCTTCTCTCACGGGAAAGCGTCGTCCATCTGCGCATCGGTGAGACAAAAAATTATTCCGAAGCGCAACGGGCCTATGAGCTGGCGGTGACGGACACGACGGATCCGAAATCGGAACGGATCGTGGCGATTCCTGGCGGGCGGCTGGCGGGCGGCGGCCAAGCCAATGACGCGGCTCTTCCGTTTGCCATTCACGCGAAGACATATTACGCCAATTCGGATTTGGCGGAAAAATCGGCGGAGGGGCTTGCGCCAATCAAGACGAGCGACGGTTTGGGAAACGGCTATTGGTGGCGGGAAATGCCGCGCGAGACGGCGATGGACCGGGTGGACATGCCATCGGCAATCGTGGAGATTGACGCGCCGCAGGACGCGCCGCGCACCTTTTTGGCATCAGCCTATCTCGCGCAGCCGCAGCAGTTCACTTACAACGGCCATTCGTATGAGATGGCGCTGCGGCCGACCCGCTATTACATGCCGTTCAGCTTGAGATTGCTGGAGTTTCATCATGACGATTATGCGGGCACGGACATCCCACGAAATTTTTCGAGCCGGGTGCGGGTGCAAAATCCGGCGACTCGGGAAGACCGGGAAGCGCTGATTTACATGAACAATCCGCTCCGGTATTCGGGCCTGACGTTTTACCAGGCCAGTTATGATGCCGATGACGGCGGGAGCATCCTGCAGGTGGTGCGCAATCCGGGCTGGCTCACGCCGTATATTTCTTGCGCGCTGGTGGGGATGGGATTGATTGTTCAATTTGCGAGTCATCTCATTCCCTTTTTGAAACGGAGGCTGGCCAAATGAAAAAATGGATACCGATTATTCTTACCGTGGTGATGGCCGGCTGGGCCGCCTGGAGCAGCTATCAGCCCGCCGAAGACGGTTTTCACACGCGCGAATTTGGCAAGCTGCCGGTGCTGGATGACGGGCGCATCCAGCCGTTTGATTCGTTTGCGCGCAATTCGCTTCTGCAAATCCACGCGCGGCAGACGGTGGAGGTGGAAAAGGACGGCCAAAAGCAGTCCCTTTCGGCGACCGAATGGCTGATGGAAACGATGATGAAACCGGAGGAGGCGAACGAGGGGAAAGTCTTTCGCATTGATAACGGTGAAGTGCTGGCTTTGCTGAAACTGCCGGAGAACCAGAAGTATTGCTCGTTCAATGAATTGGAGCCATCGGTGAATGAAATCGAGAAACAGGCTGATCGGATTGATTCGATTGACGCCGCCAAGCGCACGGTGTTCGAATCGCAATTGATGAAGTTGGACAATGCGATGAACCTGGACCAGCAGTTGCAGGTGAGCCTGAAGCCGCCGGGCACGGATGATTTTGCGGCGGAACTGGCGGCGTTCCAGAACAGCATTCCCGCCGCCAAGGCGCGGATGGCGGGCGGGAAAGGCGATGAGACGCAGTTCAAGCAATTTGTCAACTACATGGAGGGGTACCAAACGGTGGCGCGATATGCGCTGCCGAATGTCATTCCTCCGGCGGATACCGACCCGCGGCGCGATGATTGGCAAAATATCGGAACGAATCTGATGCAAAGCGCGGGGAGCGGCCAGATTTCGCCGCCCGCGCAATACTATGCCGCGATGGTGACGGCCTGGCGCGCGGGCCAGCCGGCGGATTTCAACCAGGCGCTGGCCAGTTATCGCATTTGGTTGAACGACCGGTTTGCGCCGCAGTTAACAAAGGCCGGGGAGGAGTTTTTTTTCAGCGCCGCGCAGCCTTTCTACAAAGCCCTGGTGATTTACGTGCTCGCTTTGGTGCTGGCGCTCTGCTCCTGGGTGAACATGTCGCAATGGCTGCGGCGCTCGGCGTTTTATCTGATTTGCCTGGCATGGGTGATCCATACGTTTGGCCTGGTGTTTCGCATGTACCTGGAAGGCCGTCCGCCGGTCACCAACTTATATTCCTCGGCCATCTTTATCGGCTGGGGCGCGGTCATTCTGGGATTGGTTCTGGAGAAGATATATCGTGACGGCATCGGAAGCGTGGTGGCGGCATTCGCCGGGTTTGTGACGCTGATCATTGCGCAAAATCTGGCGATGAGCGGCGACACCATGGAGATGATGCGGGCGGTGTTGGACACGAATTTCTGGCTGGCGACGCATGTTGTGACTGTGACGCTTGGCTATGCCTCGACCTTTGTGGCGGGGTTCCTAGCCATTATTTATATTCTGCGCGGGATTTTTACAACGACGTTGTCGGCGGAGACGGCGAGGTCGCTGGGGCGGATGGTGTATGGGATTGTATGCTTTGCGACGCTGTTCAGTTTTGTGGGCACGGTGCTGGGGGGGATTTGGGCGGACCAATCGTGGGGCCGGTTTTGGGGATGGGACCCGAAGGAAAACGGGGCGTTGCTGATTGTGTTGTGGAACGCCGCCATTTTGCACGCGCGCTGGGGCGGGCTGATCCGCGAACGCGGTTTGATGCTCATGGCGATCATTGGGAACATCGTAACGAGTTGGTCGTGGTTTGGGGTGAACATGCTGGGCATCGGCCTGCACAGTTACGGTTTTACAGATGCGGCATTTCATTGGCTGCTGCTGTTTGTGGGCAGCCAGGTGGCCATTATTCTGCTGGGCCTGGCGCCGCGACATTTATGGCGCAGTTTCAGGGGTGAAACGGCGAAGCCGGTTGTTTGAGCGTGTTATTCGCGGTTGATGTCCGATTAATGTCATCGCTTGTCCCGAATAACCATAGACATGCGGGGTAGATTTCTCAATAATCCACTGACGAGTGCATCAGCCGAAGTGTATCAGGTTGAGGTACTTTTAATTAACAGAATCATTTTAGACAATTATTTGTGGAACAAGCCGCCCCACATCCGATCAAGACCGTATTATTGGTAGATGACAATGATGACATCCGGGTTCTGGCGAAATGGTTTTTTGACAATATTGGGTATATCGTGGAGACGGCGCGGAGCGCGGAGGACGCGCTGGGAAAATTCAATTCAAAAGTCCACGACATGGTTTTAACCGACAACACGATGCCGGGAATGACTGGCGCGGAGTTGTCCCACGTGATCAAGATGCGGTCGCCATCCACCCCGGTGGTGATGTACACCGCCAATCCTCCGGCAGACCGTTCGTGCATTGATGTGCTGGTGCAAAAGCCGGCGGGTTTGCTGGATGTCAAAGATGCGATTGACAAATTTGTGGCGGAGGGGAAGTCGTCGGCGTAAAAGTTCATTTTCTTACTTGACTTTATCATTAAAGTTTCTTCCAATCTGTTAAGAAAGTCATGGTGTCGGTTTGGTCATTTTTGTCTCAAAAGTGTTGTGTCGGGTCTTAAACACGCATAGACTTTTGGGTGGCAGGTTTGGTAGAAGTGGGAGAGGGGAGCTGTTTTGCTCCTAAAATCTAAAAGACCGAGGCAAATGAGCGCTTATAATCGGCGAACTTGCAACGACTAATAATGCTGGGGGACGAACATCTTAAATTGCGGCTGCACCGCTTGCAGTCTTCAGATCCGTGGGCAAGTCAAACCCGGAATGAGGATGAGTTCACATTTATTTTTTTCAAAGGCGGGATTGGCAAACATGTCACTCCAACCACGATGCAACGGCTGATTCCAGGCAATATCCTGGCATTTAGCGGACCGTCGAACGGCAAATTGTATGCGGAGGAGAAGAACGAGTGTGTGTTCCTGATTTTTTCGGTGCTGCTGGAACACCTGTTTCCCTTGTTTGCCAGCAATGAAATAAGCCTGTTGCACAGCATCAAGGCGAATTTTAAGGCGTCGCGCATTTACACGTGCGGCAACAATGCCGCCGGCAACACGGTGGTGAGCGAATGTCGTCCCCTCTTCGATCTGGCTCAGAGCCAAACGGGGTTGCAACAGCGCAGCCAGTTGTTGTCGATTGTGGCGGTGATATTGTCTGAAGAATTTAAGAACGCGCATATTCAACGGAGCGGCCGGGACTGGGCGGAGGATCATATGATCCAGGTGTTCGACAAGCTTTCGTCGGCGGAGTTGTTGAATCTTTCGGTGGATGAACTGGCGGCGAAATTCAGTTGCAGCCGGAGGCACCTGAACCGGCTGTTCCACCAGCATTTTGGGTTGTCGATTACGGCGTTGAGAATGGAAATGCGACTGTTAAAGGCCGTGGCGCTCCTGAGGAATCCGCGGGAAAAGATCATCAACGTGGCGGAACAATGCGGGTTCAACCATTTGGGACTTTTTAACACTTGTTTTAAGCGGCGGTACGGCACCAGTCCGGGCCAATGGCATAAGATGGCGCGCCAGCCTGGCAGCGCCATTGCGCGGAAAGCCGGCGGCAAATCAGCCTGCCCTCTAAGCACGAACGGATTGTGCCCGTGGGGCGGGCACGAGGATAACAGAACGGGGGCGTCCAAGGTTCAATTTCCCTCAAAGGCCATTGAGATTGCCGGACGGGCGACGTCGGGCATTTTGGAGTTGCCGAAGTCGTCCACAACCCAGGCGAGGGAGCGATGAGAGATTGCCTGATCAGATCGGTCTGCCGCCACGTGTTGCCGATGGTGTGCCTGGCCGGTTTTTCCGCACGGGCACAAGAGGCGTTGATTGATGCGATGGCAAACGATGAGATAGCGCAGACGCGGGCCAAGCAGGCGCAAATATCGGACTATACCTTCAAGAGCGGGGATTTCCGGATGCTGGTGACGCCCTCGTTGAGTCTCCAGTGGAACGATAACATCAATTGCACGCAAACCAATCTGGAGAGTGATCTGATTGTGTTGCCCACGGTGGGCGTCATCATGAGTTACCCGTTGACGGAGCAGAATCTGCTGCAACTGAATCTCACGATGGGGTACAGCGACTACGTGTTTCATCCGGATTTAAGCTCGTATTATTTGGAATCAGGATCGGGGCTGTCCTTCAACATGTATATCAAGAAGATCCTGATCAATCTGCATGACCAGTTCAGTTACACGGAGAATGCTTCGCAAAACGCGCAAGTGGCCGGGACGGGTCTTTATGGGGCCTTTGTAAACAGCATTGGTCTTTCCGCAAACTGGAACCTGGAGAAGATTGTCTTCACGCTGGGGTATGACCACCAGAATAACCTTTCCACCTCGAGCCAATTCAATGATACGGACAGTTCGGTGGAATCGGGCTATGTCCAGACGGGGTATCAATGGAATTCGAGATTAACGACAGGGGTCGAAGTCACCGCGGCATATACCTCGTATGCCCAGGAGATTTTGAATGACAACACCGTGTATAGCGCGGGGGTCTATGGTGATTGGCATCCGGATGCGTTTATTCATGTGCAGCCCCGGATTGGTTACACGATTGATGAGTTTCAACAAACCAGCCAGGACATCCAGAATTCGGCAATAAAATCCTGGTATGCCGATTTGAACATTGGCCATCAGATCAGCCAATCGGTCAGTTACACGCTGGATGTGGGGCATCAGGTCAGTCCGGGGGTACAATCTTCCGCCACGGAGGATTGGTACGTGAATTCCGGAGTCACCTGGAAGGCGTTTGAAGGGCTGACTCTTTCGCCTTCATTCTCGTATCAACATGGCGACCAGGGGGCAGGAGCCGCGCCAATTGGAATGCAGAACAACAACCTGGTTTTTTCTGAAATTTACGATTGGTACAGCGCGAGCCTGGGATTGTCCCATCGCATCACCCGGCGGCTGGACATGAGTGTCAGTTACCAGATCACGGACCGATCGTCCTCAATATCGAACAGAGGATACCTTCAGAATGTCGTAGGATTGGTGTTAACGTATCATCCATTGTGAATTGCCATTCAAATCCTCAACGTTTGCCGCGAAAACCGCGAAGACCGGGAATCGTGCTGCACCGTCATATGGCCAGGGCCTTCAGGCTTATATTGGCTGGCGTAGTGGTCATCGGCGCGACCATGGGCATGTCATTTGCCGCGGATTTAAAATTAGCGGATGCAACTCCCGGAGGAAGGACGACGATGGGGAATTCTCCGGCTCCAAAATCTGATTCCCCGGCGAACGTTCCGGCGCCGGCGGCCGCTACCGCTTCGAGCATGGCAACAGGGGCCGGGCCGGACGATGACATGGACACTAATGCCGTCGATGACATTTCCACCAACGGCATGGACACGCTGGATGACAAGTACAAATTGGCCATTGGAGACAAAATTACATATCAGGTCATCGAGGATGAAGATGATCCCAAATCAATTGTGGTTTCGGATTCGGGCGATATTCAAGTGCCTTATCTGGGGTTATATCCGGCGGCGGGCAAGACCTGCAAGCAATTGGCGAAACAACTCAAGGTGGAGTTGGAAAAGAAATATTACAAACAGGCCACGGTCATTATTTCGGTGGATTCAATGATCACCGAGGGGGTCATTTATTTGGTTGGGGCGGTGCGCGCGCCGGGACCGTTGGAAATGCCGCGGGACGAAACGTTGACGGTGAGCAAGGCGGTGCTGCGCGCGGGCGGGTTCACTGATTTTGCGGATGGCAAGAAAGTCAGGGTGACGCGAAGGGAGGACGGAACGAACGAGGTGTTTTCGGTGAATGTCGCCCAAGTGCTCGATAAAGGCCGGGTGGAGGAGGACCAGCCGGTCGAATCGGGCGATCTCATTTTTGTTCCGGAGAAGACTTTCAATTTTTAGCGAATGAGCAATTTACCGCCAGTGCCTTTTCAAGATCCGGGGGGCTTTCAATTCGGGACCTCCGGGGACTCGGCCATGCCGCAAGCGGCGCCGAAGTTCCGACTGAAGAAGCTATTGCTTTTTCTGCGGAAATTTTGGTGGATCCCGTTAATTACGGTCGTGATCGGCGCCGGGGTGACGGTGTTGAAGTTTCGGACGACCCCGCCGGAGTTTGTTTCGAACGCGAGCATGTGGGAAACGGAGAAACTTAATTTGCCCGGGGGGGCCGATTTTACCGAAGACGAGTCTTCCTTTTTCGGCACACTGACTACAGTGCTCCAGAGTGGTCCGGTAAGACAAATGGCGTTGGAGCGGCTCGCCAATGAGGGCACGAACATGATTGTCACGGACAAGAATGGGAATCCGATTCCGGTTCAGATCAACGTCTATCAGCAACCCAAGGCAGATGTTTTCGCCATTCAAGCCATCAGCGCCAACCCGGGATTCACGCCGGTTTACCTGAATGCCTTGATGAGCGCCTATCTGGATTTCAAGAAGAATGTCCGCAAGGAGGTATCCGGCAATACGCTCGCCGAGATATCCGCGCAGGTCACCCAACTGGAACAACAGATGAACAGCGACCAGACCGTGCTCGCGGAATATGAGAAGACCAATGATTTTGTCGTTCTTGAGCAGGAAAACCAGGTGGCGGGGAGTTACCTGGCGAAATTAAAAACGCAACTGGCCGACTATCAGTTGCAGAATAAATTGCTGGACGCCGTGGCGCTGGAAAAAAGCTCGCCGCGGATATCGGAGGTAAACGCCACCAACTCTTTGATTGACCAGTTATTGAACGGAGGCGGTTCTTCCTCCCCCGCTTCAGCGATCCAGAGTGTTGACCAGCAGATCGCTTCGCTCAAATTTCAACGCAGCAAACTGAGCAAGTATCTGCGTCCGGAACATCCCAAAATAGTGGAGTTGACCGAACAGATCGACCAGGCGCAAAACCTGGCGGACACCTTCCGCAAGCAAAACCAGGATGACATCGCCACGGCCCGGCAGGCGCTCCAAATCCGCATTGACAGCGTTAAAGAATCCATTGCCGAATGGGAGGCGCGGGTTAATTCCGACAGCGCGCGGATTGCCGAGGCGGACAGCCTGAAGGCGAATATTTCGAGAAACCAGTCATTATTTGACCGGCTGTCGGGGATGTTACAGAACGTGGACATTACGCGGAACATCGACCAGGAGACCCTGGCGATTTTACAACCGGCTTCCGGCGCGTCGCGGTCCTACCAGCAGTTTCGGAGCAGCCTTTCGATGTCGATTTTCGTCGGATTGGCGGCGGGTCTGGCAATCGTGTTTTTGATTGCGATGCGGGATGACCGCTTTGGCTCCCTGGTGGAAGTCACCGAAAGGTTTGGAGACAACGTGGTGGGGCAGGTGCCGGAGGTGCCGGAGCTTTACAACAAGGCGCCGCTGGCGCTCTTGGAAAGCAACGATGAGCAGCATATGTACGTGGAATCGTACCGCAACATCCGGTCGGCGCTGCTTTTTTTTGCGGTGAACGGCGCCCGGCCGAAGCTGCTGTTGGTGACCAGCGCGGTTCCGAGCGAAGGCAAATCGACGATTGCCTCAAATCTGGCCTGCACGATGGCCCTGGGCGGTTCCCGGGTGCTGCTGGTGGACGCCGATTTGCGAAAGGGACGGTTGCATAATATTTTGGGGTTGCAATCGCAACCGGGCCTCTCGGAGTTATTATTCAATCTAAACGAGCCGGAAAAGTACATTCAGGCAAGCCCAATTCAGAATCTTTCGTTCATTGCGAGGGGCGCCACGCGGCGAAATCCCGGCGACCTGTTCCTGAATCCGGCGTTTGAAGGATTACTGGGCCGTTTCCGGGAACAGTACGATTGTGTGATTATTGACAGCAGTCCGGTGTTTGCGGCGGACGACACGACGACCCTGGCGCCCAAAGTGGACGGCACTTTGTTTGTGGTGCGCAGCCATTTTTCCCAGGCAAAAGTGGTCAAAGAGGCACTGGAACTGCTGTGTCAGAGGCAGGCTAATATTTTGGGGCTGATTCTTAACCGGACGGATTCCACGGACCGTTCGTATCATTATTACAAGTACTCTGAATATCATTCGTTGGATGAAAAGACGTAAGCCTGAATGGCCGCCGGCAGGTTAAAAAAGAGACAACAGGCTGGGACGGCGGGCGGCAAATCGGGAAGAGACAGGCCATGGCTTCCCGCGGAAACATGAACACCGGCAACGATAATACCCGTAGATTCGCAAATGCAACAGCGTTTGCGAATTGACCGGGACGGAGTCTGCATGGGGAAAATGCTGAAATCGATTCGCGTTAAAACACGTTAACCCGGATATTTCATATTGCGCTTGAATCGACGACCGACCGGAGCACCGACAGGTTGTCGGCTTGGGACTTTTGGATGCCAAAAGCCGGTTGCAAACCGGCGCTCCGGCTTTGCGGGTGTGAAAGATCCGGGTTAAAACGCATCAAACCGCGTGAATTTGCCTCGGGGCCATCACTTAAAATCGCCCAAAAATGCCATAATTTGCATCGCGTCCATTGCGCAAAATCGCGCAAAATCACGCAAAATCGCGCAAGAACGAGGAAAGCGAACCGATCGGGAAGAAAAGGAGAAAATAGAAAGCGGAAAACGGAAATGAGAGGAATTGGGGGGCAGGCACGCCTCGACGCGAATGGCCGCCTTCGCTTTGTCGTGCCAAGTCCGGAAGTGTTCGAGGCGAGGACGCCTCGAAAGGCGACCGGGACGGTCGCGCTCCCCGCCGCAATCTGAAATTTCAGTCGCATCGAGGCGATTAAAGCATAGAACGAAGAAAGCGTAAAGTTATCCAGACAACGGACCACAAGACAACGGCGGCTTATTCAACCGTCCCTTCGGGACTCAGGCAAATTCGGAATGGTCCCGGCGTTGAAACGCCGGGCTAGTGCCGGATGTCCCTGACGGGACAATACAAGATGTTGCAACAGTACTCGCCGCGGGCAGAGGACTGTCCGCCACCTCCACAACGTGAAATCAGCGGGCGGGTTGCCCGCGGCCACAGGGTGGCAGCCTGTTCCATCAAAAAAACCGATCATGAGTGAGAATCTGCAAACCAATGTTCCGGCGCATTCGGCGGCGGCTGACGAGGGTTGGACCACCGTGCTGACGCCGCACCGGGGCTGGCTCGACTGGCGCCTGAAGCAGCTTTGGCGGTATCGCGATTTGATTTCGCTGTTCGTCTGGCGCGATTTTGTTTCCGTCTATAAGCAGACGATACTGGGGCCGCTCTGGCATATCATCCAGCCGCTGATGACCACGATCGTTTTCACGGTTATTTTTGGCAAGGTCGCCAACCTGCCGACCGATGGCATTCCGAAGTTTTTATTTTATCTCTCGGGCATTGTTGGCTGGACCTATTTCGCCAACAACATCAACAAAACCTCGAGCACGTTCGTGGGCAATTCGGCGCTGCTGGGCAAGGTTTATTTTCACCGGCTGGTCATCCCGATTTCCATCGCCATTTCCAATCTCATTTCCTTCGCGATTCAACTGGGCATTTTTCTGGCGTTTTTCATCGTTTATCATGTCAAGGGCGCGCCGGTGCAATTCACCGGGTGGATTTTCTGCACGCCGCTCTTTGTGCTGATGCTGGCGGGCTACGGCCTGGGCGGGGGCATCATTGTTTCGGCGCTGACCACGCGGTATCGCGATCTGACGCAACTGGTCGCTTTTGGCATCCAATTGTTGATGTACGCCACGCCGGTGATTTTGCCGATGTCATCGATGTCGGCGAAATACCAATGGGTGCTGAAATACAATCCGTTGACGCCGATCATCGAGGGTTTCCGGCGCGGTTTTCTGGGCGTGGGCGACGTGACCGCGCAGCAACTGGGCATCAGCTTTGGCGTCATGGTCGTTGTGCTGCTGGTCGGCATCATGCTGTTTACGCACGTGGAGAAGACGTTTATGGATACGGTGTGAGCGCCAAAGGCGCGGAGATGGCAGTTGGTTCGCCCTTGCAGGGCTTGGGGTTATTGGGGCGATTGGACCCGGGGCGGCGCTCGCCGACTCGCCAGGCCCCGGGCTGTCTTGTTTTGCCGTTTCAGGGCGGAGAAGAAATTTGTCCCACACCAAACCGTGAGGGGACTGGAAAAATGCTTGCAAATCCGCGGAGCAGGAATATAGTTAAAGTGTCCACGATGTTTGTGGGCAAGAAACCATACGGGGAATCCCGGTTAAGAGAGAAACATAATTACAATTACGCGTCAGGTGGTTCGATAATTTATTGGCTTCTTCTCTTCTTACTTTTTAAGCGCCCTTTCAATTGCCTTTGCACGGGACAGGAAAGACGCTTTAAAATAATTAAAAGGCGGATACGAAAACCAAATTCATTTTCTTGATGGTCACGATGGGGTTGATGGCCGGCATCCATCCGGTTCTGGCGCAATTGGGCATTGCGTCGTACCCCGGCAACCAAACTGTTTTTTTTTGGCCGGCCACGATTACGAATATGGTTCTGCAAAGCACCACCAACCTGGCTTCGTCAAACTGGGTGAATGTTTGCAGTGGCACGCCGATGACGGCCCTTGCGCTCACCAACACCTCGCCCGCCATGTTTTTCCGTTTGTATGGCGCGACTAAGACGAATTGCATGACGGCGGCAACTTACAATGAAATCACAAATAATCTGATTGCGTGGTATCCGCTGGCTGGAGACATAAATGACCATTGGGGCAATGATAATGCGACCGCCAATCTGACTCCGGTTTGGACTAATGGGGTTTTGGGAGCGGCCGACACGGCATTATTTCTGCCGGGCGCCCAAGGCCTGACGGCAAATGACAATGTGCTTCCCTTGGGAGACAGTCCAAGGACATTCTCGTTTTGGTTGTATTTGACAAGTTTGCCGACTGCCTCCGGGGAGGTTGCGTTGTTGTTTCAGTATGGCAGCGCAAATAATTCGATGAATTGTTATCTCCAGAATGTTTCCGGAGTGATGAACGCGCAAATTTTCATCAATGGCAACGAAGCCATCTTTTTTCCCTTCAACGCTCCGCTGAACCAATGGTTTCAACTGACGGTTGGGATTAATTCAGGACAGGAGGTTTATTTAAGCGAAAACGGGGTTAATTTGGTTGATGATTCACAGACGATTACCGTGTTAAATACGCAGCCGGGAGGCTCATTCTTCATGGGCTGTTGGAGTGCCGATCCAATTGATTATACATACGGGGCGATGGCGGATTTCAGGGTCTATAATGCCAGTTTAACGGCGGCTCAGTTAATGACCAACTTTTTGGCGGTATATACAAGTACGACAGTTCTTCCACAACTCCTTTATCTAAAGATGCAGGATGACGTTAACACCGCTCCAGCCTACTCCTATACGAACTGGCCCGCGCCGCTGGCTGATTCTTCTTCAAGAGACAACACGAATGTTCTTTGCGATGAACCGACCACTAATGATGATACCGTGTGGGTGTCAAACCCGGGCAATATAAAGAATTCCGCCATGCACTTTCATGGAGTATCCCCAAGCTATATAGATACCGGCGATGATGCGGATTTTGCATTCACGAATCAAAATTACTCGGTGAATTTTTGGGCAATGCCCGAGACGGCCAGCGGGACTTTTATGTCGTGTGGCATTGACAACACGAACGGGTGGTACATTAATGAAGATGTGAATTATGACGTGCATTTCAACACTTGTTCCAATGGTTCAACTTCCGGTTTGGATGGCTTGAATGTTCAGTCCGGAAACGGGTCGTGGAATGATGTTTGCATCACGGTTCAAGGGGGGACCAATGTGACGATGTATTGGAATGGCGGATTGGAATATAATGGAACGGTCGCCGCGGCGGCGCCATCGGGAACAAACGCGCTGTGGCTCGTGCAACAAAATTCCGGAGCCGGGATAGAAAACATCCTTGATGGCAATATGTGGCTTCCACAAATATGGGACACGACTCTCTCTCCAAATGATGTCGCCAAGTTGTATTATGAACAAATGAATGGCGCTCCCTGGCCGTGATGGATCCTCTGGAAAACTGAACGAATCAAAGTCCCGCAAACAGATTCAGAAGCAAATTTTAGCAACGTCGAAAAACAAATGACGAAGCGGATGGGAAAGTCCGGCAAAGCAAAATGAATTTCTGCTTTCGGTTTTCCCAATTTCTACTTTTATGAGCTCCACCGTAATCAGTGTTGAAAACGTTTCGAAGGCATACCGGCTGGGCCAGATTGGCGGGGGGACGCTGAAGGAGGATTTCGCGCGCTGGATGGCCAAATTGCGCCGCAAACCCGATCCCCTCCTCAAAATCGGCGAGGAACATCTCGCCCGCAAAATGGGGGAACAATTCTGGGCGCTGGACAACGTGAGCTTTCAGGTGAAACAGGGCGAGGTGCTGGGGATCATCGGGCGCAACGGGGCGGGCAAAAGCACGCTGCTCAAAATCCTATCGCAGGTGACGACGCCGACCTCCGGGCAGATCAAAATCAAGGGCCGCATCGCCAGCCTGCTGGAGGTGGGCACGGGGTTTAATCCGGAAATGACGGGACGGGAGAATGTATTCCTCAACGGGGCGATTTTGGGGATGACCAAGGCGGAGATCCGGCAGAAGTTCGATGAGATTGTGGCGTTTTCCGGAATTGAAGAATTCATTGACACGCCGGTGAAACGTTACAGCAGCGGCATGTACGTGCGGCTGGCGTTTGCGGTGGCGGCGCATCTGGAGCCGGAGATTTTGATTGTGGATGAAGTGCTGGCGGTGGGGGATGCCGAGTTTCAAAAAAAATGTTTGGGCAAAATGCAGGATATTTCAAAGAATGCCGGTCGCACTATTTTTCTTGTAAGCCATAGCATGGCATCGGTGCGAGAATTATGCACAAAAGTTGTTTTACTTCAGAATGGTAAACTTGTGCCAAAGGAAAATGTTGATGCTTGTATTAGTGCGTACCTGCATCAGTCAGATGATAGAGTAGGTAAATCAATTTCACACTTGAAAATTTCTGATTCCGCATTACATATCTCTTCGATTACTGTTAACGAGAGCCCGTCTGATGCAGTATTTGTGAAGGGTGAGACGCAAGAATTAAAAATTGTATTTGAAGGGGTATTGGAGAAGTCCCGAAAAATAGAAATGGAGGCAGTTATTTCGGATAATTTGGGAAATCGGCTTGGACTTTTTAGTCCGGGTCACGAAAAGGGATATCCAAATGTCGTTCCTTCAGGTCCATTTACTTTAGAACAAACAATTCGGTTGCCGGGTAGAATAAATAAGGGCGAGCATTACCTCAGTCTTTATCTAACGGAGCCAAACGTGGCTTTTTGGGCGATTGCTGAGAATTGTGTTAAACTTTCATTTGAAGGGAGTCCAACCAAGACAGGAAGGGCATTGGAATATAATGCTGGCGCCGGTTGGATATTCCTGACCAATAAGGAGCGATAATCTGTTTTAGATGGATTGCATGACTGCCTTTCGCGATATTACTTTTGTCACGACTTCATTCCATGATCAATCCTGGATAAAGTTGCAATTGCGACAAATCCGTAAAACTACTCCTGAAGAGGCGATAAATAGCATTTTAATCATTGATCAGGACAGGACCATAGTTTCAAGGAATCGATTGGCGAGGCTGGATAAGAAAAGTAAGGTCTTTCAATATGAACGAAACGAGGCGTGCTTCAAAGTTGCCGGACATGACCATCCTGCGGTTCTTAACCAAATTATCAAACAAGTCAGTTCCGAATTTTGCTGCATTTTTGATTCGGATGCCCATCCTATGAGCAAGAACTGGTTTAAAAGTTGCGAGAACCTATTGAGTCAATATGATTGCATTCTCGCCCAAGATCCACTTTATCCATGGGTATGTCATCCGTGTTTTATGGTGCTTAGGAAAAGCCATTTGTCACACATTGATTTTGGCGAGTTGTTCTTGGATGCGAAATTTGACACGGGAAGGCTTGTCGCAAATCAACTTCAGAAAGTTGGTGTGCGAGTCTTCCTCATTCCGTTCGAGAAGGCTTTTAATGGGAAGTGGGGCGATGTTTATTTGGGGTCAATATATCATCATGGCAACGGCAGCTTTGCAGGTGGTGATGAGCGCCTTAAATGGCAGGTCAGTTTGGAAAACAAATCTTTTAGGGATTTAGTCATATACTGGCGAAAATATAGAGAACCAAGCAAGTACGGCATTATTTTCAGGCTTTTGCGACGCTACCGCAGATATAAATTGTCTCAATCAAAGATTCGTGAAATCGGGACAAAAGTCGTTTTACCGCCATATAATGGTCCTGTGGCTCTAAAGGAGCAATTAATTGATTCTTGTAATTCTTCGAATGGACCATCTGCTCCCATTTAAAAAGTGAGTAACCCCAAAATTTCCATCTGTGTTCCCAATTAGAGCGCCGGTCATATTTAAGGGAATGATTTGTATTCTTACCGAGAACGAACTGGCGCGGAACCACGGCACTGGCGCTCAAATTCTTCAAATGATGGAAGGTTGCAAATTTCATCATTTTCACTGGCATATTGGGCCTGGCCGAAAGAGTGAAGTGCGGGAATCGCTGCTGCTGGTTGACTGGCTGCCAAACGTTTTTGGCTTAAGAGGAATCGTCCGGCGATTAAGACGATTGACGGGAATGAACTGGTGGCATGGCAATCAGATAAACAGGCTGATGTTGCAGAGTTATTTGAGGTGGCATGGCCTGAAATTCGATGTTGCCTACGTGGTGGTGGCACGCGAAACGGACGCGGCGCGGGCATTGTCCATCGTCAAAGCGCTGGGAGTGCGATATGTTGTCGATTTGATGGATGTAATGGAGGACAACGGTTTGGACCCGGTGGCCATGCCGGCAATGCGGGAGCTATTAACCGGGGCGCATGGGCACATATCGCTGCTTCCGTCCATCACGCGGGAAATGCAGAAGTTTGTCAACGCACCGATTCAGGAAATACCGCCCGGCAAGCCATTAACCAAACATATTGCTTCGCCACCGGCAAATGGCGAGCGTGTGCGCATCATCATCAGCGGGCGTCCTTACGTTGGAGGCTGCCGCTTATTGGCAACAGCGTTGAAGGACATCGAAGAGACTTGTCGGGCGGTGGAAATAATTTATATCGGTCCCCACTACCAGGATCTTCCATCGGAATTGAAACCGCACTGTCGTGACGCGGGATTTGTGGCGAATGACAGTGATTACCAGGAGTTTCTGGCCGGAACGCATCTGGCGTATTTGAGCGGGCCGGATACGAATGATATGCATGGGCGGTGGTCATTTCCATCGCGAACGGTAGATTACTTGATGGCGGGGTTGCCGGTATTGGCTTGTGTGCCGGAAGGAAGCTCGACGGAAGAGGTGCTGAAGCCGATTGCGCCTGGCGGCGTTGCCTTCACGCGAACGGGGCCGGAGATTTGCGAGGCGATCAACGGGTTTACTGGCGACAAACAATCATGGCTGGCCGCGAGCCGAACGGTCCGTTCCTTTGCGGAGAAAACGATGTCACTCGAAGTTGTTCGAAAGAAGGTACTGGAGGCGCTGGAAGCCGCGGCGGGGACAACAGGCGGAGTGAAGGCGCGCAATTGAGGGATTGAGGTTGTGGCAAGCGAGAAGAAACCCCTGGTGAGCATCATCATTTGCACGCGAAACCGGGCAAAGGATTTGCGGCAGACTTTGGAGGCGATCGGGAAAGTGGAGGCGCCGGCGGAGATGCCGGCAGAGGTGTTGGTGGTGGACAACGGGTCAACCGATGAGACCGCCGAAGTGGCGCGAAGCACAAAACTGCCGCGGATGAGCTTGCGCTATGTGCGCGAGCCGCGCCCGGGAAAAGGGAACGCCTACAACAAAGGCCTGGCCGAGGCCGCCGGGGAAATTTTTCTATTTACGGATGATGATGTGCGACCGCCAAGAAATTGGATTGAAGGGATGTGCCGCCCGATCCTGGCGGGAGAGGCGAGCGGAGTGGCGGGCGGGGTGCGGACCGCAGATCACTTAAGGCGTGAATGGATGGAGATGCGTCATCATATCTGGCTGGCCACGACGGAGCATATGCAAAGCGGAGAAGCCAATTCGATGACCGGAGCCAACATGGCGTTTCATCGGAAAGTACTGGAACGGGTGCCGGCATTTGATCCCGAACTGGGACCGGGGGCATTGGGGATGAACGAAGAGTATTTTTTTGCCATTCAGATGCTCACGGCAGGTTTCCGCATCATTAGCGCCTATGACATCATCGCGGATCATCATTTCAGCGAAAGCCGGCTTGGCCGGCCGGCTTTCTTAAGAGCCGTCGAACTCAGCGCGCGTTCCACGGCTTATATTTCGCATCACTGGGAGCATGAAGAACAAACACATCCCAGACGTTACACCTTCAAAAAGCTGGTGAAATTGAACCTTTACCGGATTTTACGCCGTCGTGAATTGGCCGAACAAGTGCTGCCGATGTGGGAAGAACGTGTTTTATACGACTATTGTTTCATGTCTCAATATCTCATTGAATCGAGGCGTCCGCGCAACTATGAAAGACATGGATTGGTGAAATTACGCGGGGAAGGCGCGAAAAACTGACACGAGTGAATGCACTTGTCCAATGCAAAGCGGCGGTAAGGAGGGTAATACCGGCAGAGATTTATGAGCGCGGATCGATCTATTATCGACGGGCGCTTAATTTGGCGAAGGACCCGCTCTTTGCAGGCCGGTTTGGATTTCCAAAGGCGGTGATATATTTCGGGACCGCGCCGGGTGACGATTTGCTCTGCACGGTTGTATTGCGGGAGATGAGGAAGCGCGGACAAAAGAGAATCTGGATGATGTCAAATCATCCCCAGCTTTTTTCCGGCAACAGGGACGCAGCCAAAGTAGTGCCGGTGGAAGATCGTTTTCGGGATTATGCGATGCTGTGGGGAGCCAGATATCAACCCTTGGAATATGCGGGATACGATCCGCAACTGGACCGGGGGCAGCCCACGACCGGGCATGTGATTACTGAATTATGCATCCGCGCAGGGGTGACCGGTAAAATAGAGATACGCCCCTACTTTTACCCGACGGATGCTGAGAAAGAAAAGGCCGCGTGGGCAAAGGGGATGATCATTATTCAAAGCAGCGGTCTGGCGGCGAAATGGCCGATGCGAAACAAGGAATGGTATCCGGAAAGATTTCAGGAAGTCATCAACCGGCGGAAGAAGGATTTTAAATTTGCCCAGATCGGGTCGGCAACCGATCCGTTGTTAAATGAGGCGATGGATCTCCGCGGCAAGACGAGTATTCGGGAATCCGCAGCCATTCTGTCGCAGGCCCGATTATTTGTGGGTCTTGAAGGATTTGTGATGCACCTGGCGCGCTCGGTGGAATGTCCGGCGGTGATTGTTTTCGGAGGGCGGACCGCGCCGGGGCAATTCGGGTATGGTTGCAATATCAACCTGTATTCGGCGGTGCCCTGCGCCCCGTGCTGGTTCTGGAACAGGTGTGATTACAATCGAATGTGCATGGAGAACATAGCGGCACCCCAGGTCGTGAATGCGATTGAAGAAATGATGGCACGGTCACGGTCTCCACTTCTCGTCGATAGTGTTACAATTTCAAAAGCAGAAAGCGGAAATTGAAAACAAATGCTGAAACGCTGAAAAGCGGAAACGCTGAAATAAAAACCGAGGTCAAACGCTGAAGCGCTTAAAACTGAAGAGAAAAACTGAAATTGGTTTGGACATGGAAATATCGGTGATCATTTGCACGCATAATCCGAGGGCGGATTATTTGCAACGGGTACTGGATGCGCTGAAGGGGCAGACGCTGCCGAGGGAGCGATGGGAGCTGCTGCTGATTGACAACGCTTCCCGGGAGCCGCTGGCAAAACAGTGGGATTTGTCGTGGCATCCACAGGCACGTCATATTCGCGAAGAGGAACTTGGGCTGACACCGGCGCGGTTGCGGGGGATTAAGGAGTCTGATTCTGATATAATCATCTTTCTGGATGATGACAACATTGCCGCCACCGATTATTTGGCGATGGCGCAGGGGCTTTTGCTCAAGCATCCGAATTTGGGATGCCTGGGGGCGGGGAAACTGGAGCCGGAATTTGAAGAAAAGCCTTCGGAGGATCTCATCCCTTACCTGGCGATGCTGGCATTGCGAACGGTGAATGAACCGCGATGGTCCAACTGGCCGACCGATGAAATCATCCCATGGGGCGCCGGGCTGGCAATTCGGCGTGAAATCGGCAAATGGTATTGTGAGTCAATAAATTCCTGTTCGCTTAGACCGGGCCTGGACCGGCGTGGAACTCAATTAAATTCATGTGGTGATGATGAATTTTCGTGGGTTGCCTGCGAGCATGGTTACGGGAAAGGAATTTTTTCGGAACTGAAGTTCACGCATTTGATTGAGCGGCGGCGAGTTCAGCTGGATTACCTGTTACGAATAGCAGAGGGGCATGCATTTTCCCACGCCATGCTTGATTACATCCATGGGCGAAGGGTGGAGAGGCCGGAAGACAAACCGGAGTGCGGGAAAGTAATCAAGGCGCTATTCCGCGCAAGTCCGTCAGAATTTTTCCACGAAGGGCAGCGATGGTGGAACAGTTCCAGGCGGAAAGGCGTTGAAATTGAATTTGAGAAGGCACGCTGGCTGGGAATATCCCGCGCGCTGGAAACCATTCAGGAGTTCAAGTCGGGCGGCGAACCGGGGAGAGATGCCGCGCTCGGCACGCCGAAGGCGACAGGCGTCTAGTGACAAGCGGGGTTGAGGAGCATTTTTGCAGCCGGGCTTCAAGTGAGCAGACAGAATTGCGAATGATATGGAACAAACTTGCATGAATGATGCCAATGTCAGCGTAATTATTCCTTGTTACAAGATGGGACGCTTTGTGGGGGCGGCGCTGGAATCCGTCGGGTCGCAAACGTATTCGGACTGGGAAATTATAGTAGTGGATGATGCGGGGCCGGAGGATGGAACCCGCCAGACGGTCGCCGATTTTGGGAGGCGGTATGCAAATCACCGGGTTGAATTCATCCGTCATGAAACGAATCGCGGGGTAGGAGCGGCCCGGAACACGGCGATTCGCGCGAGCAAAGGGAGGCTTCTCGCGTTTTTGGATCCGGACGACATTTGGTTTCCGTCGCATTTGGAGATTCACATTCGCATCCGTTCCTCGCCGGAGCAAATCGGTCTGGTATCGGCAAGCATGGTTGAGATGTTCAGCGAAAAGCCCGGGGACCGTCCATCGGCAAATTGGGGATACACCGAGTGGGAAGCCCGAGTTTTTCCCGCTTCGCTGGGTTTGCGAAACGGGATGAACCCGTCCGCCGTGGTAATATCGCGCGAAAATTCCCTTGGAGAAGTGCGTTTCGAGGAGTCTCCCGTCCTTCAGCACGTGGAGGATTGGGATCTTTGGTTTGACTTGGTTGCCAAGGGCTATCTTTTCCGTTTCACCCCTGCAATCACAGTGTGGTATCGCAAACACAGTGGAGGCGCGACCGCCGATAGTGTAAGGGAGATGAAACGCTTTAAGGCGCTGGCAGCGAAAAACATGAGCCAATGGCTGCCGCTGCTAGCCAATGCCTCTTTCGAAACGCTGGCCCGGATCGAGGGTGTTGAACAGCGCCTTGCGGCCGTGGAAAAGTCATTTTTGTCAAGGCTGGAAAAATGGGGGCGAAGACGAATCTCCAGATTTGTTCGCCACTTCAGACGCTGACGCCATTTCTCAACGCGAACTAATGAAGAAGATTGTCATCATCGGCGCCGGGCCGACCGGTTTGGGGGCGGCGCGGAGGCTGGAGGAACTGGGGCGGCATGACTGGGAGTTGTTGGAAGCGGGGAGCGAGGCGGGCGGGCTGGCTGCCTCGTTTGTGGATGAGAAGGGGTTTACCTGGGACATCGGCGGGCACGTGCAGTTTTCGCATTACGACTATTTTGACCGGGCGATGGAGGAGTTTCTCGGCAAGGAGGGGTGGCTGCATCATCAGCGGGAGTCGTGGGTATGGATGCGCGACCGGTTTATACCCTATCCGTTTCAGAACAACATCCACCGGTTGCCGGCGGAAGATTTGGACAAGTGCCTGGGGGGATTGGTGGAGATCACCCGGAACGGGCAGGTGAAGCCGGGCAATTTCCGGGAGTGGATACTGGCGACCTTCGGGCCGGGACTCGCGGAGGTTTTCATGCTGCCTTACAATTTCAAGGTTTGGGCGTATCCGCCGGAAATGATGAATGCGGTTTGGGTGGGGGAGCGGGTGGCGGTGACGGACCTGAAACGGGTGCTGCATAACCTGGCGCATCGCAAAGACGATGTGTCGTGGGGGCCGAACAATATGTTCCAGTTTCCGAAATACGGCGGCACGGGCGCGATTTGGCGTGAATGCGCAAAGCGGCTGCCCCAGGAGCGGTTGCGATACAATGCGAAGGTTGAGAGCATTGATTTGACGCGGCACACGGTGACCGTGGCGGGCGGCGAGACGCTGGATTACGATGGGTTGGTTTCCACGATTCCGTTGCGGGAATTGATCAAGTTGAGCGGGCAAACGCAATTTACCGAACTTGCCGGACGGGGCTTGCTGTCGTCGGCTTCAAATATCTTTGGGATCGGCCTGAAGGGCGCGCCGCCGGAAGAGTTGCGGACGAAGTGCTGGATGTATTTTCCGGAAGACAATTGCCCGTTTTACCGGGTGACCGTGTTCAGCAATTATTCGCCGAACAACGTGCCGGACATCCGGAATTATTGGTCGCTGATGGCGGAGGTTTCGGAGTCGCCTTGCAAAGCTGTGCATCAGAAAACCCTGTTGGAAGATGTTATACAAGGAGCGATCAATACGCGCCTGATTCCAAGCCGGGATGCCATTGTTTCCACCTGGAGCTATCGCGCGGGGTATGGTTATCCGACACCCGGATTGACGCGGGACGAGGCGCTGGCGGAGATGATTCCATTTTTTGAGAAACACGGCGTATTTTCGCGGGGACGGTTTGGCTTGTGGAAATACGAGGTGAGCAACCAGGACCATTCGTTTATGCAAGGGGTGGAGTTGGTGGAACGGCTGGTGAATGGCCGGGAAGAGATCACGGCGAATGATGCCAATCTGGCCAACAGCAAGAAGCATCCGTGGCCGTTTGAAAAATGGCAATAGTGCCCCGGCAACGACGGTTATTTCCGATATGGCCAGAATACTGATTGTGTCCACGATGGAAGGCTTTCCGTGGGGGGGAAGCGAGGAATTGTGGACGCAAGCGGCGAAGGTTCTCGCGCAACGCCACCGGGTGGCGTGCAGCGTACACGGATGGCCTGAACTCCATCCGCGCATTCAGGGTTTGGAAGCCGACGGCATCAAGGTGTTTCCCCGATTTCAAAATCAATCGGGCGCGGCCCGAACAGCCAATTGGTTCCTCCCGCAGGCGCTACAGTTGAAGCCCGCCGAGCCAATCGAGGAGGCCATCCGGATGTTTCGCCCCGATTTGACGGTAATTTCACAAGGCGGGAATACGGATGGGCTGGCGCCGATGGAACGATGCAGGAAATGGGGGGTGCCTTATGTGAATGTCATTCAGGCGGTGCCGGAGGGGGTATATTGGCCGGACGACGTGGAGATTGAGCGGCAACGGCCTTTATACCATGAATCGAAGAGGTTGTTTTTCATTTCGGAACGGAACCGGGAGTTTTTGGAAACGCAATTCGCGACGCGATTTACCAATCATGAGATTGTCCGCAACCCGTTCAACGTGAAATTTTACGAGGCGTTCTCCTGGCCGTCCGGGGAGGACCCGCTGCGCCTGGCTTGCGTGGCGCGGCTCGAACTTTACGCCAAAGGACAGGACCTGCTGCTGGATGTTCTGTCCCTGCCCAAATGGCGCGAGCGCGCGCTGGGGATTGATTTTTTTGGGAAAGGCCCCAACCAGCAAATCATCCAGGAACAAATCCGCCGCCTGAACCTGACAAATTTAAAAATATGCGGCTACGTGGAGGATGTGGCGTCCGTCTGGAAGGACCACCATGCGTTGGTTCTGCCGTCGCGTCAGGAGGGGTTGCCGCTGGCATTGGTGGAAGCATTTCTTTCCGGACGGCCCGCGGTGGTGACGCGGGTGGGCGGGAATGCGGAACTGGTCGAGGAAGGGGTCAATGGATTTGTCGCGCCGGCGCCGACGGTGGAATTGATGGATGAGGCGCTGGAACGACTGTGGGAAAACCGGTCGCGGCTGGCCGAAATGGGGGTGCAGGCGCGAAGGACGGCTGAAGAAAAAATCCCGCGGGACCCGGCGGCGGCATTTGTCGGGCAATTAGCGGCATTGCTGCCGCGAAATTAAACCGCGGCCGACTGATGAGCGCAATTGCATTCATCTCCACGATGTATGGCGAGACGTGGGGCGGGAGCGAACAACTTTGGGGAGCGGCGGCGCACGCGCTGCTGGCCAAAGGCCACCGGGTCGAGGCCGGGGTCAATGATTGGGAGGGGCCGCGGCCGGAATGGGACGCATTGGAAAAGGCCGGCTGCAAAATTCACATCCGGGAGTATATTCCGCGTCTGCCGGTCCGCCTGCTCAACCGATTTCTCCCCGCGGGCCGACGAATTGGTCCCTGGAATGCCGATTATAAATGGCTCCGTGATTTGCGCCCGGACCTCGTGATGGTCTGCCAGAATACAACTGAAAACGGCCTGGAGCTGATGGAATTATGCGTGAAAGAAGGCTGGCGATACGCGACGGTGGTGCAATGGGCATCCGAATACTCATGGCCGGAAGATTCGCGGGCGGCACGGTTGCGAGCGGTTTACCAGAACGCGGCCGCGGCGTTCTTCGTTTCTTCGCACAACCTGCGGCTTACGGAAAAGCAAATCGCCGCCTCGATTCCCCGCGGGGAAATCGTCTGGAATTCGTTTCGCGCGCCGTATCAACAACCGCTGGCGTGGCCGGATGAGAGCCGCGGGTTCAGGCTGGCTTGTGTGGGACGGCTGCAGCCGCAATCCAAGGGACAGGATATTCTCCTGCGCGTGCTTTCCCAGCCCAAATGGCAGCAGCGGGAGGTGCGGGTCCATTTTTTTGGAAAAGGAATCAACCGCCGATCGCTGGGGGAATTGGCCGGGCTGCTCGGAGTCCGTAATGTTGAGTTTGGCGGATTTGTGCAGGGGGTATCCGGGATATGGGAGAATTGCCATGCGCTGGTGCTGGCGTCGAGGTCTGAAGGATTGCCGATTGTGCTGGTGGAAGCGAGTCTCAGCGGGCGTCCGGCGATCTGCACGGCGGTGGCGGGAGTGCCGGAGGTGATTGAAGACGGGGTGACGGGATTTCTGGCGCGGGCCGCCGAAGTGGATTTGCTGGATGCCGCGCTTGAATGCGCCTGGCAGAAACGCGGCGAGTGGAGAGAAATGGGATTGCGCGCCGCCCAAAGAGTTCGCGGGCTTTTTCCGGAAAAGCCGGAAGAACACTTTGCCCGGAGATGCCTGGAGCTGGCCTCCACGCCAATGCCGGGGCGCGACGGCACTCCTTCAGCTTGATCATGAAAATTGGAGCAGTCATTGTCACCTACAACCGGCTGGAATGCCTGAAACAGTGCATCGCCGCCGTGCGCCACCAGAGTCGCGCGCCCGATGAAATCATCGTGGTGAACAATGGCAGCACGGATGGCACGCTTCAATGGCTCAAGGAACAGGAGGGATTGACGGTGATTACCCAAAAGAATCTTGGAGGGGCCGGAGGCTTTCATACGGGATTCAAACATGCCTTTGGCGGCGGCCATGACTGGGTCTGGTCAATGGACGACGATGGAGTTCCCGCGGGCGATTGTCTGGAGCAGTTGATTAAAGTTCCGGATGAAAACCTTACTTTTCGCTCGCCCGTCGCGCTGGCCATTGACAATCCGGACAATCTGGCTTTTGAACTGCTGCCAAAAGGCGCCGGCGCAAACATCACTTTGAAATCAGAGGCCCGGAGCGCGGCCGTCAATGGAGTATTGCCGGGCATTGCCACCCCCATTAATGGCACGTTAATCAACCGGAAGATTAGTCGACGTGGCACAGTTGCTGGGAACATCTCCTGATCGCTCCGCTGTGGGTCGTGTTCGAGGCC
>JBKQUF010000051.1:0-7408 GCA_052140285.1 Limisphaerales bacterium | reverse complement strand
ACAGGCCGGAACGCCTCTCAGTTTTTGGGCGCGGCCATCAGGTTGGACGCCAAATTGTTTCCAGCGGGGGCGCTGGAAACGGCGCCCGAGGCGGGCGCGCTCCCCGGACAAAAACAGTTGCCCGGTTCAAATCAGGGCATGGCCAAATTGCGGGTTGTAAAAGCCAGCCGATTTTTTATCCTGAATCTGACGGGCCTGTAGCTCAATTGGTTAGAGCAGAGCACTCATAATGCTTTGGTTCTCGGTTCAAGTCCGGGCAGGCCCACCAGTTCTGAAAAGCAGAAAGCAGAAAGCAGAAAGCAGAAAGCGGAAATGCTGAAAGAAGAAAACATTCAACATTCAACATCCAACATCCAACAGCCAATAGCCAACATCCAACATCCAACAGCCAACAGCCAATAGGGAAAAGCGGTGTCAGCGATGCTCACCCGTTCCTGCGGGCGAGGATGAGAATGAGGACGAGGATGATACCAACAGCCAACGGCGTTTTCACTCATGCCGCAAGGCTTGGAGCGGATCGAGTTTGGCGGCGCGTTGCGCGGGCAATAATCCGGCCACCAGGCCAATAAAGGTCGCAAACACAATCACGCCAATGGCAAGGGTGAGGGTGACGACAAAGAAATTGCCGCGCGTGGGAAGGTCACGATAGCGTAAATAAATCGGAATGACTTGATTCAAGCCAACCCCGATCAGCCAGCCGAATAATAAACCGATGACGCCCCCGATGAGGCCGATGAAGCCCGCTTCCATCATGAACATTTGGCGGATTTCGGCGCGTGAGGCGCCCATGGCCTTGAGAATGCCGATTTCGCGGGTGCGCTCATAGATGGCCATCACCATGGTATTGGCAATGCCAATGGTGGCCACCAGAAGCGCAATGCCGCCGATGAGGATGAACATGACGGTAATGGCGGTCACAATGCGATTGGCGATTTCGACGACGATTTCCAGCGATTGCACCTGAAAGCCTTCGCCGCGGAGTTGCGCCGTCAACGCGCTGGCATGGGTGACGTCTTCCGCGCGAATCGTCACCAGGTCGTATCCGTCGTGATCGAGAGTGTTGGTGGAGTTGAACCACCAATTCTTCATGGCAATGCGGTCAGCAATGGAGACATTAATGGCGGGGGAATTTTCCGGTGAAATTCCCTGGATGCGCAGCAGGAAGCCTTGAGTTTCACCGCGCGAGGTGCGCAAAACGGCTTCCACGCGCTGGCCGAGGACGGCGGCGAAGTCGTTGTTCGCAATGCCAAAAGATTGAGCGGTTCCCCGGCTGACGGTAATTCCGCCCGATTCGGGAAGGTCGAGCGAACCGGCGACGGGTTCCGGCGGTTCCTGGAAAAAGTTACCGCGCATTGGCTGAGCGCCGCTCATCAACACGGTTTGATTGGTTCCTTTCCATTTCAATTGCAATCCGACGGAAGCGGGCAGATTGACTTCCGGAGTGATTTGAGTGACGCCGGGCAATTGCCGCCAGCGGTTGACATCCAGCGGGGTGATGATTTTTTTGGGGGATAAGAATCCGAGCAAATCAAATCCGGGCGGGCCGAATCCGCCGCGCCGGCCGCCGGCCGGGGTGACGGTGAGCCGGTCGAGGCCAATGGAAGCGAATTGATGATTGATCTGGCGCCGCACGCCGGAAGCCAGCGAAACCATGACGACGATGGTGACGGTGCCAACGACAACGCCCAACGAAGCGAGCGCGGAACGCAATTTGCGGCGGCCGACGTTGGACAAGGCGGTGCGGATTTGATCTTGAATCGTCATAGGGGTTGCTCCGCCGGGCGCATGGTTTCAATGTGCTGAACAGTGCCATCGCGCAAATGGATGATGCGGTTGGCGCGGGCGGCGACCTCCGGGTCGTGGGTGACCATGACCATCGTCAACCCGCGCGCCTTGACGAGGCCGCATAACAAATCGAGGACGGCGCCGCCGGCGATGGAATCGAGATTTCCGGTGGGTTCATCGGCGAGCAGGAGGGAAGGATGGTTGGCCAGCGCGCGGGCGATGGCCACGCGCTGTTTTTCGCCGCCGGAAAGTTCATTGGGCCGGTGAAGGGTTCTCGGCGCCAGACCGACGGATTCGAGCAAGGCCGCCGCGCGCTCGCGCCGGGCGCGCCGGGGAACTTCGGCGAGCATCAAGGGAGCTTCCACGTTTTCGAGCGCGTTCAAGGTGGGAAGCAGATTGAAACTTTGGAAGATGAACCCGACACGCTCGCGCCGATGACGGACCAGTTCCAGTTCGGAAGCCGTTTCCAGCGACAAACCCCCCACGCGGATTTCGCCGCCGCTCGGACGATCCAATCCGCCGATCAGATTGAGCAGGGTGGATTTGCCGGAGCCGGATGGCCCGACCAAAGCGGTAAATTCACCGGGAGGAACGGTGAGTTCAACATCCGACAGCGCGGCAACGACGGTTTTACCCACGTGGTAACGCCGCGTCAACTTGCGAGCGTGAATAAAGGCGTCGTTCATGGGATGATGGATTACGGCAAGAATCCAGCGGTGATCTTGTCCGCGCCAAGGCGGCCGGACAAGCCGAAGATTTCACCCTGATTCATTTTGTTATTGGGCGGACGGGGCTAGTCCAACAAGCCGCCCAACGTGGCGATGGCTTCCTGACGGACCGTCAGCACGGATCTCAAATCGTCCTGCGTCTTGGCCAGCGCGGCCTGTTTCGCCTGGCGAACGGCCTGGAATTTGGTCATCAAGTCTTTAATCTGCGCCATGGGCGCATTCGAATCGACCGCGCGCTGCAACGCGGTGGACTCGGGACTGGGCTGACCGAACAAGTTCTGGAATCCGCCGCCGGGGCCGCCGGGGCCGCCGGGGCCGCCGCGCATTCCGCCCATGCCCATCATCCCGCCGCCATCGGCCATCGTGGCCATCCGGGCTTTTTCCACGGCGTTGATTCTTTGCAGGATGAGGGACCAGTCATCGTCATTGGTGACGCCCATCTGATCGCGATAGGAATCGTTCATGCGCTGCTGCATCTGCTGGATCATTTGCTGGGGGTCCATGTTTTGGAAATTCATGCCGCCGCCAAAGCCCTGCGGTTGGGCGAGGGCCTTTCCCCCCAGGGAGAGGGTTAGCGCGGCGACGGCGATGGCGGTGAATAGTTTTAGTTTTTTCATAATGTTTATGTTTTTGGATTTGGATTGGGTTGTTTGGTTGTTCAGTGAGAGGACGGAAAGCAAAAGGTTTGGGCAGTTTTTTTATTCATAGCGAAGGGCTTCAATGGGGTCCATCATGGCGGCACGGCGGGCGGGATAGAAACCAAAGAAAACTCCAATGGCCGTGCTCACACCAAACGCGAGGAGGACCGAACCAATGGAGACGACGGCATTAAATCCCATCACGGTTGAGGCGAGCCTGGCCGCGCCAAATCCAATCAGCACGCCAAAGATGCCGCCGAAGAGACTCAAGGTGACGGCTTCAATGAGGAACTGGAGCAAAATATCCTGCGGTTGCGCACCGACGGCGATGCGAATGCCGATTTCGCGCGTCCGCTCGGTGACACTCACCAGCATGATGTTCATGATGCCAATGCCGCCGACCAGCAATGAAATTCCCGCGATGGAACCGAGCAGGAGGGTGATGATGGTGGAGATGGAACCGACTGTGTCGGCAATATCTTTTTGGTTAAGAATGCTGAAATCATTATCCTTGCCGATTGACAAATTGTGGCGCTGCCGCAACAGATTCGAGATTTGCTGTTCGGCGGTGTCCATGCGGTCGGCGCTGGAGACCTGGAGGTTGACCGATTTGAGATATTTATCGCCAGTGAGCCGTTTCATCGCGGTCGTATAGGGCACGATCAAAACGTCGTCCTGATTGTTCCCGCCCATGCCGGCGCCCTTGCTCGTGAGCAGGCCGATGATGACAAAGGGAATGGATTTCACGCGGACGACGCGGCCGACCGGGTTTTCCGGTCCGAAAAGTTGCGTTGCGGTTTTGGAGCCGATGACGGCGACCTTGGCCGCCGTGCGGGTGTCGTGGTCGGTGAACATGGTTCCCGCGGCGAGGTCCCAACTGCGGATGGAGAGGTATTGCGCGGATTCACCGGAAATTTGCGTGTACCAGTTGTGTGCGTTGGCGATGGCCTGGCCGGCGGTACGTTCTTCGGGGCTGACGGCAATCACGTCCGGCACTTCCCGGCCCATTGCTTCCGCGTCGGCCAGGGTGAGGGTGCTGGCGCTGCCCAAGCCGGCATTGACGCCGCCATTCCGGCTGCTGCCGGCAAAAACGATCAGGAGATTTTGCCCCAAGGCGGAAACTTTTGATTCGATTTGCGCCCTGGCTCCGTTGCCAATGGCGACCATCGCCACGACCGCCGCGACGCCGATGATGATGCCGAGTCCGGTCAAAGCGGAACGCAATTTATTCCGGCGCAAGGCCCGCAAGGCGAGCCGCGCGGTGCGCGCCGGGCGAATAAAAACGATTTGCAGCAGTTGAATCACGGGTCAAATGTTCATGCGAGTTTCACGCGACGTTCCCGCTGGTTCAGCAAGGCCAGTTCATCCAAGGCCAGATGAGGATGGGGATTGGGTTCATCGCTCAAAATTTCGCCGTCGCGCATGATAATGATGCGCTGGCAATAAGAGGCGATGTCGAGTTCGTGCGTCACCATGACGATGGTGATGCCGGCGGCGTTGAGGACCTGAAGAACGCCCATGATTTCGATGCTGGTGCGGCTGTCGAGATTGCCGGTAGGCTCATCGGCGAGGATCACTTCAGGCTCGTTGACCAGCGCGCGGGCGAGGGCGACGCGCTGCTGCTGCCCGCCGGAAAGCTGGCTGGGATGATGCGACGCGCGATCCCCCAGCCCGACTTTTTCCAAAGCTTTCAGCGCGCATTCTTTCTGGCGCCGGAGCGGGAGAAATTTGTGGCTGTAAAACATCGGCAGCTCGACGTTTTCGGCCGCCGTGGTGCGGGCCAGCAAATTAAAACTCTGAAAGACGAAGCCGAGTTTGTGATTGCGCAGGAGGGCAAGGCGTTTTCGGTTTAATTCGGAAACGGTGATTCCGTCCAAAAGGTAGCGGCCATTGGTTGGACGATCCAGACAGCCGAGGATGTTCATCAGCGTGGATTTTCCAGAGCCGCTCGCGCCCATGACGGCCACGAATTCGCCCCGGACAATGGACAGGGAAACCCCGCGCACCGCATGGACGTCCACTTCACCGGAGCGATAAATTTTGTGGACGGCGTCCAAAAAAATCACCGGCGGGGCGGATTTTTCAATCGGTTCGCTCATTGGGGCGGCGGGCCTGAAGGTTGCAAGGATTTGGCCGCCTTGGACAAGGCGGCGGTGACGACCGCGTCGCCTTCGCGAAGGCCTTCAAGAATTTCGGAATCGGATCCGTCATCCACGCCGACTTTTACCCGCGCCAGTTTGAGCCGCGGCTCCTTGGGGGCGCCGGAGGGAACATAAATATCGTGTTGATTGGGCGCCGTGACGAGCGCGGAAGCGGCCTGATTGGTTGGCGAAAAATCGTCCACGTTATCCACTTTCACATCGTCGGGCGGAATAAAGCGCAACGCGGCATCTGGAATGACCAACACATTTGTTCGTTTGGCGACGAGAATTGAAACATCCGCGGTCATGCCGGGAAAGAGTTTTTGCTCCGGATTATCCACCGCGATAATGACGTCGTAAGTGACAACATTATCGACGGTGGAAGGCGACTTGCGCACTTGAACGACATTGCCTTGGAAAACATCATCGGGGAACGCATCCACGGTGAATTCAGCCGTCTGGCCGGTTTTGACCTGGCCGATATCCGACTCGGAAACGCTGGCATCAATGTTCATCTTGGTGAGGTCGTTGGCGATGGTGAAAAGGACCGGGGTATTGAAGGCGGCCGCCACGGTCTGGCCGACGTCAAGTTTGCGGGAAATGACCACGCCATCAATTGGCGAATAAATCGTGCAGTAGTTCAAGTTCGCCTGCGCGTTTTCCAGCGCCGCCTCGGAGATTTCGACATTCGCCTCGGCCTGATGGAGGCTGGCGATGGTCTGGTCGTAATCCGACGGCGACACAAGTTTATTCTCGAGCAATTTTTTCTCGCGGGCCTCGTTGGCGCGCGCGAGTTCCAGCGCGGCCCTGGCATTGTCGAGATTGCCCTGGGACTGATGGACATTGGCCTGATAAACGGCGGGATCAATCTGCGCGACGATCTGGCCGTTGGTGACGGTGGAATTGAAATCCACAAACAATTTCAAAATAGTCCCGGAAATCTGGCTGCCCACATCGACGCTTTTTACGGCGCCCAACAGGCCCGTGGCGGAAACCTTTTGCGTGAGATTGCCACGCTTGACGACGGCGGTCTCCAGGGTGGTTGCCGCCGAATGTTTGGCGCAGCCGGACGCCACCCCCAGGGCGGCGGCAAGGATCAGCAGAGCGGTGAAATTGAGATTGGAGGCGCGTTGCATAAGGTTTTCAGACGCGTTGCGCGCCGGTCATGAACAATTGAAAGACAAAATCCGTTTTTGCCGCGAGCGGGGATTTGCCGGATTTCATCGAATTGCGCGTCAGGTGAATGACGATTCCGAGCAAGGCGGCGGCATAATCCGCGCTGTCACCACGGCGGATCATTTTTTGACGCTGCAACCGCGCGATTAGATCGACGATGACGGCGTGATGACGTTTTATCGTTTGTCCGATCAATTTCCAATCGGATGTGCCGACGGTGGGCGGCCCCTTGTGGTGGCGCATCAGCACCTCAAAAAATTCGCGGTTGGCATCGTGGAATTCAAATTGGGCCTGAATGGCATTTCGCAACTTGTCCACGGGACCAGCGGGGGCGGCCTCCTGCGCGGCTTTTTCCACTTGATCCACCATGGCTGAAAGTTTGTTCGCCATCAGCGCGGCATAGAGGGCGTTCTTGTCCTTGAAATAGAGGTAAATGGTTCCGGCCGCGTATTCGGCTTTCTGCGCAATTTGTTCAATCGTGGCGGTTTCAAAACCATGAATGGCGAAAACCTGTTCGGCCGCCGTTAAAATGGCCTGCCGGCGATGCGCTTTTTCGCGCTCCCGGCGGCCGGGAGGCTTTGGCCGATTTTGTGAATCACGATTCACAAAATGAATTTTAATTCATTTAAAGATTGTTGGCAACAATAAAGAGCGATTTATTCAAGAGGGAAGGAAGTTTAGTCGCGCGAAGGGCCTGGCGCGGAGAAGGGCAGGACGTGGGACCTTTGGAAATCACCCTCAATTTGAAAGCGGTGTCACGGCCACCGCAATCCAAGACGCGAAGCGGACTTGGGTGCGCTGCCACATTCGCTTGCCGTCGTGGAGCGCGACGGCAAGCGAGCGCGACGCCGCTTTGGGGAAGAGGGAAAACATCGAACATTCAACATCGAACATTCAACATCGAACATTCAACATCGAACATTCAACATCCAACATTCAA
>JBKQUF010000050.1:0-13068 GCA_052140285.1 Limisphaerales bacterium | reverse complement strand
TGACCAAGCGGTGCGGAAGACCAACGGCAATGCAGTAGGATTTGCATTTGTAACTGGTTCCAATTGTGGTTGTTGTGTTATCCGATACAGCCGGTTTTACGCCTCAACTGCATGGTTACGGCTTAGGCGTCGGGTTACGGCGGTTGAAGCAGCACACTTAAAGCGCATGCCACACCCGTAATAAAAAATATCCCGATGAAGAGGACCAGCACTTTGGGCGGAGTTCGTTGATCAATCACAAAAGCGACCAGCGCCTCCTTCACTCTGTCGGTTCCGTGCATGATATTAGCCCCCGCAACATAGGCAACTGGCAAGAAAGCCATTAAACCAAACGCGATCCCCAACCCTCGCCAATCACTCCCGGTCGTTGAGTGTCCCCTGTAATAAATGAATGCACTATAAAGTCCCGCCAGCCCAAAGATTTTGGCGATTCGATTGGTATTCTTATACTCCTTTAGAAGCTGGTCCTTTTCCTTTTCACCAAACTTCGATGGTATCCGATGAGACCAGCGTTTGACTTGCCAGTTGAAAATCAAAGAAGCAATCACAGCAGAGATCAGGGCACCGATTGGGCCGTAACCAACTGACCGTATTTGTTCAGCACTCATCCATCACAAGAGGTTCACGCCGCGTTACGATCCAATATGGCCACGGTCACCGGCGGCTGGTTCACGACTGCAATCTGGACTCTCAAGTTTCATAACTCAACTAAAAACTCATCTGGCCGCCATAGTTTCCGCGCGAAGGTGGAAGGGCCCGTGAGAGCCGCCAGTTTAAAACAAGTTCTATGTTTCCAGTCTGTCCAGAAGATTTTATAACGGCTGACGCTCGTTTCATTAGTCCGGCAAAAAACTCACTGCATGAGGTGGGCGGTTTCACCATTATTCGTTCCGAACTGCCACGTTCCCAAAAAATTTCCGCGCAATTTGCTTGCAACCGTCGCCATCTGATTTTATCACCTACACTACGATTTAATGACTTATACAAAATTGCAGCGGTGGGAGCGGTTCCCAAAATATCGGACGGAATTTCCCCAAGTCGGCCGGGCCATTGACCTCAGCCGCATGGACGTTTCGGACGAGTTTTTGCCGGATGGAATCGCGGACGCAAAAGGCGTTCGCAGATAATTAACAAATATCGTTACAGCATACTTTTAAATGCCAATTATTTGGCATTATTATATTAGGTAACGATAAAGTCAAAAATAATTATGCCTTATAAAGATCGTTTTGATTTATTTTTGAAAATATCTGCGCCCATTGGTTTAATAGAAAAATCACAACTTATTCACAGCAGAATAATTTTCACAAGCAATTGGAAATAAACAATATATATAAACACTTTCCAAAGTTATTCAGCACTTAACCGCAAACCAAAGAATATCAGTCACAAAGACTGATTCCGACACGAAATATCGCTTTAATTAATCATGTTCATCTACCCTAAGCGATACGATGTCATTGTCATTGGCGCGGGTCACGCTGGTGTGGAAGCTGCCTTGGCCTCGGCCAGAACGGGCTGCGAAACCCTCCTCCTGACGATCAATGTTGATACCATTGGCCAAATGTCCTGCAATCCCGCCATCGGCGGCTCCGCCAAAGGCCATTTGGTTCGGGAAATTGATGCGCTCGGCGGTGAGATGGGTAAGAACACCGACATGACAGGCATACAATTCCGGCTCCTAAATTCAAAAAAAGGTCCCGCCATCTGGTCGCCTCGCGCCCAATGTGATAAGAAAGCATATCAATTTCGTTTAAAATGGGTCTGCGAGTCCGAGCCGAACCTGGATGTCAAACAAGGCCAATCCATCTCTATTCTTCATAAGGACGGCACTGCTTATGGCGTTCAGTCCTCATTGGACGTCCAGTACCTCAGTAAAGTCATCGTCGTCACAACCGGGACGTTTCTCCGCGGTCTGATGCACATCGGCTCAAACCAGCAATCCGGAGGCCGGCTGGGCGATGCTGCGGCAATGAACCTTTCCGCCTCGCTAAAAGAACTGGGGTTGGAATTAGCCCGATTAAAGACGGGCACCCCCCCGCGCTTGCTGCGACGTTCGATTGATTTCTCCAAAACTGAAATTCAAAACGGAGACGAACCTGTCCCTTATTTTACCTTTTGGAAAGATGATTTGTTCCACGTGGAACATTCGCGCACCAAGCCGGTTGGCCATTTTGAGCAAAACGCCTATCCGTACGGCTCGATGCTTAACCGTATCAATGGGCAACTGCCCTGTTATATTACTTTTACAACCGAAAAGACCGCCAAAATCATCCGCGATAATATCCACAAATCTCCAATGTATTCGGGGGTGATTGAAGGGGTCGGCCCCCGTTATTGTCCATCCATTGAGGATAAAATCGTTAAGTTCCCGGACAAAAACAGACATCAGATTTTCCTCGAACCAGAGGGGATTGAAACCGATGAATTTTATGTCAACGGATTCTCCACTTCCATGCCTTTCGAGGTTCAAGTTGAGATGATTCGCACTATCATCGGCTGCGAGAACGCTGAAATCTTGCGTCCGGCTTATGCCGTTGAATATGACTTTGCGTATCCTACCCAACTACATCCTTGGCTGGAAACCAAAGTTTGCCAGAATCTCTTCCTCGCCGGCCAAATCAACGGTACCTCTGGCTATGAGGAAGCCGGTGCTCAAGGCCTGATGGCAGGCATTAATGCCGCTCGTCGGATCAAGCAACAACCTCCGCTGGTCCTTCGTCGCGACCAAGCCTACATCGGCGTCCTCATAGATGATCTCGTCACCAAAGGCACCATCGAGCCATATCGCATGTTTACCTCGCGGGCCGAATACCGCTTGTTGCTCCGCCAAGACAACGCCGATCTTCGCCTTTCCGGGATCGGCCACGAAATCGGTCTCTTGTCCGAGCAAAATTACCAAAAATTCATTATAAAAAATGCTAAAATTGATAACGAGATAATAAGATTGAATAATACATTTAATCATTCCCATTTGTTGTCCAAAATTTTGTCCCGGCCGGAGATGAACTATTCCCAATTGCCGGATCGTGATGAATCGTTGCCCCAGGAAGTGATTCAGCAAGTCGAAATCGCCGTGAAATACGCCGGCTATATCGAGCGCCAGGAAATGGAAATCACCAAGTTCAAAAAACTCGAGCGCAAGGAAATCCCTGGCGACTTCGATTTCACCACAGTGCCAAGCTTGCGCTTGGAGGCGCGCCAAAAACTCACTAAAATCCGTCCAGCCACCATCGGCCAGGCCGCCAGAATATCCGGGGTCTCGCCTGCCGACATCAGCATTTTGTTGGTCTGCCTGAAGCGATACGACAACGGAAAAGCCAATGCGACAAACGGCGACGAAAGCTGCGAAGCGTGTGACATGGAGTAATTGCAACAAATGAACCTTCCTTCGTTATTTTCGCGGAAACGAAAAATCCACTTGTTCGTTCGTTGGCTCGCGCTGGCGCTGCTGATTCCATGTCTGGCCGCCGCACAGGTCCAGCCGGTGGCCGTGACGGTGACGGACGACGGGAGTGAGACCAATCTGGCGCCGCGCTTTTTAGGACTCAGCTACGAATCGCAGATGCTTCTGCCCAGGAACGGGCGCTACTATTTCGACCCCAACGACCAAGCGCTGGTTAACACGTTCAAGACCCTTGGCATCAAGAGTTTGCGCGTTGGAGGAAACTCGGCGGATGATCCGCTTGTCGCAGTTCCGCAGGAACAGGATATTGATAAGCTTTTCCAATTCGCACGCGCCGCCGGAGTGAAGGTGATTTATTCGTTCCGCTTGAAGAATGGCGACCCCGCCGAATCCGCGCGTTTGGCCGGGTATATCGCGGCCCACGACGCGGATATGCTCGATACTTTTGCCATCGGTAATGAGCCGGACTTTTATCTCCGGACCTTTGACGCTTATTTTGCGCAATGGAAACTCCATTATGATGCCATTCTGAAAACCGTGCCCGCGGCGATGTTTGACGCGCCATGTACTGGAGGCGGAAATAATTTTTACACGTTGGCCCTGGCCAAAGTCGAATTTGCGGGAGGACATCTGGCATTGGACAGCGATCACTATTATTTTTTGGGTTCGGGGCGGGCGGGCGAAACAAATCCACCCGCAACCCGGGCCCGTTTTCTTTCCAACCGTCTCCATGCCGGTTATCGCAGAGACTATGCGCAAATCGGCGCGGTGCTGGCCGCCGAAGGAGTGCCGTATCGAATTGATGAGATGAACAGTTGCTACAATGGCGGCGCCAAAAATTCGAGCGATACCTACGCAGCCACCTTGTGGGCGCTGGATTGCACTCATTGGTGGGCGGCGCGACACATCGTCGGCGTGAATTATCATACCGGGGAATCGGTCGGGCGCCACGGAGGATTTAGCGCGGCGAATTATGCCGCATTCGTGCATGAATCGGACGGCCATGGATTTGTCATGCGGCCCATCGCCTATGCCGACCTGGCTTTTACCGAAGGCGCGCGCGGACGGCCTCTCGAGGCAACGATCCAGGCGCCCGACGCATTTAATTTCAATGCTTACGCTTATCGGGATGACGATGGTTCCATTTATCTGACGTTGATCAACAAGAGCTACGGCGACCAAGCGCAACCGGCTTCGGTTTCCGTTCAATTACCCCCAAGCACGGCTTCGGGGGCATGGCAACGAATGGAACTGACACAGAAGAACCAGGATGTCGCCGCCAAAACAGACATCACCCTGGGCGGTGCGGCCATTGATGCGCAGGGAAATTGGGCGGGCCAATGGAATAAAATTGAAGGCGGTGGTTCCGGCGGCCTGAGCATCTCAGTGGCGCCCGCCTCTGCAATGATCCTGCGTTTTATTGCTGCGAAATGATGCGCGGCCCACAGGCGGGTCACTTGGTTTAATTCCTCGTGTTGGTCTCCTTAAATTAACGATTCGCCATCCACGGGAGAAAATTTTGTTTGAAGTGCCTCTTCCCAACTGATGCACTTCTAAAAGCCATGAAAGCTGTCTTCCGCCTTTTGCTCCGGGTCTTGTTCGGCTTCCGTGCTTACAACACGGATGCGTTGAAAACTCCCGGCCCGGTGCTGTTGATTCCCAATCACACTTCCTGGCTGGACTGGCTGTTTCTCTGGGCCTCTCTGGGAGAGGATTGGAAGTTCGTCACTTCGAGTGTCTCGGCGCAAACGAGCTGGTTGCATCGGAAATTGATGATCAACCACTATACCCTGCCCATTGATACCGGTTCGCCTTACGCGGTGAAGCGCATGGCGGACTTTCTCAAAGGCGGCGGCCGGCTCGTCCTCTTCGCCGAAGGCCGTCTCTCGCGCACGGGCGCCTTGATGAAACTTTTTGATGGCACCGGATTCCTCATTTTCAAAACAAAGGCGAAAGTCATTACGGCTTATTTGCGCGGTGCGAAATACCTGCCGTATTCTCCCAATCCAGGGCGAAAAAAATATTTTCCCAAAGTAACCGCGCATTTTAGCGCCACGCTGGCCCCGCCTGAGTTGGGGGACATTAGCACCGGTCGCGCCCGAACCCGGCTCACCGCCTGGCTGCGCGATCAGATGGTGCGGCAGCAGTTCGAGGTTGAGATGGGCTTTGGTCCGCAGAATGTCCTTTCGGCGGTGGCCGAGACCGCCCGTAACCGTCCCCGCCAAATCGTCCTCGAAGACGCGACCCTGCAGACGTTGACCTATCGGAAGCTGATGGTGGGGGCGGACGTGCTCGCGAAGGCCTTGCGCGGCGGGGTCGCGGATGGCGGGCGGGTCGGCCTTTTGTTGCCCAATGTCAATGCCACACCGGTGGCCATCCTCGCGTTATGGAGCCTGGGCAAAGTGACCGCCATTCTGAATTTTTCCTCGGGCACCCCCGCCATGCTGGCATGCGCGCAGCTCGCCGGCCTCAAACACATCGTCACCTCGCGCGCCTTTCTCGAACGCGCAAAGATCAACGCGCAGGATTTTTTGAAAGCGGGCATCAGCCTGGTTTACCTCGAAGACGTGCGCGCCGGCATCACCGGCTCCCGGAAATTCCTCACCCTGCTCCGGCACGTTTTCATTCCGCGATCCACGGTCCGCAGTTCGCCTTCCTTCGGCTCCACGGCGGTGATTGTTTTCACCAGCGGCTCCGAAGGCGTGCCCAAGGGGGTCGAGTTGACCCATGGCAATCTCCTCGCCAACATCCGCCAGATGCTGGCCGTCACCGATATTACCGACGGTGACCGGCTTTTCAATTGCCTGCCGCTCTTTCACAGTTTCGGGCTTACAGTGGGGACAGTTCTGCCGCTGGTGCGCGGGATTTATATCTTCCTCTATCCTTCGCCCTTGCATTACCGCATGGTGCCCGCGGCGCTCTATGGCCATGACTGCACGGTCTTTCTCGGCACGAATACTTTCCTGAACGGCTACGCCCGCAAGGCGCATCCCTACGACTTCCGCAGCCTGCGATATCTGTTTGCTGCGGCCGAGAAGTTGCAGGAAACCACCGCGCAGACCTGGGTGCAAAAATTCGGCGTGCGCATCCTCGAAGGTTACGGCGCCACGGAATGCGCTCCGTGCCTGAGTGTCAACACGCCCCTTGAGCCGCGTTACGGCTCCGTGGGCCGTCTTCTGCCCGGCGTCGAATACAAGCTTGAGCCGGTTGAAGGGGTGGCAGACGGCCGGCAGCTCTTCGTGCGCGGGCCAAATGTGATGAAAGGGTACTTGAATGCCGAGGCGAACGCGAAATTCCTGGCTCTTGAGGGCTGGTATGACACCGGCGACATCGTCAGCGTCGATGCCGAGGGTTACCTTCACATCCTCGGGCGGTTGAAACGCTTCGCCAAGGTGAGTGGCGAAATGGTGAGCCTCACCGCCGTCGAGGACGCCCTGGGGGGAGCTTTCCCGCACTACGGCCTGCGCTGTCAGATTGCCGTCATCACGCGACCGGAGGAGAATAAAGGCGAGGCGCTCATCGCCGTGACCAACGAACCAAAGCTGACACTCGATGAGATTCGCGACGTCCTCAAGGCCAGGGGGTTGACGAATCTCAGCGTCCCCCGGGAAATAAAAGTGGTGCTGGAAATTCCGAAGCTCGGCACCGGCAAAGTCAACCACCGCGAGCTTCAGGCGTTGGTCTCCGGCCCGAAATAAGGCCGGTGAGGATGAACAGGCTCCAGGCGGGCGGGAGTTGCTTGCTCATGGCGGGGCCGGTCATCGTATAATTAGCTTGAAGTGGTCAATTGCGGCCTCTTGTCGTTCACCGATTCCGTCTCAGCTTCGCGCCCATTCTTGTGAAATTCCTTGCAAACATCCGCAAAACTATTGGTTTCATTGGATGCATTGGCTGTCCGACATGGATTCGAACCATGAATAACGCCTCCAAAGGGCGCTGTGTTACCATTACACCATCGGACAAACCGCGATTATCCTAAATTTTCCCTGCCCATTGCGCAAAGAGAAAATCCACCCATTCCCGCGAAAGAAAGTTGCCCATCCCCGGTTTCAAAGCCACAATGTAATGGTTTAATGAGCCAAGCCGTCATCGCCGAACCACCGCCCGCGGAAAAAAAGATTCCGTCGGCGACGCCTGATCTTTCCAAGCCGGTGGTGCGCCCCAAAAAAGGAGTGCTCAAACTCGTCGGCGAAGTCTTGAAGCACGGCGGCCCCGGCTACCTTCAATTTGCCATCACCAACATCTGTAACGCCGATTGCGATTTTTGCGGCTTTGCCCGTTCCAAATTCGATCCCAAAGCCCGCAGCAGCGTGACCCTGGACGAGGCGAAGCAGGTTATTGATATCGCCCTGAAAAATCACATCGGCTATCTGTTGTTCGTCGGTGGCGAGCCGATGGTGCATCGCGACCTCCGCGCCATGACGCGCTACGCTGCCGAGCGCGGCATCCATCCGATGATCTGCACCAACGGCGGCCTGTGGAACGACGACAACTTGCGCGGCCTGGCGAGCGATGGATTGAGCAGCGTCATCATGTCCATCGACGCGCATGACCTTGCGAAACACGAAAAAAACCGCGGCCTCCCCGACGTCTGCAAAAAAATCAAGCGCGCCAATGAATTTTTCCACAGCGTTGGAATTCAGACGACCGCCAGCATCACCGCCAGCCGGCTGATTGATGACTACGAAAAGCTGCCGGCGTTCCTCGAATCCCTGAATTTCAAAAGCTGCACCTTCAGCTATCCGCTCACCTCGCTGGCCAGCAGTTACTTGAGCTTTAGCGACAGCGGCCTGGTCAATTATTCCAAGGATGAACTGATTGAGCTTTTCGGCAAAATCAAAACCCTGAAGGCCCGCAGCGGGTTTCCCGTGGTCAACCCCAATGAATCGCTCTCGGAAATGCAGCGCCATTTGCGCGGCGAAAAGGAAAAATTCGGCTGTCTGGGCGGCCATAAGTATTTTTATCTCGACTGGAACCTCGACCTCTATCGCTGCCATTTTTGGGAAAAACCCATGTGCAAGGTCCATGAATGGGACGACTCCAAGCTCATCCGCGATGGTTGCACGCGTTGCATGATTGACTGCTATCGCGACCCGAGCGTGCTGCAATTCGTCGCCATCAGCGCCAGCGACGCTTGGAACAACTTGAAAAAGGGCAATCTCGCCGGCGCGGCCAAAAACGTTTTCGATTCCCGCAACCTGACCTCGCTCAAGGCGGTCTGGGAGGACCGCAAATGGATTGGCGGTGTCTGATGACTCAGCCTTCGACCATCGTCGCCAACGGAAAATCGGTTGAAGCCGGCGTGCCTTGTACCATCGTGGCATTTCTGACCGCGCAAAAGCTCTTGCCGCGCAGCGTGGTGGTCGAGCACAACGGCCAGGCCGTTGCCCCCTCCGAATTTGCGAAACGAATCTTGAACGCCGGTGATAAATTGGAAATCGTAAACATAGTCGCCGGCGGGTAGCCGGCCATCCCTATGAAATTCGCAAACCTGTTTCTGGCTCTGATGGCCTCGCTTTTTCTCCCTAAAATGGCTCAAGCCGCCGATACCAACTCTCCGTTGAAGGCCTGGCAGCAACTGACCAATTTCTCCCTGCCGACCCCGCCCATGGATTGGCAGACCAATCCGCCCACCCAGGCGCAACTGGATAAATTTGACGACCAGGAAATGGCCGTGGCGTCCGCCCTGGCCGACAATGCGCAGAAGTTTTATTTGAATTTCCCCGGCGATACCAACGCCGCCAACGCCCGGATCCTGGAACTCGAAGCGCTGCAATCGGCGGTCCATTTCGGCGCCACCAACCGGGTCGATACCCTCAACGCCCGCGAGCAGGCGTTCATCGACGACACCAACTTCTCCGAATCGCTACGCTACCAATTGCGTCTGGACCAAATCGGACGCCAGTTGAAAGCCGCCGATGAATCGGGAGCGGACATGGATGCCGCCCAGGAACAGGCCGGGCGCGAATTGGTGAAGGAATTCCCAGACGGTGAAGCCGGCTACCAAATCCTCACTGACCTGGCCATGAATGGCGACCTGTTGAAAATGCACGACCTCGCCCGGGTGATGGCCCACAGCGGCGGCCCGAAAGAACTCACCGCCCTTGGCACCTGCCTGCAAAACCAGATCAATGTCATCGGCACCCTGCTCCCCATTGATTTCACAACTGCCGATGGCCGGGAAATCAACACCAATACCCTCGCCAATAAAGTAGTCCTGGTCGATTTCTGGGCCAGTTGGTGCCCCCCGTGCGTCGCGTCCATCCCCGGCCTCACCAAGCTTTACGGCCAGTACCACACCAACGAATTCGAAATCGTCGGCATCAACTTCGACGACGACACCAACGCCGCTCAAAAGTGCATCAACCAATATCACATGGCCTGGCCGCAGTTTTTTGGCGGTTACGGCGCCGACAATGTCTATGGCCGGAAATACGGCGAAACACTTCCCTACGTCTGGCTCGTGGATAAGAAAGGCATCGTCCAGGATATTCACGGCCGAGCCGATACCGAAGCCAAAATCCAAAAACTGCTGGCGAAATAATTTGCCAGATTTCCTGCTCCAAATCCGGTCAGCATGCCTTTAAGCTGTCTGAATGAACTGGTTGGTCTTTTGGACTTGCGTCGGCTGGCTCGGAAACGCGGTGTTTTTCTCGCGCTTTGTCGTGCAATGGTATGCCACCGAAAAAAGGAAACAGGTTGTGGTCCCTGTTTTGTTCTGGTGGTTGAGCCTGGCCGGCTCCTTGTTGCTGTTGGCTTACGCGATTTTTTACGACAAACACCATGTCATCATCTTCGCGTACCTCTTTACTTGGATTCCTTACACCAGAAATTTGATCATCCATTTCCGCCACGAAAAAGCCCACACTGATTGCCCGGGCTGCGGTAAAAAAGTTCCGCCGCAGTCGAACTTTTGCCCGAATTGCGGCGTCAAAGTCGGTTGAAATTTATTTTGCCGGCGGAACCGCGTTGGTCTCAAACCCGTATTTCACCAGGATGGCGCGGTATTGCGGATGCGTGTTTCCAAAGGCAATCAATTCGTTTGCCGTCGTCTTGATCGCCGGCAGCCTCTTGTTAAAAGGATCGATGATTTGCGTCTGGAGGCTATCGACGTTCTTGCTGATCTCGTGCGATTGGTACCACAAATAAACCGTCAGCGAGCCGGTCACCACAATCAGCGCCAGCAGCAGCAGGAAAACCTGCCGTTGCAATGCCGCCACCTGTCCGCCCAAATCGGAATTGGTTTCAAATTCGTTCATGTCAATGGCCTTGAAGAATGCGGGTCAAATCCGGGCTGGGATATTTTTGGTTGAAAGCCGCGGTTTCATTCGCCAGCGCTTGCAGCCGCAGCGAAAATTGGTTGATCCTGACCGCCTGCACCTGCAGCCGGTTCGCTTCGCGCGAAAGATTGATCGTCCGCAGCGTGAAGACCACCGCCAGCACGACCAGCGCCCCCAGCGCAAAAGTCAATACACCGTTCATCATCTCGCATTTCATAAGAGTCCGGCCAATTTAACGGTTTAACCGCTGATGTCCATCTTGTTTTTGCCGCGAAAAAAAATTGATTTTATGCCCCGCCAATGGCATTTCTTCCGGATAATTGCGCCGTGGCAAAAGAAGAACCAATCGAAGTGACCGGCAGCGTCACCCAGGTGCTGCCCGGAACCATGTTCCGGGTCGCCCTCACCAATGGACACGAAGTCCTTGCCCATATCTCGGGCAAGATGCGCAAAAATTTCATCCGCATCTCCGTCGGTGACAAAGTCAATGTCGCCATGTCCCCCTATGATCTGAACAAAGCTCGCATTGTGTACCGCCATCCGTAAAATTTCCCGATGAAAATCCATTTCTGCGGGGCGTCGCGAACCACCACCGGTTCGATGTACCTCATTGAGGTCAATGGCAAAAAATTACTCCTCGAATGTGGCCTCTTTCAGGGCCGACGCCAGGAATCGGAACAACTCAACAAGACGTTCCCCTTTGATCCCCGCCAGGTCGAGGCCGTGGTCCTGAGCCATTCCCACCTGGACCATGCCGGCAAGCTGCCCGCACTCTGCAAAAATTACGACGGCCCCATTCATTGCACCAACGCCACCGGCGACCTTTGCGGCATCATGCTTTTGGATTCGGCCCATATCCAGGAGCAGGACGCCCTGTTCGTCTCCAAAATCCGGGCCAAAAAACATCAGCCGCCCGTCACCCCGCTCTACACGATGCCGGATGCGGAAAAGTGCGTGAAACAATTCGTCGCGCACGATTACGAAAAGCCCTTCCAGCCGGTGTCCGGCGTCACCGTCACCTTTCGCGATGCCGGGCACATCCTCGGCTCCGCCCAGGTGATTTTGGACGCGCAGGAAAACGGGCGCAAATTCCGTTACCTGTTCAGCGGCGACATCGGACGCGGCAACGACGAATTATTGCGCGACCCCCAGCCGGTCGAGAACGTGGATTATCTCCAGATTGAATCCACTTACGCCGCGCGGGTCCATGAGCAGCGCCCCGATGCCGACGATTTGGTCGGCCAGGCCGTTGGCGAGACACTGAAACAAAACGGCAAAATCATCATCCCCGCTTTTTCCGTCGGACGCACGCAACAGATCGTTTATGTGCTCCACGAACTGATTTGCGCCGGCAAACTTCCGCGCCTGCCGATGTTTGTGGACAGCCCGTTGAGTTTGCGCGCGACGGAAATTTATAAAAGGCATCCCGAAAGTTTGCGCGATACGATTTACCAGACGTTGTGCGACAATGAAAATCCGTTCGGCATGGAAAATCTCACGTATATCACCAGCGTCGAAGAATCCAAAAAGCTCAATGAACGCAAGGACGGTATGGTCATCATCAGCGCCTCGGGCATGTGCGAAGCCGGCCGCATCCGGCACCATCTCAAGAACAACATCAGCTTTGCGAACAATTTGATTTTGTTCATCGGCTACTGCGCACCCGACACCCTGGGCGCCAAAATCATCGCCGGCGTGAATCCCGTGAATATTTTCGGTGAACCAAGTCAGGTCCGCGCAAAAGTTGTTTCGCTGGATACCTACTCCGGCCATGCGGACAAGAATGAACTGAACACTTACGTCCGGCGCATTTCCGGCGACATCAAAAAAATTGTTTGCATCCACGGCGAAGAAACCCAATGCCTCGCCCATGTCGAAACTCTTCGCGCCCTGAAACCCATCGCCGAGGTCATTGCGCCGAAATACCTGCAGGTGGTGGAGATTTGACTTGCAAGCCGGCGGAGCCGGCAAAGAATGTGGCGTTTCCACACGCCATGAAACCTTTTTTACTGAGAAGACTTGCCCATCGAAAAATTTGGTCTCGGATTTTCAAAGAAAGGCTGACCGAACCACTCCATATGAACTTTTTGTCATTATTTGTATGGGTGTTCGGTTCATATCGCGCCAAAGTTGATTATGATCTGGTGGTGCGTCAGAACAATGCTTATGGCTCCTCAAAGCTGCGGATGCGCACCGATTTAGGAATTTGGATAAATTGATTTCATGAAAGTCACCTTTAACTGGCTCAGGCAATACGTTGATTTCGACTGGCCGTTCATTGTCGCCTTGCAGCCCTGGATTGGTAACCGGTCACGCCCGCTCTCCAACTCCAGCCTGAAAGGAACCTGGTAACATTTATGGCGTCTCGGTTGTCAAAAAAAC
>JBKQUF010000049.1:0-11574 GCA_052140285.1 Limisphaerales bacterium | reverse complement strand
AAGCCGGGCCTCAAGTGCATCAGCGCCACGAACCGCAATTTCCCCGGCCGCATGGGCGACAAGGAATCGCAAGTCTTCCTCGCTTCCCCGGCGACGGTGGCGGCCAGCGCGATTGCCGGAAAAATTGCCGACCCGCGCGACTATCTGGGAAATTAACCGGCGAAACCGGATCAATTGAAGCGGCTGTCCTGTCAATCAGGCAGCCGTTTTTTTTCAGCAGCCCCGCTGGGATTGGGCTTGGCTGCCTGGAACATCCGTTCCTCCAATGGATGTTCATGGCCCTGCCATTCTTCGGAGACGCGGCCATCCCAACACGCCGGGTTCAACGGGTAAACGTCCGGGTCGAAGATGACGTGGTAAAAGTGCCAGACAACAATGGCCAGACAGGCAAGGACGGCTTCGTAATAATGGATGGTCAGCGCCACGTCCACGAACCAGCGGGGCAGGAAGCGTGTGACGTCCATCTTGAACCAGATCATCAGGCCGGTGACGCCCATGATGACCGTGCCCCATCCCACCGCCCAGTATTCCATTTTCTCGGCATAACCAAACCGGCTGAACTTCGGCTTCTCCGTGCTCAAGCCAAGAAGATAGCGCGCGGCACAGAGGGCGTCGGTGAAATCTTTTCTGACCGGGAACAAATCGAGGGCCAATTTGCGGCCTTCCGGGGTCCGCAAGAGGTAAACCAGATGGAAAGTTCCCGCCAGCAGCAGGACGATTCCGGCGACGCGATGGGTCCATCGACGGAACGGCTCGCTGGCGCCGAGCAATTTCGCCAGCCACGAATCCGGAAATTTCAAGGCGAAACCGGTGATGGCCAAAATAACAAAGCTGCCCGCCAAAACGATGTGCTGCCAGCGCTGCGCGGCGTTCATTCGCAGGACCGGACGGGCAGTGGCGCGGAAGCGGGCGGCGGTCTTCTTCAAAAACAACAGCGCGTTATGAACAAACATCACCCCAACCACGCCAAAAATCAGAACGAGATAAACGCGGCGCACCCACCCATTGATTTGCCCGGAGAAATCGCCTTGTTCCGACACGGCGGCGAGGTCCGCATGGATTTTGCCGCTGACAAACATCTGGTTTGCTCCCGGATGACATTGCCCGCAAGTGGCCACGAGCTGATTGGTGTTGATGGTCGAAGCCGGGTCGCTTGAAGGCAGGACTTTATGGTAGCCATGGCAACTGGCGCAATTGGCGACAACCGTCGAGCCGTATTGAGCCGCCAACCCGTGGTAACTGGAGATGTAGGTATTCACGCGGTCGGCGGGCAAATTATATTTTGAATCCAATCTGACGGAAGCATGGCAGCGGCTGCAGACGTCGGAGATGACTTCGGACGAAGCGCCCTTGAGCGCCACAATTTTATGCTCATTGTGGCAGTCGGTGCAGGTGGGAGCGTCGCGATTCCCCGCCAGAGCCGCCTTGCCGTGAATGCTTTGCGCCCAATCTTTCGCTTCCTGATCGTGACATTGGCCGCAGGTCTCCGCCTGTCTGGAAAAATACAACGGCGATTCCGGCGACGCGGATGAAAGAATGTTGTGCGAATCATGGCAATCCTGGCAGGTGGCCGCGGTTTCATCGCCGGATTTGAACGCCAGCCCATGCACGCTGGCGCCATAACTGGCCGTCTGGCGCGGATGACAAATCGCGCAATTCACCGGCTCCGCCAGACGACCATCATCGGGATGTTGCGCGCTCACGTCGGCATGGCAACTGACACAGGAGGTTTTATTATGGACCGATGCCACCAGCTTCGTCTCATCCACAAACAGCGAAATCACCCGGCCGCTGGCATTGGTCGTGGAAAGTGAATCCATGCCGTGACAATCCAGACAATCACTGTCCGAAGGAACTGCGGCCGTGGCCGCCGCAGCGGTCAGAATAAAACCGACCGCGCCTGAAATAAATTTCAGGAAAACGGAGCGTTTACGGACGTTCATTTTGCCAAACTCCGGCGCTCAGTGCGTCAGGCGCGTGGCCATGGCGTAGATGATCAATGCCAACAGCACAAGACCGAGGCCGAAGAAGAAATAACCGAACGACCGGGCGATATTTTTCCAGCCTTCCCAGCCATCCTTGACGCGCTGGTCTTCCAGTTTGCCGGTGGCAACGAGGCGGTCATACCAGCGTTTGCGCTCGTGCAACATCTCGTTCTTGGAAACGCGTCCGGAAAAGATGACCGTATCCATCGGGAATTTCTCAATACGGAAATGGGTGTTGAAAAAATGGATGGAGAAAATGAAGCCGGCAGCCAGCAACGCTTCGTCCGAGTGCAGGATCAAGGCGATGTTGATGATCCAACCGGGCAGGAACCGGGTGACAAATTCCGGGAACCACATGATTAAACCGGAAGCGCCGATGATCGCCACACCCCAGAACACAGCAAAATAATCGAACTTTTCCCAGTAGGTCCACCGGTCAAACTCCGGTTTGGGACCTTTGCCGAAAAACCATTTGTTATGGGCAACGAAATCGTGGAAGTCCTGGAGAGTTGGCACCATGGAGTCCGGGCCGAAAAGCACCGGCCAGATGCGTCTGAGATGCAGCTTGCCGTCGGCTTGATCGCGCAATGACTTGCGGCCTTTCCAAGCATTGCCGGCCAGCGCCGTAAGGTGCAGCCCGAAATAAAGGAATGTCACCAGGGCGCCGAGGCGGTGCAGCGCGCGGGCGGTTTCCGGTCCGCCGATGAAGTGAAACATCACTTTGGCCCAACCGGTATAATAAAATTTGAGCGGCATCCCGGTGACCACCAGCAGCAGAAAACTCGTCACCACCAGGAAATGGAGAAAGCGTTCAAACGGTGAGAACCGCGTGAACCATTCGTCGTCCGCCTGCAATTTAACCTTTGCTTCGCGGAAATTTTTCGAATCGTGCAGATACAAATAAACGGTGCGCACCAGCCAGCCAAGGGTATGCAGGCCAAAGAAAGAAAACGTGCCGATCAGCAGTCCGGTCATGGCCAGGAACACGGCATGAAATAGCGGATAGTGTTTTCCATCCATGGGATTGGCATGAGGGTCGTATTGGGTAAAGCCAATGGTGGCATTGGGATGACATTGCTGACAGGTGGCCAGGATATTGGTCGAAGACAAATGTGAACGCGGATCGGAAGGCGGCAGGATGTCATGAAAGCCGTGGCAATCGTAACAGGCGGCGACCGCCGGAGCCACATTGGGTTTGCCCAACGCCACCGCTTTGCCGTGGTAGGTTTCCTTGTAATGCGCCAGCCGGTCGGCGTGGCATTTGCCGCAACGCTCATCACTCATCGCCTTGAAATTGTTGCCTTCCGGATCGGATATTTCGTGGGCGGAATGGCAATCGGTGCAGACCGGGCCGCGGGGGTCGCCCTTGGCCAGCAATTGTCCATGGATACTCTGGTCGTAAGTCTTTTCGACGCCGACATGGCATTTGCCGCAGGTTTTGGCGACGTTGGCATGATTGATCGGGGAATCGCGATCCACCGCACGTTTGATGTCATGGACACCATGGCAATCGTCACAGGAGGGGGCAACGATCAAGCCCATTTGCAGGAGCGCGCGCCCGTGGATGCTTTCCATATATTGCGACGCGGCTTCGGGATGGTTGATTTCGTACTCTTTGGTCAAACCGGCATTGCTGTGGCATTTGGCGCAAGTGAAGGGGAGGTTGAGTTTGAACACCGGCGACGCGGGGTCCTTGACGGGCAACATCTCGTGCGACCCGTGGCAATCCCAGCATTCCGCGGCGCCGGAGGCGCCGAGCAAATGACTGACGCCATGAATGCTGGTGGCGTAATCAGCGCCTTCCTTTGGATGGCAATGGGTGCAGTCGGGAGCGCCCAACGGGTCATGGACGAGGTCCTTGACGCCAGTGTGGCAATCCACGCAGTTGAGGTTGCCATGAACGGAGTGGGCGAAGGCATTGGTCGAGATAACGAGCGATTCGACTTTGCCGTTGACTGTGCGAGTGGTGGTGGGATCCAGGTGGCAGCCGAGGCAATCGCTGTTGGAAAATTGCGGCGGGGCGTTCGTGGCGGGGACCGGTTGCGCGGACAACGACGACGGCGCCACCAGTCCCGCCAGGAGGACAACCCAAAAACAGGCGGCCTTAATCCCTGCCGACCAGGACCGGTTGCTGTTTTTGAGTTTCATATTCATTCTGAATGTTGCAGCGCCTGGCAACAGTCCAACTCTTGCGGTGAATTGACGTTCGCCGCGGGGCGCCGTTGCATTTTCGGGGGCGTTATTTCTTGAACGTCCGCAGATAAGCGATCACTGCTTTGACGTCATCATCCGATAGCGTGTCGTATGCTTTCATGAGGGTTTTGCCGTCGCTATTTTTGAAGCCGTCTTTGACCGCCTTGGTGGCATCCGCATCGCTCACGGAGGCCTGGACCTTGGCGTCCGTGTAATCTCTGCATCCAAGTCGTTTGCCCATATTGGTCTGGCCCGTGCCGTCCGCGCCGTGGCATTTGAGACAGGATTGCGTCCAAATATCTTTGCCGTCCGCGGCTCGCGCCGAGGTTGCGGCCGCCAACGCGATGACGGCGGCCAAGAGGATTGTCTTTTTCATATTCGTGGTTTTATTTGATTACGAGGCGGGGCTTATTCTTTGCGCCGCTTCGTTTAAACCATCGATGAAAAAGGGAAAACTAACTACCCTTGTATTGCCCAACGCCTAGCATTTTTTGCATCGTCTTATTTGTTGAACAGAGAACAAGTCCAGAGAAGACATGAAACGGGGAAGAACAAAGGCGGTCACCGCTGTCCCGGCAAATAGACGGTAAAGGTCGTTCCCGACCCCAGAACCGTATGCACGTGCAAGGCGCCGGCATTTTCCTTGATGAGGCGCTGGACGATATTGAGGCCCAAGCCGGTGCCTTGCCGCGGACCTTTGGTGGTGAAATAGGGTTGGAAAATTTTCGGTAGCACTTCCGGCGGAATCCCCGGGCCATTGTCTTGGACGGAAAATTTGACGAGCGGAACGGTATTATCCAAGCCTTCAATGTTTAGCAAGCGGTCCTGGAGTCCGTCCTTGAATTTGGCCAGGTCCAACGGCGTCAGCAAAACTTCGCCGCTGACGTGGACATTATGCTGTAATGGAGCGCATTGGAAGGCATTGACGGTCAGGTTCAGCAAAATCTGGATCAAATCCGTGCCGTTAATCTTGATGGCCGCATCTTGGGGGAACGGGGTCATGCTAAATTCATTTTCCTGGAGGCTGGGGTGTACCCGCACGAGTTGGTCGAGGTCGCGGAACAGTTGATTGACACTCACATTGGGAGCGTTCTCGTTCGATTGCCGCCGCAAAAACCCGAGATAACGCCTTGAAATCTCAATGCAATTTCCAACCTGACGGGCAATGATCCGCAAGCGGTCCTTGATGAATTCCAAATCTTCCAATTCGAGGTTGGAGGAGCGATTCAAACGTTGGTTGAGCACTTGAACAAATCCTGAAATCACCGTCAACGGACCGTTGATGTCGTGGATGATGCTGGCATAGATGTCGCCGCGGGTTTTGGCGATTTGCTCTTCGATGCGCTGATTTTGCAATTCACTCAGAAGCTCCTGGACTTTTTCCGCGCTGCTATGGATTTCACTTTCGAGCGTGCGGCGCTGCATGGCTTGGCTGACCGCCGCGCGGATCGTCGCGATATCGAAGGGCTTGTTGATGTAATCGCAGGCGCGCAAGCGGAGCGCCTGGCGGATGGTGTCCGTGGTTTCAAACGCGGTCATCATGATCGCCTCGATATTCGGATCGACGTATTTGAGGCGCTCGAGGACTTCGATGCCGGACATGCCAGCCATGCGGATATCCAGCACAGCGACATCGATTTCGTTTTTTTGGGCCAGTTCAATGGCGGTCGGTCCGTCTTCCGCCATGAGCAGGTCGTAGTCATCCTTGAAAATCACCCTCAAAGATTGCCGCGGACCTTCTTCGTCATCCACAACCAATAAGGTGCCGCGACGACGCGTAGGAGGCGTCGCTTCCAAAAAATCGACCACGGCAGTGTCGGCAGTGGCCAAGGGATCAGCGGTCAACGACATATCTGAGTATCAGGCCGCACCATCCTAGCGCAATTATTGTTTCGCCTCAAGAGGAAAGCGCATCGGATTTTAACCGGGTCAACAGCATCTGTAATGCCTGCCGCGCCGTGATTTCCTTGAATTTATGGCGTGAAAGATGGTTCAGCCGGTGCTCCACGGTGGCCCCGGACCTCGCGGCCAGCGCGATGAAGACGGTGCCCACGGGTTTGCCAATGGTTCCACCCGCCGGTCCGGCGATTCCGGTCACGGCAATCGCAAAGTCCGATCCAAATTTTCTCCGCGCGCCCTCCGCCATCTCCTTCGCCACCGCCCGGCTGACGGCCCCGTGACGATCCAGAGTCGCCGCATGAACACTGAGAAATTTCCTCTTTGCGTCGTTGCTGTAAGCGACAATGCCGCCGCGAAAAATTTTGGACGCGCCGGGCACATTCGTAATCGCGTTCGCGATAAGACCTCCGGTACAGGATTCGGCCAGCGCCAGGGTCCAGTCCTGTTGAGCCATCAAACGGACGACGACCCATTCGATTCGTCTGGGAGGGTTACTTGCCATCGATTGAGCCAAAGGCCCGGAATTCGTAAAAACTTGCCCACGACCCCGGCGGCAGGCCCGTAATGACGACGCGGAGGAACCGGGCGCGTGCCGAAAAGGAATCGGAGGTCATATCGAGGGGAGTAAAAGCGCCCGACCGGTCCGCGACCACCGACCAGGTTGAATTATCCGGCGAGGCTTCGATGACGTACCGGTAGGCCGCGACGTGTTCCCAGGCGATTTGGACGTTTGTAATGGTGACAGTTTTGTCCAAGTCAACGGTCCACCACTGTGGCGCGGATCCGTTCGAGGCGCACCAACGGGTTGTGAGGTCGCCGTCATTGCCATGGGCGGCGGGATGGGGCGGTTGCTCGGTGCTGGCGAACGCCGCCGCGCGCAACGCGAGATTATCGCCGCTGACCGGGTTTCCCAGTGCGGCATGGGAAATCGTAGAAGCGCCCGCGGAAGGGTGGGGGGGCCGGTGGCTGTCCTTGAAAATTGTCTCGTAATAGATCAGGGCAGCGATCGCCAGGACCGCTCCCAGAATGATGACCACGATGATGGCGCCGGGAAAGCCTTCGGGGCGGGTCGTTTGGAACGTGACGGTGTCGGAAATTTTCGGCTTTGGCCGTTCCCCGCCGACCTTGGTGCCGGCGAGGATGAATTTTTGCTCTGGCGTGGCGGGGGCGTTGGGAACGGTTATTTTTTGAAAACAAGTCGGACAAGTCATTATCGAGCCGGCCTGCGTCGCCCCGCACTTGATATGCTGGCCGCAAACGGGGCAGGCAAATTTAAACTCGCTCATGCTATGCCTGAAACATTTCATATTTCAACCAAACCAGCAACGCATTTTCAAATGAAAATGCCTTTGCCTTGCCGGGCCTTTGCGCTAAACATTTGCATCCGCGCCACTGCGGTTCCTATGAAAAACACGTCAGCCAGATTGCCGGTGTCCCGCAGCCATCGTTTCGCCGCCGGGCCGTCCGTCGAAACCGCGCGGTTTACCGAATCCATTTCTTTCGATCACCGGCTCTGGCGGTACGACATTCTCGGATCCATGGCACACGCCGAGATGTTGCAGCACATCGGCATTCTCACGAAAAACGAATTGCGCGACATCATCCGGGGGCTGGACCAGATCGGACAGGAGATTGCCGCCGGGCAGTTCAAATGGAACCCCGATCTGGAAGACGTTCACATGAACATCGAATCCGGGTTGACGAGACGCGTTCCGGCGGGGGCCAAACTGCACACCGGACGCTCGCGCAACGACCAGGTGGCGCTGGACATGCGCTTGTGGTTGCTCGACGAAATCACGGCGCTGCTCGGCGAGATTGCCGAATTGCAACGAGCCTTGGTCTCGCTCGGCGAACGAAACTTGGAAGTGCTCATTCCAGGCTACACTCATTTGCAGCGCGCCCAACCGATTTATCTCGCGCACCATTTATTGGCCTACGTCGAAATGTTGGAACGCGATTGTGAGCGTCTGTGGGATTGCTATTCGCGGGTGAACGTCTGTCCGCTCGGCAGCGGCGCCATCGCCGGCTCCACTCTGCCGCTGAAACGGGAGTTGGTTGCAAAACGGCTCGGGTTTGTGGACGCCGCCGGCAAGTTGCGATTGACCCAAAATTCAATGGACGCCGTCAGTGACCGGGACTTTGCGGTGGAGTTCTGCGCCGCGGCTGCGTTGCTCGCCGTGCATTTTTCGCGCCTGGCGGAAGACTTGATTCTGTGGACGAGCGCGGAGTTCAATTTTATCAAGATTGCCGATGCCTATACGACCGGATCTTCGCTGATGCCGCAAAAAAAGAATCCGGACATTGCCGAACTGGCGCGTGGCAAATCGGCGCGAGTGATCGGCAACCTGGTATCGCTGCTGACACTCCTCAAAGGACTGCCCATGACTTACAATCGTGATTTGCAGGAGGACAAGGAACGGCTGTTCGATACCGCCGACACCGTGCGCGCCACGACGCGATTGCTGGCGGCGATGCTTGAGCATACCTTGGTGAACAAGGCCGCCTGCCATGCCGCTGCGAGCGACCCGGCATTATTGGCGACCGACCTGGCGGATTACCTGGTGCGGAAAGGAATGCCGTTCCGCAAGGCCCATCACGTGGTCGGCGCCGTCGTGGCGTTGGCCGAACGAAATTTAAAACCACTGAACCAATTGACGCCGGCCGAATTAAAATCCGTCGATGAAACGTTTGGCCGGGACGCCCTGGCGGTATTCGATTTGAAAACCGCGATGTCCAAACGCAATTTCACCGGCGCGCCGGGAACGAAAGAGGTGGCGCGGCAATTGGCGCGGTGGCGGAAACAGTTGTCATAGAGCATTCCCGGCGGATTCGTTGAAGGCCTCCGCACAGGCCGCAATAACGGCCGGGACGGTTATATTTGAAACGTGATCGCCAGTTTCAGGAGTCAGGCCCCAATTAAGATGTTGATAGGGAAATCCGGGTTCATGGGCCGGGCCAACCAACATTACCACTCTTTTTTGCATGGCCACGGCGAGATGCAACAACCCGGTGACCCCGCCGATTGTCACCGTGGAAAGTTTGAGCAAGCCGGCCGACGCCAGCAGCGATTGTCCGGCGGCAACGCAATAGCCGGCGAGGCGGGCCGGCTCCAACGATGTTTGGTCCGCGGGACCGCCGACGAATAGTATCTGTGCTCCGCGCGCGCGCCAATCCGCGGCCAATCTCAAATAATTTTCCAGCGGCCAGTCTTTCTGGGGCGAACTGGTAAATGGTTGAACAAACAGGATTGGCCGGGCAGTGTCCAAATTGTTCGCCGCGAAGATTTTTCGCGCTTCAATCGTCGCGTCTTCCGGCAAAACGAATTCATTTTGGATCCCGCCCGCTTTCAGTCCGCACTGTTGCAAGAGGGAGAGGTTCCAATCCGCCAGATGCAGACTGTCATCGCGCCGGACGCCCCGCGTGTATAACCATTCGCGTCCGGGACCATAAACGCTGCCCCATCGTTCCGGCGCGCCGCTCAACCAGCTCAACCACGCGGTTTCGCCGTATCCCTGGAAATCGACCACGAGCGAAAAACGCATTTGACGCAACCGGCGGATCAGATGAAGTATTTGGAATCCAATTGCCGGAAGTCTTTGAGAATGGAAGGCCGCACGATCAAACGGAATGATTTCGTCAATTTCGGAAAACCCGCGCAGCAACGGCGCGAATTCTTTTGAAACCAGAAAATGCAGGCGGGCATCGGGATAATTTTGGCGGACGACATGGACGGCCGGTAAGGCCAGCACAATATCGCCGATGGATTTGAGACGGATCAGCAGAATGTTTTCAGGCGCGCTCATGGACAGCTTTAACCTCCCAAATTGAACGCGCCTTGGGACCATAAACCGAAAGGCGCTCGCGCCGGCGCGATAGCGTCTTGGAGTGCGGCAGTCCTCTGCCGCTTTCGGCCCGGGCGCAACACCCAAAGCGCCAGAAGACTGGAGCACTCCAAAACCTCGCGGCGTTCGGATGGTTCACAGGAAATGAAACTCAAAATTCATGCGCGGCAGGCGAAGGATGCGAAAAAATCTCGCCAAGCGGAAGCGCAAATGACCATGATGCGGTCAAAATTGATGCCTAATCAGCCGCAAATCGGAATTATCGGGCTGGGATATGTGGGTTTGCCCTTGGCGCTGCAATTCGCCAAATCAAAGTGCCGCGTCCTGGGACTGGACGTGGATCAAAAAAAGATCGGGAAGCTGAACCGCGGGTGCAGTTATATTTTACACATCGCCGCGAAACAGATTGCCACGGCGGTAAAGCAACGAAGATTTTCCGCGACGACCGATTTTCGCCGCGTGTCGGAATGTTCGGCGGTGATCATTTGCGTGCCCACGCCGTTGAAAAAGGGACGCGCGCCGGATTTGAGTTACATTCTGAATACCGCCAGGTCGATTGCGCCACATTTGAAGCGGGACGTCTTGATGGTGCTCGAATCGACGACCTATCCGGGAACAACGGACACGGAATTGCGGGAAGTCCTGGAAAAACATTCAGGCCTCCGCGCGGGAAAGGATTTTCATCTAGCTTTCTCGCCCGAGCGGGTGGATCCGGGCAACCCTCAAAGTGAGATTGAGAACGTTCCCAAAGTTGTCGGTGGTTTCACGCCGGAATGCTTGAAGCGCGCCGTGGAGTTGTACGGCCGGGCGATCAAACACGTTGTGCCGGTGGAATCATGCCGGATCGCTGAAGCGGTCAAGCTGACCGAGAACATTTTCCGGGCGGTTAACATCGCGATGGTAAACGAATTGAAGATGGTTTTTGAGGCAATGGGGATTGACGTATGGGACGTCATTGCCGCGGCCAAGACCAAGCCGTTCGGGTTTATGCCCTTTTATCCAGGACCGGGACTCGGCGGCCATTGTATCCCGATCGATCCGTTTTATCTTACGTGGAAGGCGCGGGAATATGGGCAGGAAACACGTTTCATTGAATTGGCCGGCAAAATCAACACCGCGATGCCGTCTTATGTGGTCCGGCGGGCAAGGGAAGCGCTGAGGTCTGCGGGCGAAACGCTGAAAGGCAGCCGTATTTTGCTGCTTGGCATTGCGTACAAGGCGAACGTGGACGATGACCGGGAAAGTCCTGCTTACGTCATCTGGAAATTATTGGAAGCGTCGGGCGCCAGGGTGACTTTCCATGACCCGCACATTCCAATCATCCGCCCCTCGCGCGAACATGCGCTTTTCGCCGGTCGCCGCAGCGTGCCGTTGACAGCAAAATCGATCGCCGCCGCGAACGCGGTGGTGATAGTGACGCGGCATGACGCGGTGAATTACGCTTTGGTGGCCAAATATGCGCGGCTGGTTGTGGATTCGCGCAATGCGATGGCGAGTCGGCTGAAGGATTCCAGCGGATATTTCAAAGCTTAGCCTAACTTCCTAAAATTTTCACAAAAAGCCAATAAAAGCGCATTTGTGTAGCAAGTAATATATTCATAAATACACATATTTATCTTGCATTTATTGTTTGTGGTGGTTTATTATGTAGCTCG
>JBKQUF010000048.1:0-3013 GCA_052140285.1 Limisphaerales bacterium | reverse complement strand
CCGTCGGCTTGAATCTCACCGTGGTTGGCGCGCATGAGGAGTTTCGCCGCTGGCCCCGTGGTTTTGACGACGTCCGTCGCCCACTTTTGCCCGTCTTTGTAAGCGACAACTTTGAGTTCGCCCGGTTGATAAACCACATCGTCCCAGTGGAGACGATACTCGAGCGGCCCCTTCTTCTGGCGGCCAAGCGATTTGCCGTTGAGGAACAACTCCGCCTCGTCGCCCGACGTATAGACATGCACCGGCGTCACTTGCCCGACGCGATCCGGCCAGTTCCAGTGCGGCAGAATATGCGCCATCGGCAGCGTCGGCCGCCAGCGCGCCTGGTAAAGATAAAACCGGTCCTTTTTGAATCCCGCCAGATCGATGATTCCGAAGTAAGAGCTTCGCGACGGCGTGGGGATGTGCCCCAATTCATCCAGTTCCTTCTTCATGCGCGCTTGTTCGGCGGGGTCTGTGAAATTCAACAGATTGCTCAAATCGCTGTTGTAAGGCGTCGGCTCGCCCAGATAGTCAAAACCGGTCCAGACAAATTCGCCGGCCACAAACGGGTTCTCATCCTGCCCCTTGAATTCCCAATCCGGCGGCGTCGCCCACGGCGGGGCATAAAGATCGTACGAACTCATCTGAAAATCGGCCTTGCCGCCGTTCTTGTTCGTGGTGACTGGGAAGAAATATTCGCCGCGCGAACTGATGCATGAGGCCGTCTCGCTTCCAAACAGCGCCTGTTGGGCGTTGGCGCGCCGGAAATTCCCGTACTCGCGGGGCTTGTAATTGTATCCGAAAACATCGACGGTTTTTTCAAACCCGTTGTAGCCGGCGCGCTGATCGTTGCAGGCCGCGGTGGTCGGCCGGGTCGGGTCCTCCTCGTGGGCGATGCGGGTCAGTTCCGCTGCGATCAAATGGCCCGCCGGGGAACCTTGCTCGGAAATTTCATTGCCAATGCTCCAAAGAATGATGGAGGGATGATTGCGGTCGCGCCGCAGTTCCGCGCGCCAATCCTTTTCGTGCCAGTCGCCGAAGAGCAAATGGTAATCCTTGGACTTCTTTTGGCGTTTCCAGCAGTCGAACGATTCATCCATGACAACCATGCCCATGCTATCGCACAAATCCAGCAACTCGGGGGCGGGCGGGTTGTGGCTGGTGCGAATGGCGTTGCAGCCCATCTCCTTCAAGATCTCAATCTGCCGCCGCAACGCGCTGACATTGATCGCCGCGCCCAGCGCGCCAAGGTCGTGATGATCGCAGACGCCGTTGATCGGCACCCGGTGGCCATTGAGCAGAAAACCGTTGTCCGCCGTGAACTCAATGGTGCGGACGCCAAACGGGGTTTGGTAACCGTCCACTTCTTTTCCGTCTTGCTCCACGGAAGTCACGACAACGTAGCGCGCGGGCTTTTCGATGCTCCACAACAACGGATGCTCGATGGCGGCCCCAGTTAGCTCCGTCTGCATGGATTGATGGGCGGGGATTTTGACCTCGCTTGCAGGAAATACCGCAACCGGCCGCCCTCTTGAACCGTCCGCAGCCAGTTCGAAAATCTCATTCTTCAGATTCACGGCGCACTCCGCATCCGAATCGTTATCGACCGTGACGCGTACTTTCACCGTAGCGGAGTCCGGCCCGATTTGCGGCGTGGTAACATACGTGCCCCATTGGGCGACGTGGACCGGCGCGGTCTTGACAAGCCAGACATTGCGGTAAATGCCCCCGCCGGGGTACCAGCGCGAGGAATTCGGTGGATTGTCAAGACGAATGGCGATCACATTGTCGCCGCCGAACTGGATTCCGGGTGTCAAGTCCACCCGCCAGGAAGCATAGCCGTAGGGCCATCCGCCCATGTAATGCCCGTTGAGCCAGACAGTGGCGTACGCCATGGCCCCATCGACATCCAGGAAAATCCGGCGGCCCTGGTCCGACGACGGGACCGTCAAATGTTTCCGATACCACCCAACCCCCCACCACGGCAGCTTGGCAGTTTCGCCGGGATACTCCTGTTTGAACGGGCCTTCGATTCCCCAATCGTGCGGCAGATTCAACAATCGCCATTGACTGTCATCGAAATTATTCTGCGCGTAGGAGACCTCGCCGGCGGGGTCGCCGCTGGGTTTGGTCTTCGCGGCCATCTCGGAGTTGGTGGTAAACCTTGCGCCGCTGGCTTCAACCCAATCCTTGATTTCCGAATAGGCCAATTTGTCGCCGAGGCCCTCCGGGTCTCCTTTGGTGAAGCGCCAGCCGGCATCCAATGAAACGCGCTCCGCCGGTGAAACCGCCTGCGCGCAGACCGAAAAACCGGCGATGGCGAAGGCCAGAAATACCTGGGGAAACAGACGACAAAGCCGCCCCGCGTCAGCCGCCGGCGCGATTCCCGAACTCAACAAGGGGTTTATCATTTGGCATATTTTGTACCGCCCCGCGTCGGCGCTGTCCACACGAATTAAACTTCTTGGTAGGGCAGGGGAGGGATTAAGATGGTTAATGCAACGTCACGGGGCAACAATGAACGAACCGATGTCTTTGGGCGCGATGTTTTGAAAATGCCTCAGGTTGAGCGTGAGGATCTTTTCCGCCTCGCTCTTGGCGGCGCACCTTATCAAAACGTCGTCGTAAATGGTTCCGCCTTGAATTCCCGCAAGAGCCGCTTCGCGAATCAAGGCTGTGTAATCGGCTCCAGAAAGTGACTTGATTTTAACCCTTTTGGCCCGCGAAGTCCCTGGAAGCTTTGGCCGGACCTTTCATTTCGACCCTCTTCCAAAATGTCGTCCACCGTTTCCTGCTTTAGCGTTTCGTCGCCGACGCTCGAAAACACCAGGGCATGGCCCTTTCTCACAAACCCTGTCGCTTCTTTGTTGGGCGTCAAGGTGACAGACGATCCGTGAATTGAGACATTGAAGGTATCGCCGGGTTTAATGGCGAGTTCCTGGCGCACGTCCTTTGGCAATACGATGCGGCCGGCTTGGTCAATTGGAACTGTCATTTGCTTCATACCATAACAACATACCATTACCATTAA